>DATCZK010000056.1:0-5416 GCA_036525975.1 Burkholderiaceae bacterium | reverse complement strand
TGAGCTCGTCGGGGGCGTCGACGCCGATCACGTTCGAGATGTACGCGGCGCAGCGGCACTTGTTGGCCGGGTCCTTCTGGCGGTCGATGTTCCACTTGTAGGCCTGTGCGTTGAGCGGCGTGCCGTCGTGGAACCTCACGTTCGGGCGCAGCTTGTAGGTCCAGGTCTTGTAGTCCTCCGAGTGCGTCCACGACAGCGCGAGCGCGGGCGAGGCCTTTCCCTCGGCGTCGGGCGTGGTGAGCGTGTCGAACAGCGTTGCGGCGACGGCGATTTCGGAAAACGAGTAGACGCCCACCTTGATCGGGTCGAAGCCCACGACGTCGGACTCCATTCCGACCGCGATGCTCCCACCCGGCTTTTGCGCCTGCGCGCCGCCCGAGAGGAGCACCGCGGCAATTGCCGCGAGTGCCGGTAACCTGCGCAGGCGAGAACCGCGGCGCGCGACACCCTCGGGCGCAACGTCACACAGCGCCATGATTTCCTCCCCCTTGTGCGACGACCGCGGCACAGCGGCGAGTGCACCAACCCCCGCCCCGACCAGGCTCGTTCGAACGACTATAGTGACGGCGCAGGGCGTCCGCAATGCCCGGTTCGAGGCGACCGCCCCGGACGTGGCCTCGATCGCCGCCGCCGGTATAGTTCCGGTTCGTGCGAGGTCGCCTGCCCGAGCGGCACCCCCAGATTCCGAGCCAGGAGAATCCGTTGAATTTCGTCTTCGATCCGCCCCCCGTCGTCTCGTTGCCGGTCGCCGGCACCGACCGGCGTTTCCCGGTGCGCCGCATCTACTGCGTGGGCCGCAACTACGTCGAGCACGCCAAGGAAATGGGTTTCACGGGGCGCGAGCCGCCGTTCTTCTTCATGAAGCCGCCCGACGCGCTGGTGTTCGTGCCCGAAGGCAGCACCGGCGAGATGCCCTACCCGCAGGTCACGAAAGACCTCCACCACGAGATCGAGCTGGTGGTGGCGATCGGCAAGGGCGGGCGCAACATCGCGGCCGCGGCCGCGGGCGCGCACGTGTTCGGCTACGCGGTGGGCCTGGACATGACCCGGCGCGACCTGCAGGGCGAAGCGAAGAAGACCGGGCGCCCGTGGGAGGTGGGCAAGGCCTTCGACCACGCCGCGCCGATCGGCCCGATCGTGCCGGCGGCGAAGGCCGGCGACGCCGCCAACGCCGAGATCAGGCTCGAGGTGAACGGCCAGACGCGCCAGAAGAGCACCGTGTCCAAGCTGATCTGGAACATCGGCGAGACGATCGAGCACCTCTCGGCGCTGTGGGAGCTCGCCCCCGGCGACCTGATCTTCACCGGCACGCCCGAGGGCGTGGCCGCGGTCGTGCGGGGCGACCTGCTCGAAGGCGCGGTGGCCGGCGTGGGCACGCTCAAGGTAAAGGTGACCTGATGGCCGATTTCATGATTCCCACCGACGGTCTCACGCGCTGGATCGTGGACCTCTTCACCGCGGCCGGCTCGAGCGAGCGCGAGGCCACGCTCACGGCCGAGCACCTGGTGGGCGCCAACCTGGCCGGGCACGACTCGCACGGCGTGGGCATGGCGCCGCGCTACGTGAACTCGCTGCTCGCCGACGAGCTCAAGCTCAACCAGAAGGTGAAGGTGATCAGCGACACGGGGGGCGTGCTCGCGATCGACGGCATGCGCGGCATGGGCCAGTCGGTCGCGCACCAGGCGATGCAGATCGCGATCGCGCGCGCGCGCACCAACGGCGTGTGCGTGATGGGGCTGCGCAACTCGCACCACCTCGGGCGCGTCGGGCACTGGGCCGAGCAGGCCATTGCCGCGAACATGGTGTCGATCCACTTCACCAACGCGGTGAGCAACCCGCCGATGGTCTCGCCCTGGGGCGGGTCGCAGGCGCGCTACATCACGAACCCGTTCACCGTGGGCATCCCGCGCGCCGACGGCGAGCCGATCGTGCTCGACTTCGCCACCAGCGCGATCGCGCACGGCAAGGTGCGCGTGGCCTACAACAAGAAGGTGCAGGTGCCCCCCGGGTCGCTGATCGACGTGGACGGCAAGCCCACGGTGGAGCCGCGCGTGATGTTCGAGCCGCCCGAGGGCCCGCACGGCGCGCTGATGCCGTTCGCCGCGCACAAGGGCTACGCGCTGGCGATGGTGTGCGAGCTGCTGGGCGCTGCGCTCACCGGCGGCGAGACCACGCAGCCGGCGAACCTGAAGATGACGCACGCGATCTGGAACAACATGCTCGCGATCGTGTTCGACCCGGCGCAGATGGGCTCGGGCGAGCGCTTCGAGCAGGAGGCGCGCAGCTTCATCGACTGGGTGCGCTCGGCGCGGCTCTCGGAAGTGGGCGAGGAACTGGGCGGGATCCTGATGCCCGGCGACCCCGAGCGGATCTCGCGCGCCAAGCGCGCCAAGGCGCTGCCGATCGACGCCGGCACGATGGCGCAGATGGATTCGGCCGCCGCCGTGGTGGCCGAGCGCTTCGGCAAGTCGCCGGGCGCGCTCTCGGCGCTGGCGCACGACTGAGCCGGGCACCCGAGGCGGGCGTGCGGGGTTCGCGTTGAGGGTATTCGTCACCCCGCTTCGGGTCGGGTTCGGCGACTGCGACCCGGCAGGCATCGTCTTCTACCCGAACTTCTTCCGCTGGTTCGACCTCGCGTCGCACGAGATGTGGCGCAACACCGGCTACGACGTGGAGCGGGTGCGGGTCGAGACGGGCCTGGTGGGCGGCGCGCTGATCGACGCCGGTGGCACCTTCCGCGCGCCCGTGTTCCCGGGCGAGGCGGTGGAGGTCCACTCGTGGGTGTCCAAGTGGACGACGCGAACCTTTCGCACCGAGCACCGCGTGATGCGCGGCAACACGCTGACGGTGGAAGGCTTCGAGCTGCGCGTGTTCGTGCGCCCCGACCCCGACGACCCCGCCAAGCTGCACTCGGTGCACATTCCGGACGACTTCCGGCGGCGCTTCGGCTGAGTCAGGGGCGCGCCGGCGGCGAGGCCTGCAAGGCCGGCGAAGGGCTGGCGTCGAGATCGGGCTCGCCCGCGTGCGCCACGATGTGCGCGCGCGCGGCGTCGCGCAGCGAGATCGCCGCCTCGAACGCGGTGGCGGCTTCGGCCGGCGGGCTCACCGGGGCGCCGATCACGACCTCGATCGCGCCGCGGCTGGCGATCAGGCGATCGCCGGGGAGCACGGCGCGCGTGCCCCGCAGCGCCACCGGCACGACCTCGGCGCCGCTGTTCGCGGCCACGACGAAGGCTCCGAGCCTGAAGGGCAGGATCCCGGGCGCCCGCCTGAAGGTGCCCTCGGGAAAGAACAGGAGCGAGCGCCCCTCGCGGGCGGCACCCTCGAGGCGCTCGGCGTCGCGCACGCTCTGGTGCGCGTCGAAGCGCTCGACGAAGATCGCGCCCAGGCTCTGGAGGAAGACCCGCGCCACCCAGTTGCCGAGCAGCTCGCGCTTGGCCACGAACGCGTAATCGCCGGGCAGCACCGCCACCATGATCACGCCGTCGAGGTAGCTGGCGTGGTTCACCGCCAGCACGCAGGCGCGGTCGCGCGGCAGCCGCTCGAGCCCGTCGACGCGCAGCGGCGTGCCGGTGGCGCGCAGCAGCGCGCGCGCGAAAGCGCCGCCGGCCGACCACGCGGCGCGCCGCGAGGGCGCGAGCACGCAGGCCAGCCAGCCCAACGGCGCGAGCAGCGCGAACGCGACCCACGCGCGCAGGCCGAAGGCGATTTCGCCCAGCCGCGCGAGGCCCCGGCGCAGCATCGGCAGCGCGCTGCCCGCCGCGATGCGCGCCATCTGCCAGCGCGCCGCGCGCGCGCCCGCCCCCACGCGACCCGCCTCGAACAACTCGCGACACGCGGCGCGGCGGATCTTCCCGCTCGAGGTCTTGAGCACGGTGTGCGGCGGCGCGAGCACGATCGCGTCGGCCGGCTCGCCGAGCGTGTCCACCGTGCGCTCCCGGATCGCCGCGCCCAGGCGCTCGCGCGCGGCGGGGTCGGTCTCGCGCGTCTCGGCCAACACGATCAGGCGCTCGGTGCCCGAGGCGGGGTCGGTGCTGCCGAACACCGCCACGCAGCCCTTGCGCACGCCCGCCACCTCGCCCACCGCCTCCTCGACCTCGTGCGGGTAGACGTTGCGCCCGGCGCGGATCACGATGTCCTTCACGCGGCCGGTGAGGAACGCATCGCCCTCGGCGATGTAGGCGCGATCGCCGGTGTCGAGCCATCCGTCGCGGATCAGCGCCTGCGTCGCCTTCGGGTTGTCGCGGTAGCCGGCGGTGGCCGAGGGCCCGCGAAAGAGCAGCCGCCCCTCCACCCGCTCGGGCAGGTCGCGGTCGCGCTCGTCCACCACGCGCAGCGCGTGGCCCGGAATCGCCCGACCGCACGAGACGAAGCGCAGCGCGTGCGCGTCGCCGGGCGCGGCGGGCCGGGCGCGGCGATCGGCGGCGAACGCGCCGCGGTCGATCGCGTCGACGCGCGGGCCGCTGCCGGGCTGCGGGAACGCCAGCCCCACCGAGCACTCCGCCAGCCCGTAGACCGGGGTGATCGCCTGCCGGTTCAGCCCGTGCGGCGCGAAGCGCGCCGCGAAGCGCTCGAGCGTCTCGGGCAGCACCGGCTCGGCGCCGTTCAACGCGAGCCGCCAGCTCGAGAGGTCGAGCCCCTCGAGCTCGTCGTCGTCGATGCGCTTGGCGCACAGCTCGTAGGCGAAGTTGGGCGCCGCGGAGAGCGTGCCGCGGTGCTCGCTGATCGCGCGCAGCCAGCGCGAGGGCCGCGACAGGAACGCGAGCGGCGACATCACGACCAGCGTCACGCCGTAGTACATCGTGGCGAGCCACCCGCCGATCAGCCCCATGTCGTGATACAGCGGCAGCCAGCTCACGAACACGTCGTCGCGCGTGACCCCGAGCGCCGCGCCCATCGCGCGGATGTTGGCGAGCAGGTTGGCGTGCGTGAGCACGACCCCCTTGGGGTCGCCCGTGCTGCCCGAGGTGTACTGGATGAAGGCGACGTCGCCCGAGTGCACCGGCACCGGCTGCGGGTCGCCCTGCGAGCGCAGCAATTCGTCGGCGTCGACCACCTCGCGCATGGCCGGCAGCTGCGCCTGCAGCACGCGCGCCACGAGCCTCGCCTGGGCCAGCGTCACCAGCATCACCGCGCCCGCGTTGGCGAGGATGCGCTGGTGCCGGCGCACGTGCTCCTCGATCTGCGTGGGGCGCGCGGGCGGGTAGATCGGCACCGGAACGCCGCCCGCGAGCATGATCCCGAAGTAGACGTGGAAGTACGCGCAGCCGGTGGGCAGCATGATCGCCACCGTCTGCCCCTTCTCGAGGCCGCGCGCCTGCAGGCCGCTGGCCACGCGGCGCGCCGATCCGGCGAGGTCGCGAAAGCTGATCGGTTCGGGCCCGGCGTCGGCCAGGTGCACGACCTGCACGCGCTC
>DATCZK010000055.1:0-7171 GCA_036525975.1 Burkholderiaceae bacterium | reverse complement strand
ACGGCGTGCGCGTCGAATACCCCGACGGCTTCGGGCTCGCGCGCCCGTCGAACACGACGCCGGTCGTGGTGCTGCGCTTCGAGGCCGACACGCCCGAGGCGCTCGCGCGGATCCAGCGCGCGTTTCGCGACGCGGTGCTGGCGGTGAAACCGGGAGCGAAGCTGCCGTTCTGACCGGGGCGTCGTCGCGAGCCTCGCTGCGGCGGCGCGCGCAGCGGTGGCCGTCGTGGTGCCGCGCGCGCGATGCGCTAAAGTGAGCCCCCGTGGAGCGCAACCAGTGAGAGTGGCCGTCGTCGGCGCCGGCATCAACGGGGTGATGACCGCGTGGGCGCTCGCGCGCCGCGGTCACGCGGTGGAACTGTTCGAGCGCAGCGACCCGATCGCCGCCACCTCGTCGGCCTCCACCAAGCTGCTGCACGGCGGGCTGCGCTACCTCGAGACCGGGCGCCTCGCCTTCGTTCGCGAGGGGCTCGCCGAGCGCGCCTGGTGGATCGCGCAGGCGCCGCACCTCGCGCACCCGATCGAGCTGCTGCTGCCGGTGGTGCGCGCGCGCGGGCGCCCGGCGTGGATGGTCAAGGCGGGCCTCGTGACCTACGACATGCTCGCCGGCAAGCGCGCGCTGCACCGGCACCGCTGGGTCGAGCGCGGCGAGGTGCTCGCGCGCATCCCGGGGCTGCGCGCCGAGGGGCTGCGCGGCGCGTACTCGTTCTGGGACGGGCAGATGGACGACGCGGCGCTGGGGCGCTGGGCGCTCGAGCGGGCGCGCGAGGCGGGCGTGGCGCTGCACGCGCACTGCGAGGTCGAGCGCATCGGTGAGGACGGAACGCTGGTGCTCGCTCGCGGCGCCCAAGCCGACGCGCAAGCCGAAGCGGCCGGACGCGCTGCCGAGCCCGCGCAACGCTTCGACGCGATCTGCAACGTCGCCGGCCCGTGGGCGCAGCGCCTGCTCGAGGCGAGCGGGCTGCGCTCCGGCCACGCGCTGCGCCTCGTGCGCGGCAGCCACCTGCTGGTGGACGGCGAGCTGCCCTGCGGGCTGCTCGTGCAGGCGCCTTCGGACGACCGCGTGGTGTTCATCCTCCCCTACCTCGGGCGCATCCTGATCGGCACCACCGAGGTGGAGCAGGCGCCCGGCGCCCCCACCGTGTGCAGCGACGCCGAGCGCGACTACCTGCTCGAGGCCTGGAACGCCACCTTCGAGCGCCGCCTCGAGCCCGCCGACGTGCGCGAGACCTTCGCCGGCGCGCGCCCGCTCATCGCCGAGAAGTCCGACCCCAGCGCGAACACGCGCGAGCACGCGATCGAGCGCCACGGCCGCGTCGTGTCGGTGTTCGGCGGCAAGTGGACCACCTCGCGCGTGCTCGGCGAGCAGATGGCCGACGAGGTGGAGAGGCTGCGCTAGCGTGCCGCGAGAACGCGCCGGGGGTGGAGCGATCGATCCCGCCACGGGTTGCGGGCCGTGATCGCGCGCGCGCTCTACACGCTCGGCTGGTGGCTCGCCACGCCGCTCGCGGCCGCCTACCTGCTGTGGCGCGGCCTGCGCCAGCCGGCTTACCGGCGCAACTGGCTCGAGCGCTGGGCGCTGGCGCCGGTGCACGCGCCCGACGGGCCGCTCGTGTGGGTGCACGCGGTCTCGGTGGGCGAGACGCGCGCCGCGCAGCCGCTGGTGAGCGCGCTGCTCGCGCGCGACCCCGACCTGCGCGTGCTGCTCACCCACGTGACGCCCACGGGCCGCGACACCGGCGCGCACCTCTTCGCCGGGCGCTTCGGCGAGCGCGTGATGCAGTGCTACCTGCCCTACGACACGCCCGGCGCGATGCGCCGATTCCTCGACGCGTGGGATCCGTCGCTCGGGATCCTGATGGAGACCGAAGTCTGGCCGAACCTGTGCGCGGCCGCGAGCGAGCGCGAAATGCCGCTCGCGCTGGTCAACGCGCGCCTGTCGGAGCGATCGCTGCGCAAGGGGCTGCGCTGGGGCTGGCTCATTCGCCCGGCGCTGCGCTCGCTCGCGTGCGTGATCGCGCAGACCGAGCAGGACGCCAGGCGCCTCCAGGCGCTGGGACGCGACGCGGTGGCGGCGGTGGGCAACATGAAGTTCGACGCCACGCCGCTGCCGGAGATGGTCGAGCGCGGCCGCGGCTGGCGCGTGTTCGCGGGCAACCGCCCGGTCGTGCTCGCCGCGAGCACGCGCGACGGCGAGGAGGCGCTGCTGCTCGACGCCTGGCAGCAGGCGATCAAGCCGCACGTGGCGCTCGCGCGCCGCCCGATCGACCCCGAGCCGCTGCCGCTGCTGGTGATCGTGCCGCGCCACCCGCAGCGCTTCGACGAGGTGGCTGCGCTGATCGAGGCGCGCCGGCTGCGCTTCTCGCGCCGCTCGCAGCTCGACACCGGCGATCCGCAGTGGGCCGGCGCGCAGGTGCTGCTGGGCGACTCGATGGGCGAGATGTTCGCCTGGTACGGGATGTCGGACGTGGCGATCATCGGCGGCACGCTGCTGCCCTTCGGCGGCCAGAACCTGATCGAGTCTTGCGCCTCGGGCGTGCCGGTGCTTCTGGGCCCGCACACCTACAACTTCTCGGAGGCGGCCGAGCTGGCGCTGGCCGACGGCGCCGCGCTGCGCGTTGCCGACGCCGGCGCGGCGGTGGAGCTGGCGCTGGGGCTGCTGGGCGATCGCGAGCGGCGCGCGGCGATGGGCGCGGCCGGCGAGCAGTTCGCGGCGCGCCACCGCGGCGCCACGCAGCGAACGATCGCGCGGCTGGCGCGCTGGCTGCCCTAGGGCGCGTTGCGGCTGCGCCGGGCGCCGCGAAGGCCGCCGGTGCCGGCGCGGGTGCTGGTGCTTCGGCGCTGGTGCTTCGGCGCTAGTTCTTCGGGGCTTCGAGCAGCGCGTTGACCACGCGCAGGTCGTCCTCGCCCAGCGCCCCGGCCAGGCTCTTGAGGCGCAGCCCGTTCACGAGCACGTCGTAGCGCGCCTTGGCGAGATCGCGGCGGGTCGTGAACAGCTGCTGCTGGGCGTTGAGCACGTCGATGTTGATCCTCACGCCCACCTGGTAGCCGAGCAGGTTCGAATCGAGCGCGAGCTGGCTCGACTTCTCCGCCGCCTCGAGCGCGCTCACCTGCGCGAGCCCGCTGTTCACGCCGAGGAAGGCCTGGCGTGCGCCCTGCTCGGCCTGGCGGCGCGCGTTCTCGAGGTCGAACGCCGACTTCTCGCGCAGCGCCAGCGCCTCGCGCACCCGCGCGTCGATCGCGCCGCCGGTGTACAGCGGCATGTTGAACTGCAGGCCGATGGCCGCCGAAGTGGCGCTCACGCCCACGGAGGAGGAACTGCCGTTGCGCGAGTGGCCGATCGAGCCGGTCACGTCGAGCGTGGGGCGCTGCGCGTAGCGCTGGCGGTCGATCTCGCGCGCCGCGATCTCGGAGGCGATCTTGGCCTGGCGCACGAGCAGGTTCGCGTCGCGCGCGCCCGCGATCCAGTCGGACTCGCGCGCCGGCTGCGGCGGCTGCAGCGCGACGCCCGAGCGCAGCGTGTTGAGGTTGCCCACCGGCTTGCCGGTGAGCTGCGAGAGCGCGGAGCGCCTGACCTCGAGGTCGTTGAGCGCGGCGAACTCCTGCGCCACCGAGAGGTCGAAGCGCGCCTGCGCCTCCTGCTGGTCGGTGATCGTGGCGGTGCCCACCTCGAAGTTGCGCTTGGCGCTGGCGAGCTGCTCGGTGATCGCGCGCTTCTGCGCGCGGATCGTGGCCACGTTGTCCTGCGCGGCGAGCACGTCGAAGTAGGCCTGCGAGACCCGCAGGATGAGATCCTGCTCGGCCTGCGCCTCCTGCGCCTCGGTGAGCACGACCGAGAGCTTGCTCTGCTCGTAGGCCTCCACGTTTTGCAGCCGGTACAGCGGGTACGACAGGCTCACGGCGTAGTTCTGGCCGGTGAACTCGCGGCTCGGGGCGGCGCTCGTGTCCACCAACTGGTGGCTCAGCGTGCCGGTGGCCGCCACGCCCGGCAGCAGCCCGGCCCGCGCCTGCGTGACCTTCTCGCGCGTGGCGGCGAGCTGCGCGCGCACGCTCTGCAGCGCGGCGTCGTTGGCGAAGGCGTCGCGAAACGCCTGGCCGAGGTCGGTGGCCTGGGCGGCGTGCGCGCAGGCGAGCGCCACGGAAGCCGCCACCACGAACCTGCGAAGTGCTGAAGCCATTGCCAATCCTAGCTGGTTGATCTGGCCGGTTGATGCGACTCAGCGGCGCCGTTCGGGCTCAGAACGCGAATCGATCGCGGGTCGGGAAGCCGACCAGCGGCTTTGCGGAGGTCTCGAACAGGTCTTGCGAGGCAAAGGCGTCCTCCGCGGCGCGGGTGACGATGCGCGCGCTCATCAGCGGCGCCTCGCCCACGATGGCCGCGAGCCGGCCGCCCACCGCGAGGCGCTGCAGGAACGCGTCGGGCACGAACTGCACGGCGCCCGAGAGCACGATCACCTCGAAACGGCCCGCGTCGGCGATGCGGGCCCCGTCGCACTGCTCGACGCTCGCGTTGCGCACGCCGGCGCGCTCGAGGTTGGCGCGCGCGAAGGCGGCGAGCGCGGGCTGGATCTCGCGCGTGACCACGCGCCGGCCGCGGTGCGCGAGCAGCGCGGCCATGTACCCCGACCCGGCGCCGATCTCGAGCACCTGCTCGTGCTTGTGCACGCCCAGCGCCTGCATCAGCCGCGCCTCGATCTTGGGCGAGAGCATCGACTCGCCGCTGTCCGTGCCGTCGACCCTGAGCGGGATCTCGGTGTCGGAGAAGGCCATCGCCCGATAGGCCGGCGGCACGAAATCCTCGCGCTTGACCACGAACAGCAGGTCGAGCACATCCTGGTCGAGCACGTTCCAGGGCCGGATCTGCTGCTCGACCATGTTGAAGCGGGCGAGTTCGAAGTCCATCGTCGGTTCCGCGATTGTGAGGCGATTGTGGGTCGTGACCCCCCATTCTATCAACCAGCGGTGGCGGCGACGAATGCGCGGCGCGCCCGCCGGGCCGGGTGCGCGATTCGCGGGGCACCGGCCCCGATGGCCGGTATGCCGCGACGGCGCCCGCGGCGGTATCCTAGCCCCAGGGAGCGGCCATGTCAGACCTGATCGACACCGTTGCGCGGCTCAACGCCGGGCGCGACCGCGACTCGCTCGAGCGCGCGCTGCTCAACGTGATCGTGGAAGTCTTCGATCCCCTGAGCGCGGTGTTTTGCCGGATCGTGAGCCTGCCCGACGGGGCGCGCGTGCACGAGCGGCTCACCTACGAGCGCGGCGGGGCGATCGCGGTGGCGCAGTTGCCCGAGAACCTGCGCACGCTCGCGCGGGTCGAGCGCTGCGGCTTCGCGGCCGAGGTGGGCACCGGCGAGCGCGAGGACCTGTGGCTGGCGGACTGCTCCTCGCAGGGCAGGCACGTCTACGTCGCGCCGGTGCGCAACGACTTCTCGCGCGTGGGCTGGATCGAGGTCGAGACCGACGCGCCGCTGGAGCAAGAGCTCGCCGCGACGCTGGCCGCGATGATGCGCGTGTACTCGAACCACGTGGCCGTGCTCGATTACAGCGAACGCGACGCGCTCACGCGCCTGCGCAATCGCAAGACCTTCGACGACACCTTCGTGCGGCTGGTCTACGGGGCCCCGCGCGAACCCGACCGGGAGCGCGACGACCAGCGCGGCACCGGAAACGGCGATGCGGCGCACTGGCTGGGGATGGCCGACATCGACCACTTCAAGCGCATCAACGACCGCCACGGGCACGCCTTCGGCGACGACGTTCTGGTGGTGATCGCGCAACTGATGCGCGAGTCGTTTCGCGTGAGCGACCGGCTCTACCGCTTCGGCGGCGAGGAATTCGCGATCGTGCTCGAGCGCACCAGCGCGAGCCACGCGCGCGAGGTGTTCGAGCGCTTTCGCCAGGCCGTGCGGCGGCACCGCTTCGCGCCTGCGGGCAGGATCACGATCAGCGTCGGCTACACCCGGGTGCGCTTGGACGACACGCCCGCCGACGCGCTCGAGCGCGCCGACGCCGCCCTGTATCGCGCCAAGCAGGACGGGCGCAACAGGGTGTGCGCGCACGAGGCGCTGGCGGCCCCGGCCGGGGCCGGCGAGACGCAGCCGAAGCAGCCGGTGCAGCCGCTCTAGGGCGGGGCGAGCAACCCTTCGGGGGCCCGTTGCGGTATCGTTCGCAACGCGCCAGGCGGCGCCAGAGGCCTCACGAACCGTGTTCGAACTACTCCACGCGCTCCCGTTGCTTGTGAAGGCGGCCATCCTCGGCCTGGTCGAGGGCATCACCGAGTTCCTCCCGATCTCGAGCACCGGCCACCTGATCCTCGCCGGGAGCCTGCTCGGATTCACCGGCGAGAAGGAGAAGCTGTTCGACGTCGCGATCCAGACCGGCGCGATGTGCTCGGTGCTCTGGTATTACCGCGTTCGCATCGGCGCGGTCGTGCGCGGCCTCGCGAGCGAGCCCCGCGCGCAGGGCTTCGCGCTCAACGTGGTGGTTGCGTTCATTCCGGCGGCGGTGCTGGGCGTGCTCTTCGGCAGCGCGATCAAGGCCTGGCTGTTCAAGCCGGTTCCGGTGGCGCTCGCGCTGGTGGTGGGCGGCTTTCTGATCCTGTGGGTCGAGCGCGGCTGGAAGGGCGCGCGTCGCGCGCCGCGCATCGACTCGGTGGACGAGATGCGCGCGTCGGACGCGCTCAAGGTCGGGCTGGCGCAGTCGCTGGCGCTGGTTCCCGGCATGAGCCGGGCCGGCACGACCATCATCGGCGGAATGCTGTTCGGGATGTCGCGAAGGGCGGCCACCGAGTTCTCGTTCTTCCTCGCGATCCCCACGCTGATCGGAGCGGGCGTCTGGGACACCTGGAAGCAGCGCGCGCTGCTCTCGGCCGACGACCTGCCGCTGTTCGCGGTGGGCCTGGTGGTGGCCTTCTTCAGCGCGCTCGCGTGCGTGCACTGGCTGATCCGCTACGTGGCCAGCCACGACTTCGTGCCTTTCGCCTGGTACCGGATCGCGTTCGGCGGGCTGGTGCTCGCCAGCGCCTGGAGCGGAGTCGTGCGCTGGGGTTGAGCGGTCGCATCCGGGCGCGGCCGTCGCCCGGGCGGGGCGCGATCAGCGCGCCGGCCTGCGCTCGAACACCAGGTCGCGGACCCCGTAGCCGCGTTGCAGCCCGCGATTCTCGAACTTGG
>DATCZK010000054.1:0-6738 GCA_036525975.1 Burkholderiaceae bacterium | reverse complement strand
GCGGCATCCCCGACCGCGACGCGGCATTGCGAGCGCGCCGCCGGATTCGACGCTAGACTCGCGGTCGCGTCATTGCCCGCCATGGTGCGGCGCGCAAGTCGTCATTGACCAATTTCAATGCTTCGCGCACGCGCGTGGTGCAGGATCGTCGGCACAGTGGAGCCCCTGATGCAGTCCTTCGGTGAAATCGAGCTGGACCCCGTCCTGATCGAACGCTTCGGCGGACGCGGCCCCCGGTACACCTCGTACCCCACCGCCGACCGCTTCACGCCGCAGTTCGAGCCGGCCGCCTACACGCAGGCGCTGCTCGAGCGCGCCGGTCGCATGCACGCGCCGCTCGGGCTGTACTTCCACGTGCCGTTCTGCCGCAGCATCTGCTATTACTGCGGCTGCAACAAGATCGGCACGAAGCACCAGGAGAAGTCGGCGCAGTACGTCTCGGCGCTCATTCGCGAGATGGAGCTCGTCACGCTGCTCACCGGGCGCGGCCAGCACATCAGCCACCTGCACTTCGGCGGCGGCACGCCCACGTTCATGCTCGACGAGGAGTTCGCGCAGATCTTCGACGCGATCGCCACGCGCTTCGAGCTGTGCGCGGAGGGCGAGTACTCGATCGAGGTCGACCCGCGCTCGGTCACGCCCAAGCGGCTCTGGACGCTGCGCGCGATGGGCCTGAACCGCATCAGCCTGGGCATCCAGGATTTCGACCCCGACGTGCAAAAGGCGGTCAATCGCGTCCAGCCCTACGACGAGACGCGCGCGCTGATCGACGCCGCGCGCGAAGCCGGCTTCCACTCGATCAACGTCGACCTCATCTACGGGCTGCCGCGCCAGACGCTCGAGGGCTTCGAGCGCACGCTCGAGCTCACGATCGACGCCAACCCCGATCGCGTCGCGCTCTACCACTACGCGCACCTGCCGCACGTGTTCAAGCCGCAGCGACGCATCCACGAGCCCGACCTGCCTTCGGCGATCGAGCGCAGCCAGCTGTTCGAGCTGGCCGTGCAGCGCTTTCGCGCCGCCGGCTATGCCTACCTGGGGCTGGACCACTTCTCGCGCGCCGACGACGAACTGGCGATCGCGCAGCGCGAAGGCCGGCTGCACCGCAATTTCCAGGGGTACTGCTCGCACGACGCCGGCGACCTGATCGCGCTGGGCGTCTCGTCGATCTCGGCGGTGGGCTCGGTGTACGCGCAAAACGAGAAGTCGCTCGAGGCCTACTACGCGCGCCTGATGCACGGCGAGCTGCCGATCGCGCGCGGGCTCACGATGCGCTACGACGACTTCGTGCGTCGCGACGTGATCCAGTCGCTGATGTGCAACTTCCGCGTCTGGTGGCCCGCGATCGAGGCCAAGCACGCGATCGTCGCCAAGCAGTACTTCGCCGACGCGATCGTCGCGCTGCGTCCGATGCACGATGCCGGCGCGATCACGATCGGCGAGACGGGCATCGAGATCATGCCCAAGGGCAGGCTGCTGGTGCGCTCGGTGGCGATGGCCTTCGACCGCTACCTCAAGGAAGCGCCCTCCACCGCCACCTACTCCAAGATCGCCTGAACGAGGCCGCCGGCTTCGATGCCGGGCCCCGCGGCCGCTCGCGCGGGCGCGAACCGCGCGCGAACGGGCCCTAGCGGTACACGAGCACCGGCACCTTGCAGTGCGTGAGCACCTTCTGGGTCTCGCTGCCCAGCAGCAGGCCTGCCATGCCGCGCCGCCCGTGCGAGGCCATGAAGATCAGGTCGCAGCCTTCGTCGCGCGCCACCTTGATGATCGTCTCCCAGGGGCTGGCGGCAAGCTGCGAAACGGGCTTCACCTCGACCGAGGCCGCTTTTCCCCTGTCGACGACGTCGGCCAGCAGTTTCTCCGACACCCTGCGCGCGCCCGCCTCGTACTCCTCGCGCGAGTAGATGTCGCCCACCGGCACCTCGGCCACGACCGGCGGGCGGTATTCCGCCTGCACGTTGAGCGCCACGATCGACGCGGCACTCTCCTTGGCCAGCGAGATGGCCGCGTCCACGGCGCGGTTCGACAACTCCGACCCGTCGGTCGGAACGAGTATGGTTCTGAACATGATGACCCCCCGGTTCGAAGGCGCCCGCGGATCACCCACCAGCGGCGGGCGCCAAGCGGATGTACATGGACAGATCATCTGCCCCGGCGGCGCAATGCGCATTGACGTTCGTCTATCGGGCGGAATGGGCGCCCGCGCCGGGCCGCGCATCGTTGCGCGCGCGCAAAAGCCGCGCCGAGTCTGGGCGCGCTCCCGCGGGCGCGCCGGGCCGCGGACTTGCGGCGATCGCGATCCCGGTGCAGGCTTGCGGGCCTTGGAGGAAAGCATGGACGACCCCGGCAGCAAGACCGACGCGCAGTGGCGCGAGGCGCTCACGCGCGAGCAGTACGCGGTGCTGCGGCGCGAAGGCACCGAGCGCGCCTTCACCAGCAAGCTCAACCTCGAGAAGCGCAGCGGCACCTACCACTGCGCGGGCTGCGGCCAGCCGCTGTTCACGAGCGCGATGAAGTTCGACAGCGGCACCGGCTGGCCCAGCTTCGTGGAGGCGATCCCGGGCGCGCTCGAGACCAGGCTCGACTTCAGGATGATCCTTCCGCGCACCGAATACCACTGCGCGCGCTGCGGCGGGCACCAGGGGCACGTGTTCGACGACGGCCCCCGGCCCACCGGCAAGCGCTACTGCAACAACGGCATCGCGCTGCGCTTCGAGCCGGACTGAGGCGCGGGACAGGCGCCCCGCCCGGGCGGGTGCGGCGCGCTACAATCACTCGTTTCACCCGCGAGACGAGGATCAGCGATGCGCAAGGTGTTCAACTTCAGCGCCGGGCCGGCGGTGTTGCCCGAGGAGGTGCTGCGCCAGGCCGCCCAAGAGATGCTCGACTGGCACGGCTCGGGGCAGTCGGTGATGGAGATGAGCCATCGCGGCAAGGAATACATGGGCATCCACGCGCAGGCCGAGGCCGACCTGCGCGAGCTGATGTCGATTCCGCCGGAGTACAAGGTCGTGTTCGCCCAGGGCGGCGCCACGCTGCAGTTCTCGATGGTTCCGCTGAACCTGATGCGCGGCAAGGCGGGCGCCGACTACGTGAACACCGGCGAGTGGTCCAAGAAGGCGATCAAGGCAGCCGGCGCCTACGGCACGGTGAACGTGGCCGCGAGCGGCGAGGACCGCAAGTTCACCTACATCCCGGCGCAGTCGCAGTGGAAGCTCGACCCCGACGCGGCCTACGTGCACATCTGCGCCAACGAGACGATCGGCGGGGTGGAGTTCAACTGGACGCCCGACACCGGCAGCGTGCCGCTGGTGGCCGACCTGTCGTCGACCTTCCTCTCGCGCGCGCTCGACGTCTCGCGCTACGGCCTGCTCTACGGCGGCGCGCAGAAGAACATCGGCCCCGCGGGCCTGACGATCGTGATCGTGCGCGAAGACCTCCTGGGGCACGCCCCCAAGGGCACGCCGGGGCTGCTCGACTACAAGACGCAGGTGGACAACGATTCGATGCTCAACACGCCCCCGACCTACTCGGTCTACATCGCGGGGCTCGTGTTCCAGTGGCTCAAGCGCCAGGGGGGCGTGGCGGCGATCGAGAGGCGCAACGTGGAGAAATCCTCGCTGCTCTACGACTACCTCGACTCCACCGCGTTCTACCGCAACCCGGTGGCGCCGGCCGACCGCTCGCGGATGAACGTTCCGTTCACGCTCGCCGACGCGGCGCTCGACGAGGCGTTCCTCAAGGGCGCCGCCGAGCGCGGCCTGCTGCAGTTGAAGGGCCACCGCTCGGTGGGCGGAATGCGCGCTTCGATCTACAACGCGATGCCGATCGAGGGCGTGCGCGCGCTGCTGGAATACATGCGCGAGTTCGAGAACAAGAACGGCTAGCCGTCAACGGCAGCAACCCAGGGAGTTCCGATGAACAGGCCTTTCCGCGTCCTCGTGCTCAACCAGATCTCGCAGCACGGCCTCAAGCGGCTCCCGCTCGAGACCTACGAGGTCGGCAAGGAGATCGCCGACCCCGACGCGATCATGGTCCGCTCGGCGGACATGCACGCGATGCCGATCCCCGCGAGCGTGCGCGCGGTCGCGCGCGCCGGCGCCGGCACCAACAACATCCCGGTGGCGGCGCTCAGCGAGCGCGGCGTGCCGGTGTTCAACGCGCCGGGCGCGAACGCCAACGCGGTCAAGGAGCTGGTGATCGCGGGCATGCTGATGGCCGCGCGAAACATCCCGGCCGCGCTGCGCTTCGTGGCCGCGCTCGACCCGGCCGACCCGCAGATCGACAAGCGCGTGGAGGACGGCAAGAAGGCCTACGCCGGCTTCGAGCTCACCGGCCACACGCTGGGCGTGATCGGGCTGGGCAAGATCGGCTGCCTGGTGGCCGACGCCGCGATCCGCCTCGGCATGCACGTGGTGGGCTACGACCCCGAGATCACGGTCGACGCCGCCTGGAGCCTGCCGGCGCAGGTGCGCAAGGCGCACTCGATCGCCGAGCTGCTGCGTGCGTCGAATTTCGTGACCGTGCACGTGCCGCTGGTGGCGGCCACGCGCGGGCTGATCGACGCCACGCGCTTCGAGCAGATGCGCGCGGGCGCGGTGCTGCTCAACTTCTCGCGCGAGGGCGTGGTGGACGCGCACGCGGCGCGCGCGGCGCTCGACGCCGAGCGCCTGCGCTACTACGTCAACGACTTTCCCGCCGGCGAACTCCTCGGGCACGAGCGGGTGATCGCGCTGCCGCACCTGGGCGCTTCCACGCGCGAAGCCGAGGACAACTGCGCGTCGATGGTGGCCGAGCAGCTTCGCGACTACCTGGAAAACGGCAACGTGCGCAACGCCGTGAACTTCCCCGACACGATCGCGCCGCGCGAGTCGGATTACCGCCTCGCGATCGCGAACGCCAACGTGCCCAACATGCTCGGGCAGATCTCCACCACGATGGCGCAGGCGGGGCTGAACATCCACAACATGCTCAACCGCTCGCGCGGCGAGATGGCCTACACGATCGTCGACGTGGACAGCCCCGTGCCCGAGCGCGCGGTTGCCTCGCTCGCGGCGATCGACGGCGTGCTGAGCGCCCGGTACCTCCCGGCAAAGAGCTAGGCAGGCGCCTGCCCGGTTTCGCGCCAGCCGGCGGGCTTCGCCACAGGCCGCCGGTGTCGCGGCCGCCGGCCGGTTTCGCGGAACTTCTCCACGCCCGCGCCGCTCCGGGCGCCCTCCCCCCTTGAAAAGCGGCGCGGCCGCCCCTATCATTAGCACTCGAGAACGATGAGTGCTAACATCGCTGCTTCGGTAGCCGATGCAGGCTCGCCGTACTTCGCCAGTCGATCCACGAATCCGGGGTCGAACCAACAAACACTTTTGAATCAACGAGTTAGGAGCATGTAATGAAACTGCGCCCCCTCCATGACCGCGTGATCATCAAGCGCCTGGACACCGAGCGCAAGACCGCGTCGGGCATCGTGATCCCCGACAACGCCGCCGAGAAGCCCGACCAGGGCGAAGTGCTCGCCGTGGGCAAAGGCAAGGTCGGCGACGACGGCAAGGTCCGCCCCCTGGCGGTCAAGGTCGGCGACAAGGTTCTCTTCGGCAAGTACAGCGGCCAGACCGTCAAGGTCGAAGGCGACGAGGTACTGGTGATGCGCGAAGAAGACATCATGGCCGTCGTCGAGTAAGCGCCAGCGCTTCTCACCCCCAATCCGAAGAATTCTCAGGAGTTTCGAACAATGGCAGCCAAACAGGTTCTGTTCCACGACGACGCGCGCCACAAGCTGGTCGCCGGCGTCAACATCCTTGCCGACGCGGTCAAGGTCACCCTGGGCCCGAAGGGCCGCAACGTGGTCCTCGAGCGCAGCTTCGGCGCCCCCACCGTCACGAAGGACGGGGTGTCGGTGGCCAAGGAAATCGAGCTCAAGGACAAGTTCCAGAACATGGGCGCGCAGATGGTCAAGGAAGTCGCCTCCAAGACCTCCGACAACGCCGGTGACGGCACCACCACCGCAACCGTGCTGGCGCAGGCGATCGTGCGCGAGGGCATGAAGTACGTTGCCGCCGGCATGAACCCGATGGACCTCAAGCGCGGCATCGACAAGGCGGTCATGGCGCTGACCGAGCAGCTCGCCAAGAACACCAAGCCCTGCACCACGACCAAGGAAATCGCCCAGGTGGGCGCGATCTCCGCGAACTCCGACGCCGAGATCGGCGAGATCATCTCCAAGGCGATGGAGCAGGTGGGCAAGGAAGGCGTGATCACGGTGGAAGACGGCAAGTCGCTGAACAACGAACTCGACGTCGTCGAGGGCATGCAGTTCGACCGCGGCTACCTCTCGCCCTACTTCATCAACAACCCCGACAAGCAGATCGCGGTGCTCGACGATCCGTACATCCTGCTGCACGACAAGAAGGTCTCGAACATCCGCGACCTGCTGCCCGTGCTCGAGCAGGTGGCCAAGGCCGGCAAGCCGCTGCTGATCGTGGCCGAGGAAGTGGAAGGCGAGGCGCTCGCGACGCTGGTCGTAAACAACATCCGCGGCATCCTCAAGACCGTGGCGGTCAAGGCGCCCGGCTTCGGCGATCGTCGCAAGGCGATGCTCGAGGACATGGCCATCCTCACCGGCGGCGTCGTGATCGCCGAGGAAACCGGCATGACGCTCGAGAAGGCCACGCTGCAAGACCTGGGCCGCGCCAAGCGCATCGAGATCGGCAAGGAGAACACCACGATCATCGACGGTGCCGG
>DATCZK010000053.1:0-30111 GCA_036525975.1 Burkholderiaceae bacterium | reverse complement strand
GACGGCGGGCTGAAGCCGCACAGGCCGAGATCGAACGCAGGGCGCGAGCCGCCGAGGAGGCGCATCAGGAAAAGACGCGGTTGCTCGCGGCGGTCAGTCACGACTTGCGCCAGCCTATGGTTGCCGCGGTGTTTCAGCTGTCCGCGCTCAAGAGCGGGCTCGAGAAGGGCGATCTGCCCAGGGCGATCCGGCAGGCAGAGCGCCTCGAGGAGTCGGTCGACACCCTTGGCGCGACGCTCGACCATCTCCTGACCGCGGCCCGATACGACAGCGGCACGGAACCCATTCGTATCGGTGCCGTGGAACTGAACCCGTTGCTGCGCCGGCTCGAGCAGACCTTTGCCGCCGACGCTGCGGCCAAGGGAATCGAGCTGCGGGTGCGCATCCCCGAGCGCCGCCTGGTGGTCACCTCTGACGAGATGACATTGTGGCGCGTGCTGCTCAACCTCGTGTCGAATGCCGTGAAGTTCACCCACAGCGAGGGTCGGCGCGGGCGCGGGGTGCTGGTGAAGGTTCGGGCCGCAGACGGCCTGTGCAGGATCGATGTGGCCGACACGGGCGAGGGGATTCCGCCGAGGTTCATCGAAGAAGTCTGGCAACCCTATTTCCAGGTTGCGAACGCCGAGCGCAACCGGGAGCGCGGACTTGGCCTGGGGTTGTTCCTGGTTCGCAGGGCGCTCGATCACCTGCCGGGCCACAAGCTCGAGTTGCGCTCGACGCCCCGGCGCGGTTCGCGTTTCTCGCTCAATCTGCCGGGAGGGTGGTTCAGCCACGCCGAGATCATCGACGCCCCGAAGCCCACGCAAGGATCCGAAGACCTCGAGCTGCTCGCAGGGGCTTACCTGATGCTGATCGAGGACGACCGCGACGCGCGACGCGCGATCGAGGAACTGTTCAGCGACTGGGGCGCCGTGTATTCGAGCGGCGCCACGGTGGAGGAAGCGCTGAGAGACGACGAGTCGGCGACCCGGCTCGTGGACGCGATCGTCTCGGACTATCGGCTGCCCGGAGGCCGGGACGGAATCGAGTCGATCGCGGAACTGCGGCGAAGACTTGGTTCGGAGGTTCCGGCGGTGATCATCACCGGCGAGTCCGACCTGGCAGCTATTCGACTCCGATCTCCGCGGAACGTTACAGTGCTGCAAAAGCCGTTTTCGGTAGCAGACTTCGCCCGCCCGATCGTGCAGGCCGTGCGCGCAGCGCGCTGCCAGGAACGAATCTGAATCGGCGAGGAGCCCCACGATGCTCGAACGAAATCTTTTCACCGAGGCGCACGAGTTCTTTCGTGACGCGCTGGGGCGATTCGTGGACAACGAGATCGCTCCGCACCACGCGGGCTGGGAGGAACAGGGTTACGTGGATCGCGAGATCTGGGAGCGCGCCGGCGCGAACGGGTTTCTGTGCCCTTCGATGCCCGAACAATACGGAGGCGCGGGCGCCGACAAGCTCTATTCCGTGATCGTGATGGAGGAGCTCGCGCGCGTGAATGCAACCGGCATCGGTTTCGGCCTGCATTCGGAGATCGTGGCGCCGTACATCCTGCATTACGGCACGGAGGACCAGAAGAGCCGCTATCTGCCGCGCATGGCCCGCGGCGAGATGATCGGCGCGATCGCGATGAGCGAGCCCGCGGCGGGGTCGGACTTGCAGGGAATCAAGACCACCGCACAGCGCGACGGCGACACGCTGGTGCTCAACGGGTCGAAGACCTTCATCACGAATGGCTGGCACGCCGACCTGGTCATCGTCGTGGCAAAGACCAATCCGGCCGCTGGAGCCAAGGGCACCAGCCTGGTGCTCGTCGAGGCGGGCACTCCGGGGTTTTCGAAGGGAAAGCGCCTGAGGAAGCTGGGGTTGAAGGCGCAAGACACCTCGGAACTGTTCTTCGATGGCGTGCGCGTGCCCGCCGCGAACATCCTGGGCAAGCAGAACGAGGGCTTCGTCTACCTGATGCAGGAGCTTCCCTGGGAGCGACTGCAGATCGCCGTGACGGCCGTGGCATCGGCGCAGGCCGCGATCGGCTGGACGCTCGACTACGTGCGCGAGCGCAGGGCCTTCGGCACCGCCATCGCGCAGTTCCAGAACACGCGGTTTCGTCTCGCCGAGTTGCAGACCGAGGTGCAGATCGCGCGCGTGTTCGTGGACAGGTGCCTGCAGGCGCTGATGGCCGATGAACTGGACACGGCTACCGCCTCGATGGCCAAGTACTGGTGCAGCGACCTGCAGTGCAAGGTCATGGACGAGTGCCTGCAACTGCACGGAGGCTACGGGTACATGCTGGAGTACCCGATTGCGCGCGCTTACGCCGACGCCAGGGTCCAGCGCATCTACGGCGGAACCAACGAGATCATGAAGGAAGTGATCGCGCGCTCGATGGGGCTC
Organism: Burkholderiaceae bacterium; assembly: GCA_036525975.1. GTDB lineage: Bacteria > Pseudomonadota > Gammaproteobacteria > Burkholderiales > Burkholderiaceae_E > Quisquiliibacterium. The sequence goes on along the minus strand of DATCZK010000053.1, from coordinate 27,729 downwards.
GGCCCGCCGGCGCGCTGACGATCACGAGAGCACGTAAGCGGCGGCGGCGGTGGCGATGAGCGTGCCCTCGTCGTTTTCGAGCCGCATTTGCGTGGACCCCACCCGCGCGCCAAGGCGTGTAACGGTGGCGGTGGCGTGAAAGCGCCGGCCCAGCCCCGGGCGCAGGAAGTCCACACGAAGGTCGATGGTGCCGAATTTCGCGAATCTGGCCATCACTTGAGCGGCCGTGTCGGCCGGGTGCTTCTGGGAAAGCAAGACCATCAGCGCGAGGGCGCCCGTTACGTCCAGTGTCGCGGAGATCACGCCGCCGTGCAGCCTTCCGTAGAGGAAGTGGCCGACGAGCTCGGGGCGCATCTCGAATTCCACCCGCAGGGATTCCGGAGCCAGGGACTTCAGCTCGAGCCCGAGCAGCTGGTTGAACGCAATGCGCTGCTCGATGAGCTCGCGCAGCGCGTCTTCCAGCTTTCCCTGCTCGGCGGCGGAGCGGGGGGGCGATTGGTGTGCGCTCATCGTTTCTGCCTCTGGCCGCATTGTCGCCCGGCGCGCAGCCGCAGGGAAAGAGGGCCCGTCAGACGTCGTCACGGCGCACGCCCGCGCCGAGCAGCAGGTCGCGTATCGCCGCCGCGCCTTCTTCGAGCTGCGCGGTGGGCATCACGGGAGGGTGGAACCGCAGTTCCCTGTTCCGGTAGTCGAGCGAGACCGGCACGATCGGCAACTGCGCAGCCATCGCGATGCGGTAAAAGCCGTGCTTGAAGCGGGCGCCCCGCTTGCGGGTGCCTTCGGGCGCGAGGCCCAGCCAGACAGCAGGCACCGCGGCAAGCCCGCGCACGGCGTCGTCGGCCACGCCCTCCGGGCGCGATCGGTCCACCGGCACGCCACCCAGCCAGCGCATGAATCGCCCCAGCGGCCCAACGAACAGCGTGTGCTTTCCGATGAACGAAATTCGCACGCCGAGCGCTAACACCACCGCAACCGCGTGCACGAAATCCCAGTTCGACGAATGCGGTGCGACGGCGGCCACGCACTTCGCCAGGTCGGGCACGTTGCCCGTGATGCGCCAGCCCGAAGCCCGCAGCCACCAGCGTCCCACCGTCGTGAGAATGCCGTAGTCGCGGCGCGGAACCTTCGGGCCGAGCTCTGGAAGATTGTTCAACGGGCGGTCGCGAAGAACTTGGAGGGGGGTCTCACTATAATCGAGCGCATGGCACAGCAGGGCGAGAAGCCCGTAGGCGGCGCGAAACCGGGGCTGCTCATCGTCTGGTGGTCGATGACCGGATGCAGCCGTCAACTCGCCGGCGCCGCAGCCCGGGGTGCATCGAGCGAGTGCGGCAACGCGCTCGTCGTGCGCTCGCTGCCCGCGAATCGCGCGGGCCCGCAGGACGTGCTCGCCGCCGCCGCTTTCCTGTTCGTGACCCCGGAGAACCTGGGCACGATGGCCGGAATGCTCAAGGACTTCTTCGACCGAAGCTACTACGCGGCGCTCGACCGGGTCGTGGCGCGACCCTACGCGAGCATCGTCTGCGCCGGCACCGACGGCGAAGGCGCGACGCGGCAGATCGACCGCATTGCCACCGGGTGGCGGTTGCGACGGGTGGCCGAGCCGTTGATCGTCTGCAGCCAGGCGCAGACGCCGCAGCAGATCCTGGCGCCGAAAGTCGTGCCGCCCGAAGCGCTCGACTCGGCGTTCTCGGTGGGCGCAACGCTGGCGAGCGGGCTGGCGCTGGGCATCTGGTAGCGCGCAGGGGGCCGGCCGGGCGCAGTCGGCGCTTGCGACGTTGCACATTCGACAGTTCTCCGACCGTTCGTCCGCTGCGCTCGACCAGCGTTCGTTCGCCCCGCGTTGCATTGGGCGGATTGGGGCGAACCTAGCGCGCAGAGCCGAACCCTGGCCGCGGCGAGCGGGTGGCCGCGACTTCTCGAATCGAAGAACCGGAATACGCTGAAAGGTCTGATGGAGCACTTGCATCCGCTGTTGCAGGCGCAGCTGCAGGCACTGTCGCTCGACGCGGGCCTGCCGCGCGACGCCAGCGCGTGGCAGTTGCTGCTCGAGCGCGTGAGCGCGTGCTACGAAGCCTGCGATTCCACCTCGGCGCAACTCGCTCGCAATGAAGCCGCGTTGCTCGACAGCGAGGCGCGATTCGATTCGCTGATGAGCCTGTCCACCGACTGGCTCTGGGAACAGGACCACGAGTGCCGATTCGTTGCGCTCGCCGCGTACGGGCGCGAGGCGGCTTTCCCGCCCGAGGTGTACACCGGCAGAGCGCGCTGGGAGCTCCCGGGCGTGGAACCCGTGGATGGCGACTGGGACGCGCACCGGGCCGCGCTCGAGCGCAGGGAGCGATTCCACAACTTCGTCTACAGGGTCGTCGGCGCCGGCGGGGCCGAGCGCTTCGTCAGCGTGAGCGGCGAGCCGATCGTCGGCCCCGACGGTTCGTTCCGCGGCTACCGCGGCGTGGCGCGCGACGTGACGGCGGAGAAACTGGCCGAGCGCCGCGCGATCGAGATGGCGAACTACGACCCGCTCACCGGGCTGTGCAACCGCACGCTTATTTCGCGGCAACTCGACCTCGCGCTGTCGAAAGCGCGCCGCCACGGGCGCCGGCTTGCCCTGATGTTCATCGACCTCGACGGGTTCAAGCAGATCAACGACACCTTCGGCCATACCGTGGGAGACCGCGTGCTCCAGGAGTCGGCGCGTCGCCTGCGCGAGGCGGTGCGCTCCGAGGACAGCCTGGCGCGCGTGGGCGGGGACGAGTTCCTGGCGCTGGTCGAGGACTACGACAGCGAGGCGCCGCAGGTGGCCGCGCGGCGCCTGCTCGACACGCTCTCGAGGCCGATCGTGATCGACGATCGCGAGTTCGTGCTCTCGGCGAGCATCGGCATCAGCACCTTTCCGAGCGACAGCGCGGAGTCGGAGATGTTGCTCCAGCAGGCCGACCTGGCGATGTATCGGGTGAAGGCCGGCGGGGGAGGCGGGGTGGGGTACTTTTCGCCCGACCTGCACACCATCGCCTACGAGCGCCTGCAGACGGCGTCGGGCCTGAGGCGCGCGCTCGATGCGGGCCAGCTGCGCCTGGTGTGGCAGCCCGAGGCCGACGCCGCCACCGGGCGGATCGTGGGCGTGGAGGCGCTCTTGCGCTGGTTCCACCCGCAGCGCGGCGAAGTCACTCCGGACAAGTTCCTCAAGGTGGCGGAGGAGACGGGGCTGATCGTCGCGATCGGGCGCTGGGTGATCCAGCAGGCCTGCGCGCAGGCGCGCGCGTGGCACGAGGCGGGCATCCGGATTCCGGTCTCGGTGAACCTGTCGGCGCGACAGGTGCGCGATCCGGGGCTGCTCACCGACATCGCGGCGTCGCTGCTCCAACACGGGGTTTCCCCCGGCTGCCTCGCCCTCGAAGTGAACGAGGCCACGGTAACGGCCGACGTGGGGCGCGCCACCGAACTGATCGAGCGGATCAGGGCGCTCGGCGCGAGCGTGACGCTCGACGACTTCGGCACCGGGCACTCGTCGCTCACCTGGATGCGCCGGCTTCCCTTCGACACGGTGAAACTCGACCCGAGCTTCATGCGCGAGTTGTCGGTCAACCCGGACGACGTCGACGTCACCCGCGCGGTGATCGGGCTGGCGCACAGCTTGCGCCAGAGGGTGGTGGCCGAAGGAGTGGAAAACGGGGTGCAGGCCGAGCTGCTGCGCGAACTGGGCTGCGACGCCCTGCAGGGCCGCCTGATCGGCGAGCCGCTGCCCGCCGAACGCCTGGACCTGTCGAACCGGATCGATCAGCCCTTGACCTTGCGCGCGACCTCGAGCAGCGGGCCGATCACGTCGAGCGGCACCGGGAACACGATCGTCGAGGACTTGTCGCCCGCGATCTGAGTGAGGGTCTGCAGGAACCGCAACTGCATCGCCTCGGTTCGCCCGGCGAGGATTTCGGCGGCCTGGAGCAGTTTTTCCGAAGCCTGGAGTTCGCCCTCGGCGTGGATCACCTTGGCCCGGCGCTCGCGCTCGGCCTCGGCCTGGCGCGCGATCGCTCGGATCATCGACTCGTTCAGGTCGATGTGCTTGATTTCCACGTTCGCCACCTTGATGCCCCAGCCGTCGGTCTGCTTGTCGAGCACGGTCTGGATGTCCACGTTGAGCTTGTCGCGCTCGATCAGCATCTCGTCGAGCTCATGCTTGCCGAGCACCGCGCGCAGGGTCGTCTGCGCCAGCTGGCTGGTGGCCTCGAGGAAGTTCGCCACCTGGATGATCGCGAGCTGCGGGTCGACCACCCGCATGTAGACCACGGCGTTCACCTTCACCGACACGTTGTCGCGCGAAATCACGTCCTGGCTGGGAACGTCGAGCACCACCGTGCGAAGGTCCACCCGCACCATCTGCTGGATGCCCGGGACCACGATGATCAGGCCGGGGCCCTTCACGCGCTGGAAGCGTCCGAGCAGGAACACGACGCCGCGCTCGTATTCGCGCAGGATCCGCAACGAGGCAACGATCAGGACCAGCGGGATGAGCAGCGCGCCCGCTCCGAAGCCGATGTCGAATGGGAACCACATCTTCAACCTCCTTTGTCGTCGTTGCTCTCGGGCTCGACTTGCAGGACGAGGCCGCTGATCGCCGTCACGCGCAGGCCCTGGTCGCGCAGCACGGGCAGCGCGCAGCGCGCCTGCCAGCGCTCTCCCTGCACGCGCACCCACCCGGCGCCGTCGAACTCTTCGATCGCCACCGCGCGCGCGCCCACGAGAGACTCCCGGCCGCTCACGACCGGGCGCCTTCGCCCGCGCACGACCATGCCCAGGCCAACGGCGAGAAGGGCCGCCGTTGCCACGGCGACGCCGCCGATCAGCGTGTAGGGGATGCGGAACTCGGGCACGTCGGTGTCGATCAGGATCACCGAGCCGAGCACGAACGCGATGCCCCCGCCGATGCCCAGCGCCCCGAACGATGGCACGAAGGCCTCGGCCGCCATCAGCCCCGCGCCGAGCAGCAGCAGCGCAACGCCGGCGTAGTTCACCGGCAGGAGGTTGAGGGCGTAGAGGGCCACCAGCAGGCAGATCGCGCCGATCACGCCCGGAGCGAGCAGGCCGGGGTTCGAGAACTCGAGCACCAGCGCGTAAAGCCCCACGATGATCAGCAGGTACGCCACGCTCGGGTTCGTGATCGTCGCGAGCAGCCGCGTGCGCCAGTCGGGGGCGATCTCCACCGTGCTCGCGCCCGCGGTGGCCAGCGTGATCGTCTTGCCAGCCGCTTCGGTCGTGCGCGCGTCCAGGCGGGCGAGCAGCTCGGGCACGCTGGGCGCGACGAGGTCGATCACGTTGCGCTCGAGCGCTTCCTGCGCCGACAGGCTCACCGCCTCGCGCACCGCGCGCTCGCCCCATTCGGCATTGCGGCCGCGCAACTGCGCGAGGCTGCGAATGTAGGCCGACGCGTCGTGCGTGGCCTTGCGCATCATCGTGTCGGCGGGCACCGGCACGCTCGCGGGCCGCTCGCCGGCGCTCCTGCCTTCGCCGGAACCGCCGTCGGCTCCTTCGGCCGAGCCGCTGGGCCCGGTCTCGCGATTGGCCGGGGTGCCGCCATCGGGCTTGCGGCCTTCGTCGCGCCCCGGGCTCGCGCCGGGGGTGGTGCCGGGCGCGCCGATCGCCACCGGCGAGGCGGCGCCCAGGTTGGTGCCGGGCGCCATCGCCGCGAAGTGCGCGGCGTAGAGGATGAAGGTGCCGGCGCTCGCGGCGCGCGCGCCCGAGGGCGCAACGTAACCCGCCACCGGCACCTCGGACGCCAGGATGCTCTTGACGATCTCGCGCATCGACGTGTCGAGACCGCCCGGCGTGTCGATGCGCAGAACCACCAGCTGCGCGCCGGCGTCGCGCGCGCGCTCGAGGCCGCGCGCGACGAAGTCAGCGCTCGCGGGCCCGATCGCGCCTTCGAGCGGGAGAATCATCACCGGGGCTGGCGTGCCCGCGCGGGCAACTGCGAGAACCAGCAGGCACGCAAGCGCCGTCACGATCTTGCGCATGGCCTGCCCCCATCGGCATGAATAACCACTGATACCACTATACCCGCTCGGGTGCGGCATTCCCGCACGGCGCGGCGCGGTTTATCCTTTCGTGAGCGGTGGCGCGCGCGCGGCGCGTCGCCACCTTCCGAAGTTGCCCTCGACGGGCGGGCACGCGAGGATCGAACGATGCGGCGGATGCGTTACGAGAGAGCGTTGGCAGGGTTGCTGGCGGCAATGGCGTGGTCATGGACCTGCGCGCAGGGGCTCGAGAGGAGCGTCCTGCGCCACGGCCGGGCGGAGGTTCCGGTGGAGGTGGCGCGGCCGGCCGGACCGGGGCCGTTCCCGCCCGTGCTCTACATCCACGCCAAGCGGGGCTACGAAGACGTGGACCGCGAGCACATCCGCGCGCTGGCGCGCGACGGATTTCTCGTGCTCGCGCCCGACTGGCTCGCCTCGAACATGATCGAGCGCTGGCCCGATCGCCACTACCCGGAGAGCGAACTCGACGTGGAGGCCGCGCTCGGCGCCCTGCTCGCGCGCAACGACGTCTGCCGCGGGCCGGTGGGCATCGTTGCGAAGTCGCGCGGACCGTACTTCGCGATTCGCCTCGCGGCCAAGCGCCCTGCCGACGTGGCTGCGATCGTCTCCTACTACGGCCACTTCCAGAACCCCAATGCGCCCGAGCCGCAGCAGCTGTTCTCGGTTGCTCCGGAGGTGTCGAAGATCACCGCTCCGGTGCTGATGATGATCGGCGACGCCGATTACGAGCTGCGCCGATTCGTCAACGGGAGGGCGTTCTACTCGCTGTGGGAACGCGGCGTGACGGTGGAGCTGCAGATGTACCCGATGGCGCGGCGCGCGTTCGATTTTCGCGTCGACCAGAGCCCCGAGGAGAAGGTGGCCACGCGCCACGCGGCGCAAAGGGAGCGCGAGTGGTTGCGACGGTTCATGAAGCTCGACGCGCGCGGTCGCTGCGGATGATTGGCGCCCCCGGCACGAATCGAACGTGCGACCCTCTCCTTAGGAGGGAGATGCTCTATCCACTGAGCTACGGAGGCGACTGCGCGATTCTACCGAAGCGCCCAGCCTGCCATCCATCATTCCCGCGACCCTGACCCCACGGTCGGAGCGCCCCACACCCAGGGAGCCCCAGCATGCCACGCCTTGCCTTCACCCGAGCCAACGTGTTCGACTCGACCCGCGGCGAGATGCGACCGAACGCCACCGTGGTGGTCGAGGGCGGGCAGATCGCCGACCTCTTGTTCGACGCCACCCGCGTCGATGACGCGCAGGTGTTCGACCTGGCCGGGCGCGCGCTGCTGCCCGGCCTGATCGACGCGCACGTGCACGTGACCGCCACCCAGGCGGAACTGCTCAAGGTGAACGTCACGCCGGCGTCGCTGATCGCGGCCGAGTCCAAGGACATCATGCTCGGCATGCTGATGCGCGGTTTCACCACGGTGCGCGACGCCGCCGGCGCCGACCACGGGCTCGTGGAGGCGGTGGAGCGCGGGCTGTTTCGCGGGCCGCGCCTGTTCATCGCCGGCAAGGCGATCTCGCAGACCGGCGGGCACGGCGACATCCGTCCGAGGGGCGCGCAGCAGCTGATGTGCGCCTGCGCCGGGATCGGGCTGATGGGCACGATCGCCGACGGCGTGGGCGAGGTGCGCAAGGCCACGCGAGAGCAGCTGCGCGGCGGCGCCCACCAGATCAAGATCATGGCCGGAGGCGGCGTGGCGAGCCCCACCGACCCGATCGACGGCACGCAGTTCTCGCTCGAGGAGATGCGCGCGATTTGCGAGGAAGCCGAAGCGGCGAACACCTACGCGATGGCGCACGCCTATTCGCCGCGCGCGATCACCCGCGCGGTGCGTGCCGGCGTGCGCTCGATCGAGCACGGCAACCTGCTCGACGAGGACAGCGCGCGCGCGATGGCCGAGGAGGGCGCCTGGCTGGTGGCCACGCTGGCCACCTACGAAGCGCTGGCGCAAGACGGCGAGCTGCTGGGCTGGTCGGCGGCGATGCTCGCCAAGCTCGATCGGGTGAAGGACCATGGCGTGCGGGCGCTGCGCGTGGCCAAGGCGATGGGCGTGCCGATCGGGTTCGGCACCGACCTGCTGGGCCACATGCACGATCGACAGTCGAACGAGTTCGCGCTGAGGCTTCCCGCGATGAGCGCGGCCGAGATCATCCAGAGCGCGACCAGCGTGAACGCGCGGCTGATGGGGCAGGAAGGGCGCCTTGGGGTGATCGCGCGAGGCGCGCTCGCCGACCTGATCGTGGTCGACGGGGATCCCACCGCGGACCCGTCGCTGCTCGCCGGTCAGGGCGAGCGGCTCCTGGCGATCGTGAAGGGCGGCGTGTTCGAGAAGAACGCGCTGCCCGGCCGGGGCACGGCCGGGCGCTGACGCACGGCGCGGCGCGCGAGAAAGAAAAAAGGCGCCGGCCCCGGAGGGCGGCGCCTTTGCGCTGGCGGGGCGGTTTGCGCCCCGCCGCCGCGACGGTTACTCCACTTTCGCGAAACGCGACTCCGGACGGTCGTCCGAGCGGTGGATCGTGGTTACGTTCTTCTTCATCGCCCAGGGCCGCATCTGGTGATGGATCGGCACGTAGTGCGCCTCGTCGGCCGTCATCTTCAGGGCGTCGCGCAGGATCTGGTCGCGCTTGGCCTGGTCGGTCTCGGTCTTCGAGGCGTCGATCAGCGCGTCGAGCTTCGCGTTGTTGATCCGGCCGAGGTTGAAGTTGCCGTCGGCGCCGGTGGTCTTGGTGCGCACCAGCGACTGAAGCGTGTAGAGCGCGTCGAAGGTGGCCACGCCCCAGCCCAGCAGGTAGGCGCTCGTGTCGTGCTTGAGGATCTTGGGAATGAAGGTGGCGAAGGGCATCGCGTTCAGCTTCACCTTCAGCCCGGCCTTGGCCCACATGCTCACCAGCGCCTGGCAGATCTCCTCGTCGTTCACGTAGCGGTTGTTCGGGCAATCCACGGTGAACTCGAAGCCGTCGGGGTAGCCGGCTTCGGCGAGCAGCTTCTTGGCGCCCTCGGGGTTGGCCGGCGCGACGGCGTCGAGTGCCTTCGTGTGGCCGTTGACTCCGGGTGCGACCATGATCGCGGCCGGAATCGACAGGCCGCGCATGATCGTGCGCTGGATGGCCGCGCGGTCGACCGCCAGGTTCAGCGCCTTGCGCACGCGCACGTCCTTGAACGGGTTCTTGCCCTTGACGTTCGAGTAGGCGAGCTCGTCGGAGTGCTGGTCCAGGCCGATGAAGATCGTGCGCACCTCGGGGCCGTCGAGGATCTTCAGGTTCGGCTGCTGGCGCAGCTTGGCGACGTCCTGCGTGGGCAGGTCGGTGACCATGTCGACGTCGCCCGACATCAGCGCTGCGACGCGGGTGGCGTCGGCCTTGATCGGCGTGTACACGACGTCCTTCACGTTGCCGTCGAGCTTGTCCCACCAGCCGGGGTTCGCCGTGAAGACGATGCGCTGGTCGGGCGCCCACTCCTTGAGGATGTACGGGCCGGTGCCGCTGGCGTTGCGCGACGCGTAGGTGTCCTCGCGCGCCTTGTAGTCCTGCACCTTCTCGGACTTGTTCTTCACCGCCCAGGCCTTGCTCATGATGCGGAAGTCGATGATGTTGCGAAGCAGGATCGGCTGCGGCGCCTCGAGGATGATGTCCAAGGTGAAGTCGTCGAGCTTCTTGATCTCCTTGATGCCCGTGACGTAGATCTGCATCGTGCCCTGGGGCTGCTTGATGCGCTCGAACGAGAACAGCACGTCGTCGGCGGTGAACGGCGAGCCGTCCTGGAACTTCACGTTCTTGCGCAGGTTGAAGCGGTGCTGCGTGGGGGAGATCTGCTGCCAGCTCGTTGCGAGCGCGGGTTCGATCTCGCGATTCTTGCCGTAGCGGGTGAGCCCCTCGTAGACGTGCATGACCATCGTGTTCGTGGTGGCGTGGTTCTGCGAGTGCGGGTCGAACGTCAGGATGTCGTTCTGGGCAGCCCACTTCAGCGTCTGGGCTTGAGCCGCCGCGCACGCGACACCGATCGCGACGGCAGCCATGACCTTCGTGAAGCGAATCATGGAATCCTCCAATTATTTTCCCGCGCCGCTCGCCGGCGCGGTATGGGCGATTTATAGCACTTCGCGCGCTTTTGGGGTGAACGAGGCTCAGCGCGGGGGCGCGACACGCCCGGTGGCAACCGGCAGGATCGCCACCAGGCCGAGCACCGGACCGGGCAGAAGGATCCAGGCGACCGCGCTGCCGATCGTGTCGTGCAGCCGGGACGCGACCGCGATCGCGAGCACCGTGATCAGGAAGCCGACGCTGTTCTGCAGCGCGAGCGCGCTGCCCACGAGCTCGGGCGGGCAGCTTCGCGCGGAGAGCGCCGAGAACTGGGGCGAGTCGGCCACCACCGCCAGCCCCCAGAACATCATCAGCGCGAGCGCCAGCCACGCGGGGCCCGACGTGGCCAGCGGAAACACCAGGCACACCGCCCCCGAGGCCGCGAGCGCGACCGCCGCCACCGGCGCGTTGCCCACGCGCCGCGAGACCCGGCCGCCGATCACGCAACCCGCGCCCCCGGCTGCGATCACCGCGAACGCCCAGCCCGAAACCTGCCCGGGGGCGACGATCGCGGCGAGCATGAACGGGACGAGCGTCCAGAACGCGTAGAGCTCCCACATGTGGCCGAAGTAGCCCAGCGCCGCCGCCCGGAACGCGGGCACGCGAAAGGCGCGCGCCACCGAGCCCCAGCGGGCCCGCTGCCCACCCGAGCGCAGGTGCGGCCCGTCGCCCAGCACGAGCATCATCGCCGCCGCGATCGCGGCGAGCGCCGAACTGGCCAGCACCACGGCCTGCCAGGACCATCCGCTGCCGATCGCGCGCACCGCGTGCGGCAGCGCGGTGCCGAGCGTGAGCATCCCGACCAGCCATCCCAGCACCTCCCCCGCCTGGGCGGGCGCCCAGCTCACGACGAGCTTCATGCCCAGCGGGTAGATGCCGGCCAGCGCGACGCCGGTGGCGAAGCGCCACGCCAGCGCCGCCTCCAGCCCGCCGCTGGCGAGCGCGAACCCGGCATTGCTCAGCGCGCCCAGCGCCGCGCACACGGCCACGATCCGGCTGGCGGCGAAGCGGTCGGCAAGGCCGGAGATCGACAGCGCGAGCGTGCCGGCGATGAAGCCGAGCTGGACGGCGCTGGTGAGCTGCCCGATCTGCGCGGTGGAGAGCGACCACGCGCGCACCAGGTCGTCGGCCGCCGCGTTCGCGCTGAACCACAGCGACGTGCCGAACAGCTCGGCGAGGACGATCGCGGCGAGCGCGAGGCGAACCGGGACGCGATCGTTCACGGCGTGCCGGTTGCCGCCATCAGCTGCGCCGCCGATACTCGACGATCGCGAACGGAAGGCCGGTGGACGAAACGCGCTCGCTTCGGCTGGTTTCGACGAACCGCGCCGGATCGGGGGCGTCGAACCACGCGTCGCCGTCGAAATCCTGGCCGATCTCGGTTGCGACGATGCGATCGGCGATGCCCAGCGCTTCGCGGTAGACCTGCGCGCCGCCCACCACCATCACTTCGTCGGTCGCGTAGCGCGTGCCGCCGGGCGCCGGCGAAGCGGCGAGCGCGATCGCCCCGGCGAGCGAGTCGGCGCGCTCGCAGCCCTCGCGCGACCAGCCCGGGTCGCGGGTGATCACGATGGTTCGGCGGCCCGGGAGCGCGCGCCCGATCGAGTCGAAGGTCTTGCGGCCCATGACGATCGCGCGGCCCATCGTGCTCGCCTTGAAGTGGGCGAGGTCCTCGGGCAGTCGCCACGGCAGCGCGTTGCCCTTGCCGATCACGCCGTTGCGCGCGCGCGCGACCACGATCGTGACCACGGGGCGGCGCGCTTCGTTCAAGGCTCGGTCAGCGTGCGCTCAGACCGCCACCGGCGCCGCGATGTGCGGGTGCGCCTGGTAGTTCTCGAGCTGGAAGTCCTCGTACGCGTACTCCGCGATCGACGCCGGGCGGCGCAGGATCTTCAGCGTGGGCAGCGGGAACGGGTCGCGGGTGAGCTGCAGCTTCGCCTGTTCCACGTGGTTCAGGTACAGGTGCACGTCGCCGCCCGTCCAGACGAACTCGCCCGGCTCCAGGTCGCACTGGTGCGCGAGCATCGCGAGCAGCAGCGCGTAGCTGGCGATGTTGAACGGCACGCCCAGGAACACGTCGCACGAACGCTGGTAGAGCTGCAGGTGGAGCTTGCCGTCCATCACCGCCGTCTGGAACAGGCAGTGGCAGGGGGCGAGCCGCATTTGGGGAAGGTCGGCCACGTTCCAGGCGTTCACGATCTGGCGGCGCGAATAGGGGTCTTCGCGAATCAGCCGCACCAGTTCGGCGATCTGGTCCACGTGCCGGCCGTCGGGGGTGGACCAGTCGCGCCACTGCTTGCCGTACACGGGGCCGAGGTCGCCGTTCTCGTCGGCCCACTCGTCCCAGATGCTCACCTTGTTGCGCTGGAGGTAGCCGACGTTGGTGTCGCCGTTGAGGAACCACAGCAGCTCGTAGATGATCGATCGCAGGTGCAGCTTCTTCGTGGTGACCAAGGGGAAGCCTTGCGACAGGTCGAAGCGCATCTGGTGCCCGAACACGGCGAGCGTTCCGGTGCCGGTGCGGTCGGGGCGCTGCACGCCGCGCTCGAGCAGCGTTGCGAGCAGTTGCTGGTACTGGTGCATTCGCCGGCCCCTTATTGGCTCGGTGCGGCGGGCGCAACCGGGACGATGCCCTGGACCACGCTGGCCGCGTCCGGCGCCTGCGGCTGGTCGGGCTTGGCGAGCTCGGGCGGCTGCGCGCGAGCGGCGCCGGGAAGCTGCGGCACCACGCTCAACGTCGGGGCCGGAGGCGACGGCATCGCGCCCGGTGCGCCGCGCGCAGGCTGGTCGGCGGCGCTGGTGAGCACGGCAACCGAGTGGCCCTCCGGCACGGGGAGCTCGATCGGCGCGCCCACTCCGATCACGACCACCGCGTTGCTGCGCACCTCCGACAAGCGTTGCGACGCGGACAGCTCCTCGCCCACCGCGTAGGCCTTGGGCGGCTTGCCGTCCACGGCGAGGATCGCGCTGCCCAGTCGGCCGGCGGCAACGATGCCGATGACCTGGATGTTGCTCGCCACCGCTGCGGTGATCATGCCGGGCGTGGCGCCAAAGAGCTGCGATGCGAGCTGCAGTTCGGGTAGCGCGCCGCGTTCCGAGGCACCGCCCGCCGGCGCGATCGGCGAGCGCGGCGCGATCAGGACGAGTGCCCAATAGGTGACGATCGCGCACAACAGCCCGACCAGGGCGAGCGCGGCCAGCCAGCTCGGCCAGCCTAGCAGGCGGATCGTCGACAGTGGGCGGGAACGCATCGATCGGGTGTCGGTCGGGGTTGATGGGAAGCCGGGTCGGGCACCTTGCCGCTGGTATGATAGCCGAGCCCAAGATGAGCAGATTGCGGAGACGATGAATGGCATTGCGCAAACGAGACGACCCGCGACGGCGTCGCCGCGATCCGGGCTTCACGCTGATCGAGATCATGGTCGTGATCGTGATTCTCGGAGTGCTCGCGGCGCTGGTCGTGCCGAGGGTGATGAACCGCCCCGACGAGGCGCGCGTGGTCGCGGCCAAGCAGGACGTGGCTTCGATCATGCAGGCGCTCAAGCTCTACAGGCTGGACAACCAGCGCTACCCGAGCACCGAGCAGGGGCTGCAGGCGCTGGTCGTGCGCCCCACCACCGAGCCCGCCGCGGACAACTGGAAGGCCTACCTGGACAAAGTGCCCAACGACCCCTGGGGCAAGCCCTACCAGTACCTCAACCCGGGCATCAAGGGGGAAATCGACGTGTTCAGTTTCGGTGCCGACGGCAAGCCCGGCGGCACCGGCGTGGACGCGGACATCGGATCGTGGAGCCTCTGAGGGCACGGCGCCCCGCCGCGCGCGCGCGCGGCTTCACGCTGATCGAACTGCTCGTTGCGATGGTGATCGCGGCGATCGCGATCACCACGGTTGCCGTGAACGGTTGGCCCGGGGCGCAGCGCGGCCTGCGTTTCGAGGCGGAGCGGCTCGCGCTGCTGCTCTCGCTGGCCCGCGAGGAGGCGCAGGTGCGCGGCAGGCCGATTCGCCTCGCGGCTGATCGCGAGGGCTATCGCTTCATCGAGTACGCCGAGCGGCGCTGGGTTCCGATCGCCGACGACGAGTATCTGCGCGCGCGCAACTGGAGCGAGCCCACCGAGTTCAGCGTGCAGCGCCCCGACGGCGAGCGCGAACTCGAGTTCGGACGGGAGTCGGTCGACGTGCCGTTCACGATCCGGCTCGCGCGCGATGGCGGCAGCGCGACGATCGTGGCCAACGGCCTCGGCTTCTTCGACGTGCGCTAGGGGGCGCCGGCCAATGCGCGAGCGCGGGTTCACGCTGGTGGAGGTGCTGGTCGCGCTGACGATCGTCTCGGTTGCGCTGATGGCGTCGTTGCGCGCGGTGGGCGTGCTCGCCCAGGGCGGCGAGGAGTTGCGCGCGCGCACCCTCGCGCAGTGGAGCGCGGAGAACCGCCTGGCGCAGATGCGCGTGCAGCGCGAGTTCCCCGCCCTCGGCACGAACCGCTACGACTGCGCGCAAGGCGTGGTTGCGCTCGAGTGCGTGGAGAACGTGTTCGCAACCCCCAACAACTCGTTCCGGCGCGTGGAACTCACGGTGCGTGATCCGGCCAGCGGGCACCGGCTCGCGCGAATCGTGGGTTTCGCGACCAACCTGCCGTGAATCGCCCGCCACTGAATCGCCCGGCCCGCGGCTTCACGCTCGTGGAGCTGCTGGTGGCGATCTCGCTGATGGCGGTGCTCGCGGTGATGGGTTGGCGCGGGCTCGATTCGGTGCTCTCGAGCCGCGAGCGCATCGTGGCAACGTCGGACAGCCTGCGCGCGCTGTCGGTCGGCTTCAGCCAGATCGACGAGGACCTGCGGCTCTCGTGGCCGGCCCGGCTGCGGGCGCTCGCGGTGGCTCCGATCAGTTTCGCGCTCGAGGGCGAGGGCTCGGCGCCGGCGCTGCGGGTGGTGCGCGAGCGCAGCGGCGATCTCGCGCCGGCGCAGCTGCAAAGGGTGATCTACCGGGTGCGCGACGGCGTGTTCGAGCGCGGATTCTCCCCCTGGGTGGACGCCGTGTCGGGAATGCCCGAAACGCCCGAACAGCAGGAGTTCACCTGGCAGCCGCTGCTCACCGGCGTTACGCAACTGCAGATGCGCGGCTGGGTCGACGCGCAGGGTTGGCTGGCCGCGGCCACGCTGGCCGGGCGCGCGCGCGACACCTCGCCGGCGCGGCTCGTGACCGGGCTGGAGATCGTGGTCTCGCGTGGCGGCGAGCGTGTGGTGCGCATCTTCACGGTGAAGGACTGAAGCGATGGCTGGCCGCGATCGGGCCGAGGCATCCGCACCCGCGGCCAGGCGCGGCGCGCAGCGCGGCGCGGCGGTGATCACCGCGCTGCTGATCGTCACGCTCGCCACGACCGTGGTGTCGGGCCTGTTTCTGCGCGAGAGCGTGGCCGTGCGCTCGGTGGAGAATCGCCTGGCGCTCGCGCAGGCTCGCTGGATCGAGCGCGCCGCGCTCGACTGGTCCAAGGTGATCCTTCGAGCCGACGCGCGCGCGAGCAACGTCGACCATCTCGGCGAGCCCTGGGCGGTGCCGGTGGCCGACACGCGGCTCGACGAGACCGTGACTGCGGGCGCCAAGATCAGCGACGAGTCTCGATCGGCGCTGCTCGCGGGTCAGATGTTCGACGCGCAGGCGCGACTGAACCTCGCGGGCCTGGCGCAGGGCGGCCAGCCCTCGGTTGCGCAGCTCGACGCCTTGCGCCGGCTGCTCGAGATTCTCGGGTTGCCGCGCTCGCTGGCCGATTCGGCCCTCGAGCGGATCGCGCAGGGGCAGCCGCGGGTGTCGCAGGGGCGCACCGAACCGGCCGCCGCCCCGCCGGTGCTGCGCCTTGCCGACCTGATGACGGTGAGGGGGTTCGACGCGGGCGTGATCGAGGCGCTCGCGCCCTTCGCGGTGGTGCTGCCTCGCCCCACGCTCGTGAACGTGAACACGGCCCCTGCCGAGGTGATCGCGGCGGTCGTGCCCGAAGCGGACCTCGCCACGGCGCGCCGCTTCGTGGCGCGGCGCGAGCGCACCTTCTACCGAGACCTCACCGGAGCCGCGGCCGACTTCGACGGCGAGGTCACGCTGTCCTCGAGCCTGCTGTCGGTGGGATCGAGCTATTTCATCGTTCGAGGAATGATACGCTTCGACCGAGTCGAGTCATCCAGCGAGACCTTGATCGCGCGCAACGCCGACCAGATCGAAATCGTATGGCAGCAAAGATACTGAGGCGCAGCGCCTGCGTCTGGATTCCGCCGCGCTCGATCGGCGAGCGCGCGTTCGCAACGGAGGCCGTTCTGCTCGCGCTGGCGCGCGACGCCGAAGGCGCGCAACGCTGGGCGCGGGCGAGCCTGGAGGCGCTGCCGGCGATGAAGTCGGTCACGCTCGTGTTCGACGCGCGCGACGTCACGCTCGTGCCCGTGCAGGTGCCGCCGCTCTCGGGGGCGCGGCTCGCGCAGGCGCTGCCCAACCTGGTGGAAGACGTCGTGCTGCAGGACGTGACGGGCTGCGCGATCGCGCTCGGCCCCAAGCTCGACGACGGGCGCCGGCTGCTCGCGATCGTCGATCGCGCCTGGCTCGACTTCGTGGCCGGTGCCTTCGAGCGTCGCGGGGTGCGCGTGGACGCCGCGTATCCGGCACAGCTCGCGCTGGCGCTTCGCGATGACGCCTGGTCTGTCGCCTGCCTGAACGACGGCATCGCGCTTCGCAGCGGCCAGCACCGTGGCATCGGGTGGTCGGCCTCGGCCGACTCCGTGGCTCGCACCGAGGCGCTGGTGGCAGCATTCGAGGCGGCCGCGCACGACGACCCGCGTCCGCGGCGGATCGTGGCGTTCGCCGAGCACGCAGGCTGGCGGGAAAGCGTGGAGAGCGCCGGCGCGCGCCTGGGCGTGGCGGTGGAGTTCTCCGGCCTCGAGACGCCGCTGGTCTCCCCGGTCGACCTGCTCCCCGCGCGTTCGCGCGCGAGCGCGCGCAGCTGGTTCGCTTCGGTCGATTGGCGGGCCTGGCGCGTGCCCGCCGCGATCGCCGCGGCCTGCCTGGCAGCCTGGCTGCTCGGCTTGAACCTGCATTGGCGCGCGATGGCGGGCGAGCGCGACGAGCTGCGCGCCCGGCTCGAAGCCGGCTTTCGCGAGGCGTTTCCCGATTCGCAGGTGGTGGCCGACCCGCTGCTGCAGATGCAGCGACAGGTCTCGGACCTGCGCCTGCGCGCCGGCGAGCGCGCCGCCGACGACTTCCTGCCGCTGCTGGGGCGCTTCACCCAGGCGCTGGGGCCGCGCGCCGCCGACGCGCTGGCGGCGCTCGAGTATCGGGAAGGCCGCCTTCGCGTGCGCTTCAGGGCGGGTTTCGCCGACACCCCGAATGCGCGCGAGGTGCTGCGCGCGTCGTTGCTCTCGCGCGGCATGAAGGTGCAGTTCGAGGGCGAGAACATGGCCGTTGCCGTGGTGGGGCTGCAATCGTGATCGAAGCGCTGATCCAGAACTGGCGCGCGATGGCGCAGCGCGAACGCACGCTGGTGGCGCTCGCGCTGGCCGTCGTGCTCGTTGCGATCGGCTACGTGGCGCTGTTCGAGCCCGCCTGGGCGGGGCGGCGCGCGCTCGCCGACGAGATCCCGGCGCTGCGCGCGCAGGTGGCGCAAATGGCGGCGCTGGGCGACGAGGCGAAGCAGTTGCGCGGGGCGCCGCGCACCGGCGACAACCCGCAGGCCACGCGCGCCGTGCTCGAGTCGTCGATCGGCGCCGCCGGGATGGCCACGGCCCTCACGAAACTGGAGGTGAGCGGCGAGTTGATCGACCTGCGCGTGGCGTCGGTGCCGCACGTCGTCTGGCTCGAGTGGCTCGACACGACGGTGCGCGAGACGCGGCTGCGCGTGGTCGACGCGGCGATCACGCGAGAGGCCGATCCCGGCGTCGTGAGCGCGAAGATCGTTTTCGAGTTTCCGGCCCGCGATGCCAAATAGGAGCCGAACCGCAACATGAAGGGCACCTGGCGATGGGTCGCGTTCGCGATTGCCGCGATTGCCGGCGCCGCTGCCTCGGCGGTTGCGTTCGCGCCGGCGGAGTTCGTGGGCTACGGCCTGGCCAAGGCCTCCAACGGGCGCGTGCGGCTGGCCGACGTTTCGGGCACGGTCTGGAGCGGGCGCGCGCGCGTGGTGATCGCCGACCAGACTGCGCCTCCCGAGCTCGGCAGCCTGGTGGCGGACGGGTTCGCGTTGCCCGGGCGCGTTTCGTGGAACGTGCGCGCGCTGCCGCTGGTGGTGGGCGTGATCGACGCGTCGATCCGCGTGGAGTCGATGCCCTCGGCGGTGCGGGTGGGGGGCGTGCCCACCGAGATGCGCGTGAGCGCCGGCCGGCTCGACCTTCCCTCGGTGCAGCTCGCGGCGCTCGGTTCCCCGTGGAATACAATCAGGCCTGCGGCCGCGCTCGGCCTGAATTGGGGCGCGCTCACGATCCGCAACGGCGTGCTGGACGGAAGGGTGAACGTCGAGTTGCGCGACGTGGCCTCGGCGATGACGCCGGTGCGTCCGCTGGGGAGCTACCGGATCGACATTGCCGGCACCGGGCGCGACGTGCGGATCGGGCTGCAGACGATGTCCGGGCCCTTGCAGTTGCAGGGGCGCGGGAGTTGGGACAAGAGGGCAGGCGTGCGCTTTACCGCCGATGCGACGGCGGAAGGACCGCAGGCGCAACGGTTGCAGTCGTTGCTGGCACTGATCGGCAGGCGCGAAGGCGAGCGCACGATCATCAGGATCGGAGGTTGAAATTGCAGGCGGTGCGCGGTCGGTCTAGCGGTTCTGGGGTGCTGCGCAACGTCGCGTTCGTGTTCGCGATCGTGGCGGGCGCCGTGTTCCCGGGTTCGGTTTCCTCGCAGGCGCGGCCGGGCGAGAACGGGCAAGCGCCATCCGCCCAGTCGCAGGCGCGCGCGGCCCAGCCGCCCGCGCGGCCCTCGTCGCCCGACCGCATCACGCTCAACTTCAAGGACGCCGACATCGACTCGGTGGTTGGCGCGTTCGGCCACCTGCTCAACCGCGCGTTCCTGATCGATCCCCGCGTGCGCGGCAAGATCACGCTCGAGACGCCCAAGCCGGTGTCGCGCGCGCGCGCCTTCGAACTGCTGCAGGCGGTGTTGCGCGTGCAGGGCTTCGCGATCGTCGACACCGGTTCGCTGGTGCGCGTGGTGCTCGAATCGGAAGCCAAGCTGCAGTCGGCCTCGGTGGACGCCGGGCCGGCGCCGGAACGCGCGGGCGACCAGATCGTGACGCAGATCTTCCGGCTGAACTACGAGTCGGCCACCAACCTCGTGCCGGTGCTTCGGCCGCTGATTCCGCCGAACAACACGATCACCGCCTACCCGAGCAACAACTCGCTGCTGATCACCGACTACGCGGCCAACCTGCAGCGCCTGGCCAAGATCATCGCCTCGCTCGACAGCCCCTCGACCAGCGAGATCGAGGTGGTGCCGGTGAGGCACGCGCTCGCGGCCGACATCGCGGCGGCGGCGGCGCGGATGGTGGACGACGCGGCGCGCGCCGGCCAGGGCGCGCAGGTGGACGCCGGACAGCGCATCTCGATCGTGGCCGACACGCGCACGAACAGCGTGATGGTGCGCAGCGCCAGCCCCGCGAAGATGAACCTCGCGAAGAGCCTGATCGCGCGGCTCGACCAGCCCAACGAGCAGCCGGGCAACATCCACGTGGTGTACCTGCGCAACGCCGAGGCCACGCGGCTCGCGCAGGTGCTGCGCGGCGTGCTGGCGGGCGAATCGAGCGCGGGGGCGAGCGGCGCGTCGACCTCCGGCGCATCGACGGCGGGAACGGCTGCGCAGTCGGCGATCTCGAGCGCGACCGGGGCCGCGAGCCTGCAGGCAACCTCGCCGCTCGCGAGCAGCTCGTCGAGCGGCGCGGCATCCACCGCGTTCACTGCCGGCGGCGCCACGATCGCGGCCGATTCCGCCACCAATTCGCTGATCATCACCGCCCCCGAACCCGTCTACCGGAACCTGCGCGCAGTGATCGAGCGGCTCGACACGCGGCGGGCGCAGGTGTTCATCGAATCGCTGATCGTTGAGGTGAGCGCCAAGCGCGCCGCCGAGTTCGGCGTGCAGTGGCAGTTCCTCAACGGGCTCACGAACGATCGCTCGCGCGTGTTCGGCGGCACCAACCTGCCCGCCCGCGCCACCGGCGGCAACATCCTCGACCTGATCGCCAATCCACTCGCCGCGGGGCAGGGCCTGAACATCGGCGTGGTGAAGGGCACGATCAGCGTGGGCGGCGTCGAGATCTTCAACCTGGGCGTGCTCGCGCGCGCGCTCGAGAGCCGCGGCAACACCAACATCCTGGCCACGCCCACGCTGCTCACGCTCGACAACGAGGAGGCGCGCATCATCATCGGCAAGAACGTGCCCTTCCTCACCGGGCAGTTCACCGCCACCGGGACGGGCGGCGCGTCGGTGAACCCGTTCCAGACGATCGAGCGCAAGGACGTGGGCACCACGCTGCGCGTGAAGCCCCAGATTTCCGAGTCGGGCACCGTGAAGCTGCAGATCTTCCAGGAGGTCTCCACCGTTTCGGCCGAGGAAACCACCGCGCAGGGGCTCGTCACCAACCGGCGCGCGATCGAGTCGAACGTCCTGGTCGACGACGGACAGATCGTCGTGTTGGGCGGCCTGATCGAGGAGAAGACGGGCGGCGGCGAGTCGAAGGTGCCCGGTCTTGGCGACGTGCCGCTGCTGGGCAACCTGTTCCGCTACGACTCGCGCACGCGCGAGAAGACCAACCTGCTCGTGTTCCTTCGCCCGGTCGTGATCCGCGACGCGAACGCGGCGCACGGGGTGACGAACGACCGATACGACTACATGCGCCAGCAGCAGGGCGACTCGCGCATGCCGCCGCACTGGGCGCTTCCCGACTTCCCGCCCACCGACCTGGCGCCGATGCCGCCCGCACCGCCGCCCGAATCGAGCTACCAGAGGCCCTCGGGCGGCCCGGCGAGCGTGTCGCCCGACGTGGATCGCGCGGTGCGGGATCCGGCCAGGCCGGCGGCCGAGGCGCCCCGCGGCGAGCCGGCGCCGATCACGAAGTCGCTGCCCACGACGGTGAGCACGAACCTCGACGGCCAGCCGAGCAACTGAGCGCGCCGATGGCCAGCGTTTCCCCGGCGCGCTACGTCCCCTACGGTTTCGCCCGCGTGCACCAGGTGCTGGTGGCGGGGGTGTCGGGCGACGCGCTCGAGGTGTGGGTGGGCGAGAAGACCAGCACGCAGGCGCTCGCGGAATTGTCGCGCTCGCTGCCCTACAGGCTGGTCACCGTGCGCAAGCCCGACGCCGAACTCTCCTCGGCGATCTCGCGGGCCTACTCGCAGCAGGAGGGCTCCGCGGCAGCCGTGGTGGACGAGGTGGAGAGCGACCTCGACCTCTCGCGGCTGCTGCAGGACCTCCCGCGCATCGAGGACCTGCTCGAGACCGAGGACGACGCGCCGATCATCCGGATGATCAACGCGCTGCTCACGCAGGCGAGCCGCGACGGCGCCTCGGACATCCACATCGAACCCTTCGAGACGCACTCGCTGGTGCGGTTTCGCATCGACGGCACGCTGCGCGACGTGGTGCGCCCGCGCCGCGAACTGCACGCCGCGCTGATCTCGCGCATCAAGATCCTGGCCCAGCTCGACATCGCCGAGAAGCGCCTGCCCCAGGATGGGCGCATCTCGCTGCGCATCGGCGGGCGGCCGATCGACGTGCGCGTGTCCACGCTGCCCACGGGCCACGGCGAGCGCGCCGTGCTCAGGCTGCTCGACAAGGAGGCCGGGCGGCTCGACCTGGAAAAGCTCGGGATGAGCGTCGACACGCTCGCGTCGTTCGACCGCCTCGTGCACCAGCCGCACGGCATCGTGCTGGTCACCGGGCCCACGGGCTCGGGCAAGACCACGACGCTGTACGCGGCGCTGGGCCGCCTGGAAACGGCCACCACCAACATCCTCACGGTGGAGGATCCGATCGAGTACGACCTCGAGGGGATCGGGCAGACGCAGGTCAACCCGCGCATCGACATGACCTTCGCCAAGGCGCTGCGATCGATCCTGCGGCAGGATCCGGACGTGATCATGATCGGCGAGATCCGAGACCTCGAGACGGCGCAGATCGCGGTGCAGGCTTCGCTCACCGGCCACCTCGTGCTGGCAACGCTGCACACCAACGACGCGGTGTCGGCCGTGACGCGGCTGATGGACATGGGCATCGAGCCGTTCCTGCTCTCGTCGAGCCTGCTGGGCGTGGTGGGCCAGCGGCTCGTGCGAAAGCTCTGCACCAAGTGCCGCCAGCCCGACCCCGTTACGCACGGCTGGCGCGCGGTCGGCTGCATCGCGTGCAACCGCACCGGGTTCGCCGGGCGCACCGGCGTGTACGAACTGCTCGCGATCGACGACGCGATCCGCGCGCTGATTCACCGCAGCGCGTCGGAAGCCGAGGTGCGCGGCGCGGCTGAGGCGAGCGGCATGAAGCCGATGCGCACCGACGGCCAGCGCTGGGTGGAAACCGGCGTCACCTCGCTCGACGAGGTGATCCGGGTCACGCGCGACTGAGCGCGCGCGGGGGCAAGCGATGCCGGCCTACCGTTTCGAGGCCTCGACCGCCGCCGGGCGCATCGAGCGCGGGGTGATCGACGCCGACTCGCCGAGGCAGGCGCGCTCGCAGTTGCGCGGGCGCGGGCTCACGCCGCTGGATGTCTCGCCGATCGGAGGCGTCGCCGGATCGCGGGTTGCGCTCGGTTCGCGAATCCGCACCGTGGAGCTGACGCTGATCACGCGGCAGCTCGCGAGCCTGCTCACCGCGCGCCTGCCGCTCGAGCAGGCGCTCGCGGCGGTGGTGGAGCAGGCCGACCGCGCGGCCGTGCGCGAGCGGCTGAGCGCGGTGCGGGCCGAGGTGGTGGCGGGGCAGGCCTTCGCGCAGGCGCTGGCGCGGTTTCCGCGCGATTTTCCCGAGGTCTACCGCTCGCTGGTGGCCGCCGGCGAGCAGTCGGGCGACCTCGCGCTCGTGATGGAGCGCCTGGCCGACTACGTGGAGTCGCGCGGGGCGCTGGTGCAGCGCGTGACGCTCGCCTTCACCTATCCTGCGATCGTCACGCTGGTGGCGATCGGCGTGATCGTGGCGCTGCTCGCCTACGTCGTGCCCCAGGTGGTGGGCGTGTTCGCGCAGACGCGCCAGGAACTGCCCGCGCTCACGGTGGGGCTGATCGCGCTCTCGCGATTCGTGCGCGAGTGGGGCTGGTGGATGCTCGCCGCCATCGTTGGTGCGGCGATGCTGTTTCGCGCCGCGCTGCGTTCACCCGCGTTTCGCCTCGCCTGGCACGAGCGCCTGTTGCGCACGCCGCTGGCCGGACGGTTGATCCGGGGGATGAACACCGCGCGCTTCGCGTCCACGCTGGGCATTCTCGCGGCGAGCGGCGTGCCGCTGATTCGCGCGCTCGAGGCGGGCGCGCAGACGCTCAGCAACGAGGCGATGCGCAGCAACGTGATCGACACGATCGAGCGGGTTCGCGAGGGTGCCGCGCTGTCGCGCTCGCTCGCCGCCGGCGGCCAGTTTCCGCCGATGATGGTGCACATGATCGCCAGCGGCGAGGCCACCGGCGAGCTCGCGCCGATGCTCGAGCGCACCGCGGCCACCCTCGCGGGCGAGACCGAGCGTCGCGCGCTCGCGCTCACGAGCGTGCTCGAGCCCGCGCTCATCCTGGTAATGGGCGCGGTGGTGCTGCTGATCGTGCTCGCGGTGCTGCTGCCGATCATCGAGATCAACCAGCTGGTGCGCTGAGGCGCGACTGCCGTGAACGAGCGGGCGATCGGCCACCCGCGGGTGATCCTCGTGCTGATGCTGGCCGTGGCCACGGTGGGCGCGACGCTGTTCGCGATGTCGCCGTTGCTGCCCGACGTGGCGCGCTCGTTCGACGTGCCCGTGTCAGTGGCCGGCACGCTGCCGGGCGCCTACGGCATCGCGCTCGCCGTGTCGGCGCCGATCTTCGGACTCACCGCCCATCGGCTCGCGCGCGCGAACGTGATCGCGGCCGGCCTGGCTGCGTTCGGGCTCGCGTGGCTGTTCGCGGTGTTCGCGCGCGACTTCTTCTGGTTGATGGCCTGCGCGGTGGCCGCCGGCGCCGCCACCGGCGCAACGCTGCCGGCCGCCTACGCCTACGCCACCGACCTGTCGGCGCCTGGAGACCGGGCGCGCGTGCTCGGGCGCGTGTTGAGCGGCTGGTCGGTGGCCACGGTCCTGGTCGTGCCCGCGATGTCGCTCGCTTCGCAGGTGATCGACTGGCGCTGGGCGTTCGGCGCGCTCGCCGTGTGCGCGTTGCTGCTCGCCGCGGCGATCAAGCGCATCGCGCATCCGGCCGCGCGCGCCGCACACGCCGAAGCGGGCGGCACCGGGGGCACGGGTGGCGCGGCTGAAGCGGGCCCCGCCGGCGGCCTCGACGCCGGCGCGATCGCCGCGATCGTCGCCGACCTCAAGCGCGTGGCCCGTCACGGGCACACGCGCCGGCTGCTCGCGGTGAACGCGCTCGACATGGGAGCGGTCTTCGCGGTCTATTCGTTCCTGGGTGCGGAGATCCGGAGCGCCAACGACTGGGGCGCGACCCAGTCGGGGCTGATGTTCTCGCTCTACGGCATCGGTCTCGCGCTGCTCACGCTCAACGCGCGCTGGATCGATCGCATCGGGCCGCGCCGCTCGGCGCTCGCCGCGCTCGCGCTGCTCGTGGCGTGGTTCTGCGCGATCCCGTGGCTGGTCGGCGTGCCTGCGGCGATGGTCGTGATCATCCTCGGCTGGGGCATGCTGCAGGCCACGTTCTTCACGTCGGTGACCGCGCTCGCGGCCGAGCAGATTCCCGAACTGCGCGGCGTGGTGATCGCGCTGATCAGCGGCGCCACCTTTCTCGGCGTGGCGGTGTACTCGCCGGTGGCGGCGTGGCTCTACCAGCAGGCCGGCTACTACGCGGTGGGCCTGCTGTCGGCGTCGGGCGCGCTGGCCGCGCTGGCGCTGCTGCGACCGGTGCCCGACGTGCCGCGCGCGCTCGCGCCCTAGCTTCAGGCTCGGATCGCGTAGAAAGCCATCACCGGACTCTGCGCCGGCAGCGTCTCGAACTGCCCGAAGCCGGCGCGGTTGGCGAGTTCGCGTGCGCGCGTCGGACCCCAGCACGCTCCGAGCCCGGGACCGCCCTGGGCGAGCGACTGCGGAACGCAGTGCAGGCAGCTGATCGAATAGAGCATCCGCCCGAAGGGGTTGCCGACGTTGTCTTCGAGCCGGTCTTCGATCTTGGGCTCGACCATCAGGTAGGTTCCGCCGGGCTTCAGCGCGCGACGTATCGAACGCAGCGTCCCGAGCGGGTCGGGCAGGTCGTGAACGGTGTCGAAGGTCGTCACCAGGTCGTAGAGCGGTTCGTCGGCGATCGCCTCGGCGCTGTCCTGGATGAAGCGCACCGCGTCGCCGACGCCCGCGTCGCGGGCGTTCTCGCGAGCGATCGCGATCGACCGGGCGTCCAGGTCCAGGCCCTCGATCGTCGCGCGCGGAAACGCCTTCGCCAGCGTGATCGGCACGACACCCGTGCCGCAACCCACGTCGATCGCCCGACCGCCGCCCGAGAGCCGTTCGACGACCTCGGGCATCGTCGCGAGCCACGAGTCGACGAGCCTGCGCTCGTAGACGTTTCTGTTGAGCTGCTCGAGCGCGAGCGGCATGTCGGCGCCGAAGTCGCCGAACGCGACGCCTTCGCCGGACGCGAACGCCTCGCAAAGCCGCGGAACCATCGCGGTCAGGCCGGGAAGGCTGGCGAACAGCCCGCCGAGGTAGTACTCGGAACTGCGGTCGGCGAAGAACAGCGCGTGCTCGTCGGGCAACGTGTAGCGCCCGTTGGCGGCGTCGTACTCCACGTACCCGGCGCAGACCATCGCCGAGAGCCACTCCTCCACGTAGCGCCGGCGAACGCCCGAACGTGCTGCGAGCTCATCCGCATCGAGCGGCCCGCCGCCGGCCATCGCTGCAAAGAGCCCCGTCTGGTCACCGACGCTGATGAGCGCGCCCGCCATCGCGGTGGCGACGTCGCCAACCACCTTGCGCATGAACTGCTGGGATTTCTGCCTGTCCATGGTCTCCTCCGTGCATACGCGCCGCACAGCACGGCTAGAACCGCACCGGCGACGCGTACCCGGTGAGTTCGAGGTACCCGCGGCCTATCTCCCTGCCGTTCTCCACGGCGCGCACCGCTCCCTCCCAGTACACGGTGCCGGTACTCGCACGGGCGTCGAGTTCCTGGTCGTCGATCAACGGGTACAGGTCGATCGTACGCTCGAAGGCGCGAACCGACACCTGTACCGGGTACTGGGCGCCGGTGCGAAGCGAACGCCAGGTGCGCACTGGCTCGAAGCGCACCGAGTCGGTGCGCCTCGACTCGGCGCCCGTCGCGCCGGAACCCGCGCCCGCGCTTGTCCAGTGCGCGTGCGACCAGATCTCGCCGCCGTCGCGCGCGCGGATCCGGAACGCCATCAGCGCGCTGCCGTCGTCGAGGTTGATTCCGATCCAGTCCCATCCGACGGCGCGCGGATCGAGCAGCTCGCTCGACCACTCGTGGTCGAACCAGCCGGTTCCGCTCGCCGCGAGCTCGCGCGGCCGCTCGTTCGCGTCGCCGCGCAGCACGACCGTTGCGTTCATCGCGAGCTGCGGCCGGCTGTAGTAGTGGCTCGCCTGAAGCGCCCCGGGGCCCTTGCGCGAGAAACCCTCGTCGCCCCGGAGCAGCGGCGGCCCCGGCGGGCGCAGCGCGAGCGTGACGTGGAACCGGTTGCTGCGCACCTGCGCGCTGTAGCGGTCGTCGGGGGAGCGCGCGAGCGACCAGTCGTCGAGCCGCAGGTTGCAGTCGCCTTCGCCCGCCTCGGCGAGCCCGAAGCCGATGCGGGCGGCGCGCTGGTCGTGGAGCAGCCGCGGCTCGCCCGGGAGCGCCAGCGCGGCGTGCGCGAGCAGCAGTTGCCTGGGGGCGAAGCGGCTCGGGTTCGTCTCGGCGTGCGCGGTGCGCGCCCGAAAGAACGTGATCTGCACGCCGAACGCGAGCTCGCCCGCGCGCAGCCAGCCGGTGAGGTACCACCACTCGGTGCGAAACGCGGGGTGTGCGCCGTGGTCGCGTGGGAAGCGCAGCCGCGTGTCGGGGCTCGCCGCCGCAAAGGCGACCGCGGCCCGCGGCGACTGCGGCCCCTCCGCCTCGCGCGCGAGCAAGCGCGCGGGCAGGCCGCCGGCGCCCGCGAAGGCACCGGCGGCGGCGCCTGCGTGCGCGATCGCGCGCAGCCAGGCGCGCCGGCTCACCAGTCCTCCCGCACCGCGCGCACCGGCGCGGCGCCGGTCGCGCTGCGGCTCGCGATCACGGCGGCGAGCACGCCGCACACCGCGAGCGACGCGGCCGTTGCCGTGAGGATCGTTCCCGGCCAGGCGATGTCCATCGTCCAGTGGAAGGACTGCGGATTGACCCGGTGCACGAGAACCACCGCGATCGCCGCGCCCACCGCGATCCCCCAGCCGACGCCGGCGCCGATCAGCAGCGCCGATTCCGCGGCGAGCCTCCGGGCGATCTGGGCGCGCGGCACGCCCAGATGGCGC
>DATCZK010000052.1:0-29023 GCA_036525975.1 Burkholderiaceae bacterium | reverse complement strand
AACGGATTCGTGCCGGCCGGGCGCATCAACTCGGCTGCCGGCACCGACCTGCAGGCCACGCTGATCAACTGCTTCGTGCAGCCGATCGGCGACGCGGTCTGGGGCTACGACGACGACGGCACGCCCGGGATCTACGCCGCGCTGCAGGAGGCCGCCGAGACGATGCGTCGCGGCGGCGGCGTGGGCTACGACTTCTCGCCCATCCGCCCCCGCGGGGCCTTCGTCAAGGGCACGCACTCGCGCGCCTCGGGCCCGGTGTCGTACATGCGCGTGTTCGACAAGTCCTGCGAGACGCTCGAGTCGGCGGGCTCGCGGCGCGGGGCGCAGATGGGCGTGCTGCGGGTCGACCACCCCGACGTGGAGGAGTTCATCCACGCCAAGCGCGACGGTTCGCTCACCAACTTCAACACCTCGGTTGCCGTCACCGACGAGTTCATGCGCTCGGTGGTGGCCGACGTGGAATTCGAACTGGTGCACGACGTGCGCCCGTTCGACGCCGACGCCGCCAGCCAGCGCCCCGACGGCAAGTGGGTCTACCGCTCGGTGCGCGCGCGCGGCCTGTGGGACCAGATCATGGGCTCCACCTACAACCACGCCGAGCCGGGCGTGATCTTCATCGACCGCGTGAACAGCGACAACAACCTGTCCTACGTGGAGACGATCGCCGCGAGCAACCCCTGCGGCGAGCAGTTCCTGCCGCCCTACGGCTGCTGCGACCTGGGCAGCATCAACCTCACCCGTTTCGTGACCGACCCCTTCGGCGAGGAGCCCGGCTTCGACCTCGATCGGATGCGGCGCGTGGCCTCGATCGCGGTGCGCGCGCTCGACAACGTGCTCGACCTCACGATGTGGCCGCTGCCCCAGCAGGATCGGGAGGCCCGGGCCAAGCGCCGGGTGGGGCTCGGTTTCACCGGGCTGGGCAACGCGCTCACGATGCTCAAGCTGCGCTACGACGTGCACGAGGCGCGGCAGACCGCCGCGCGCGTGGCCGAGACGCTGCGCGATGCCTGCTACGAGACCTCGGTCGCGCTGGCGCAGGAAAAAGGCCCGTTCCCGCTGTTCAGGGCCGACGAATACCTTGCCGAGCCGCACGCGGCGTCGCGCCTTCCCGAGCCGCTGAAGGCCAGGATCCGCGAGCACGGGATCCGCAATTCGCACCTGATGTCGATCGCGCCCACGGGCACGATCTCGATCGCGTTCGCGGGCAACGCCTCGGGCGGCATCGAGCCCGCGTTCTCCTGGACCTACACCCGCAAGAAGCGCATGCCCGACGGCTCGCGCAGGGAGTACGAGGTGGAGGACTTCGCCTACCGGCTGTACCGCCACATGGGCGGCAACCCGCAGGCGCTGCCCGAGTACTTCGTGTCGGCGATGCAGATCGCGGCGATCGACCACATGAAGATGAGCGCCGCCGTGCAGCCCTTCGTGGATTCGGCGATCAGCAAGACCGTGAACGTGGCCGAAGACTATCCCTACGAAGAGTTCAAGGCGCTCTACCTCGAGGCCTGGCGCGCGGGGCTCAAGGGAATCACCACCTACAGGCCGAACACGGTGATCGGCTCGGTGTTGTCCACCTCGTCGGCCTCGCCCGCGATGCCGCAGGACCTCAGAGACGACCCCAACCGGCGCCTGCGCCTCGAGAAAGTGCCGCAGCCGGCGCTGTCTTCGCTGCGCTGGCCCGGGCGACCGAACCTCCCGGCGGGCAACCTCGCCTGGTCGTTCATGGTCGAGCCGGTGGACAACCGCGCCACGTTCTGCATCTTCATCGGCCAGACCGACGACACCTTCCAGCGCCGCGACGGCACCCTCGGCTCGCGCAGCGTGCCCTTCGAGACCTGGGTCAACGGCAACGAGCAGCCTCGCGGGCTGGGCGCGATCGCCAAGGCGCTGTCGATGGACATGCGCTCGAACGACCGGGCGTGGCTGCGACTGAAGCTCGACGCGCTCGCCAAGACGCGCGACGACCAGCCGCTGCAGCTGCCGTCCCCGCCCGGGGGCGATCTGTGCTGGAAGCCCGGGATCGTCGCCGCGTTCGCCGACATCGTGCGTTTTCGCAGCGAGGAACTGGGCATGTTCGACGCGATCGACGAGCACGCCACCCCGATGATCGACGCGATGATGTTCGCCTCCGAGCCCAAGTCCGGGCCGCTCGGCACGCTCTCGTGGACGGCCGACGTGGCCAACGCCGCCACCGGGGACGACTTCGTGCTCGGCGTGAAGGAGCTGCAGCTGCCCGACGGCACGCGGCGCCCCTACTCGATCTGGATCGCGGGCGACTACCCGCGCCCCCTCGACGGGCTGTGCAAGCTGCTCTCGCTCGACATGCGCGTGATCGACGTGAACTGGATCGGCCTCAAGCTCACGAAGCTGCTCAGTTTCGGCGAGCTCAACGGCTCGTTCTGGGCCCAGACGCCGGGCGAGGCCAAGCAGAAGGTGTGGCCGAGCACGGTGGCGTACGTTGCGGCGCTGATCCTGCACCGCTACAAGGTGCTGGGCCTGCTCGACGGCGAGGGCAGGGCGATCGGCGGCGCGGGCGCGCTCGCGATCCCGGAGCTCGCCCAGAACGCCGGTGCCGCCGGCACGCCGATCATGGCGGGCGTCGCCTGCCCGTCGTGCGGCGCGCACGCCTACATCAAGAAAGACGGCTGCATGTTCTGCACGTCGTGCGGGCACCAGGGGGAGTGCGGCTGATCCGCTCGCGCGCGGCGCCGCCGTTGTGGCGCGCCTAGTGCCGGAACACGAAGGAGTCCATCGACAGCGTGCCGCGCAGCTCGCCGCCGTGGAGCACCGCGCCGGGTGACGCGGCGGCGGCCGCCGCCACGAGCAGCGGCCAGAAGTGTTCCGGGGTCGGGTGCGCGCGCGGCGCGTGCGGCGCCTGCGCGAGCGCGCTGCGGATCCGCGCGGCGTCGCCCGCGAGCACCGCTTCGCGCACCCATGCGGCGAACTCGGCAGCATAGGCGGTGTCGCGGTCGCGTCCCTCGAAGAACTCGCGGATGTTGTGCGTGAGGCCTCCGGAGCCCACGATCAGGACGCCCTCGTCGGCCAGCGGCGCGAGCGCCTCGCCCAGCCCCCAGGCCGAGGCCGCGTCGAGGGTGGCCGGCATCGACACCTGGAACACCGGCACGTCGGCTCGCGGGTACAGGTGCAGCAGCGGCACCCAGGCGCCGTGGTCGAGTCCCCGGCGCTCGTCGGTGTGTGCCGCCCACCCGGCGTCACGCAGTCGCTCGAGCGCGCGCCGCGCGAGCTCGGGGTGGCCCGGGGCAGGGTACTCGATCTGGTAGAGCTCGGGGTCGAACCCGCCGAAGTCGTGAATCGTGTCGGGCCGCTCCGCGGTGCCGGCGATCGGCGCGCGCGTCATCCAGTGCGGCGAGACCACCAGCACCGCGCGCGGCCGCTCGAGCGTTCGACCGAGCTGGGCCAGGCGCGCGCCGGCAACGCCTGGCTCCAGCGCGAAGGTCGGTGCACCGTGCGAGATGAATACGGTCGGGAGGCGATTCATTGCGATGCTCGATTGGAATCGTTGCTTGGCCCGGGTGGTTCAGGCGCGCGCTGCGGCTCGTGCCGACAAGTCGGGAACTCGCGTTGACCAGGTGGAATCGAACGAGAGTGTGCCTGCACCGCTGATCGCGAGCGAGACCGACGCGGCGAACAGCGCGAGCGCGTACTCGTATCCGTTGTTGCTCACGAACAAACCCTTGTCAAGGTGCACGCCGAAGATCGCCACCAGCATCGTCAGCGCCAGGATTGCTGCAGCGGGCCGCACGAACAGGCCCCACACCAGCGCGAGCCCGCCGAAGAACTCGGCGCTGCCGGCTAGCAGTGCCATCAGGTAGCCGGGGGTGAGGCCGATCGATGCCATCCACTGCCCGGTGCCTTCCAGGCCGTAGCCGCCGAAAAGCCCGAAGAGCTTTTGCGCACCGTGGGCGATGAAGATGATGCCGACCGGAATCCGCAGCGCGAGGGCCGACCAGCCTGCGTCGGTCGTCAGTAGTTGGTTTGTGAGTCTTGAATTCATCTTGTTGCTCCGCGAGGGTTGAAGGAATGTGGAGCACACTTTAGTAATCAACATCATCAAGATAAACATGGTTAAATGGGATTGATTATTCCGATAATAGGAACAAATGGACAGATTCCAGGAAATGCGCGTGTTCGCTGCCGTGGTCGACGCCGGCAGTTTTGTCAGGGCTTGCGACGCGATCGGGGTGTCCAAGCCTGCGGTGTCGAGGCACGTCGCAGCGCTCGAGTCGCGGCTGGGGGTGCGGCTGCTGCAACGCACGACCCGAAGACTCTCGCTCACGCAAGAGGGCGAGGTCTTCTACGCGCGATGCAAGGAGCTGCTCGCCGAGGTCGACGAGGCCGAGGCCGAGGTTGCGTCGCGCGCCGATCAGGCCATCGGCCAGCTGCGGATCAATGCCCCGGTGAGCTTCGCATTGATCCACCTCGCGCCGCTGTGGCCGCAGTTCATGGCGCGCCACCCGGGCGTCACGCTCGACATCACGCTGGCGGATCGCGTCGTCGACCTGGTCGAGGAGGGAGCCGACCTGGCGGTGCGCATCACGCGGATGCCGGACTCCACGCTGGTCTCCCGCAAGCTCGGCTCGACCCGCCTGATGCTGTGCGCCTCGCCGGCTTACCTTCGCAAGAACGGCACGCCCAAACACCCGTCCGAGATCGCCGCGCACACGGTACTCGCTTACAGCCTGCTCTCGGCCCGATACAACTGGGAGTTCGAAGGCCCGCACGGGCGCGTCGAGGTCAAGGTCTCGCCGCGCATCTACACGAACAGCGGCGACACCTGCCGCGCGGCGGCGCTGCAGGACCTGGGGATCATCCTTCAGCCGACATTCCTGGTCGGCGCCGACCTGCACTCGGGCGCGCTGGTCGAAGTGCTGCCGCAGTACCGCGCTCTCGAACTGGGCATCTACGCCGTCTACCCGACGCGCAGGCACGTTGCCCAGAAGGTTCGGCTGATGATCGACTTCCTCGTCGGCGCGTTCCGCGAACCGGCCTGGCCCGCGTGAGCCGAAGCCGGCGCGCGCGCCTAGGTCTTAGGCGAGTAGCCGTCGCGCCTCTGCGGTGTCCTGATCCCGAGCAGCTGCCCCGCCACCTGGGTGCGAAGGATCTGCGCGGTGCCCCCGCCGATCGTGAACATGCGCACGTCGCGGTACATCCGTTCGAGCGGCTCCTCGGCCCCGTAACCGCGCGCGCCGAAGATCTGCAGCGCGTCGTTCACGACCCTGATCGCGGTCTCCGAGGCGAACAGTTTCGCGCGTGCCGCCATCATCAGGTCGGGGAACGGGCTGCCCCCCGGCCCGCGCGAGCGCGCCGCCTCGTGCAGCATCAGCCGCGAGGCGTGCACGCCCGCGTCCATGTCGGCGAACATCCACTGCAGGCCCTGGAACTCGGCGAGCGGGCGGCCGAACTGCTCGCGCGCGAGCAGGTAGCGCCGCGCGTGCGCGAGCGCGCCGGCGGCCACCCCCATCGCGACCGTGCCCGCCCCCACGCGCTGGCTGTTGTAGGCGTTCATCAGGTCGGCGAAGCCGCGCCGGAATCCCGACGGGGGCACGAGGGCGAAGCGCTCGTGCACCTCGAGGTCGTGGAACGCGAGTTCGGCTTCGGGCATTCCGCACAGCCCGAGCGTGCGCTCGCGGCGCACCACCTCGAAGCCCTTCGGGTCGATCCCGTTGCCCGGGTCGCGGTGCACGATGAACCCGCCGATGCCGAGCGCCCGGCCGCCCTCGTCGAGCACCCGCGCGAACACCAGGTGCAGCCTGGAAACGCCGCCGCCCGTGATCCAGTGCTTGCGGCCGTTGATCAGGTACTTCTCGCCGACCTTGCGCGCGGTGGTGCGCATCTCGGTGGCCGCGCTTCCGGCCTCGGGCTCGGTGATGCAGATCGCCGGCTTGTCCCCGGCGAGCACGAGCGGCGCGCAGTACGCCTTCTGCTCGGCGGTGCCGTAGGCCATGATCGCGCTGATCCCGCCCATGTTCGCCTCGACCACGATCCGCGCCGACAGCGTGCACGCCCTGGCGATCTCCTCGACGACGAGCACGACGTCGTGAAACGACGCGCCCTTGCCGCCGTACTCCACCGGGATCGACATCCCCATCAGGCCCGCGTCGGCCAGCTCGCGAACGTTCTCCCAGCAGTACGCCCGCTCGCGATCCCAGCGCGCGGCCCGGGGCGCGAACGCGGTCGCGAGTTCTCGCGCGATCGACTGGTATCGGTGGGTGGTTTCGGTCATTGCGGCCTTCCTGGGCACGGTGGGTTGCCAATGATCGCATTGCACGCGCACGGCGCGGTTGGCCGCGCGCGCGGCGCCCGGCTTCGCGGCGCGCGGCTTCGCGGCGCTCGAGCCGGCCGGGCGATCGGCTAGAATCGCCGCCCGGCGCCTCGCCGGGCGCCCGACCTCGCGTACCATCGCCCGATGACGACTCCCGACCACACGGCACGGCGCGTTCGCACGCGTTTCGCCCCGAGCCCCACCGGCTTCCTGCACATCGGCGGTGCGCGCACCGCCCTGTACGCCTGGGCCTACGCGCGCCGGCACGGGGGCGAGTTCATCCTGCGCATCGAGGACACCGACCTGGAGCGCTCGAGTGCCGCGGCCGTGCGCGGGATCCTCGACGGCATGCAGTGGCTCGGGCTCGACTACGACGAGGGGCCGTTCTACCAGACCCAGCGCATGGATCGCTACCGCGAGGTGATCGCGCAGATGCTCGAGGCGGGCACCGCGTATCGCTGCTACTGCACGAAGGAGGAGCTCGACGCGATGCGCGCCGAGCAGGAGGCGCGCGGCGTCAAGCCGCGCTACGACGGGCGCTGGCGCCCGGCCCAGGGCAGGACGCTGCCGCCGCCCCCCGAGGGCGCCGCGGCAGTGGTGCGGTTTCGCAACCCCGAGACGGGCGTCGTGGCCTGGCGCGACATGGTCAAGGGCGCGATCGAGTTCGCCAACGACGAGCTCGACGACCTGATCATCGCGCGCTCCGACGGCACGCCCACCTACAACTTCTGCGTCGTGGTCGACGACTGGGACATGCGCATCTCGCACGTGATCCGCGGCGACGACCACGTGAACAACACCCCGCGCCAGATCAACATCCTGCGCGCGCTCGGCGCCGAGCTGCCCGAATACGGGCACGTGCCGATGATCCACGGCCCCGACGGGCTGAAGCTCTCGAAGCGCCACGGCGCGGTGTCGGTGATGCAGTACGACGACGACGGCTACCTTCCCGAGGCGGTGGTGAACTACCTGGCGCGGCTCGGTTGGAGCCACGGCGACGACGAGGTGTTCTCGCGCGCGCAGTTCGTGCAGTGGTTCGACTGCGAGCACATCAGCCGGTCGCCCGCGCGCTTCGATTTCGCCAAGCTCGCCTGGCTCGACAACCACTACATCAAGGCCTGCGACGACGGCAGGCTGGCCTCGATGGTCGCGCCGCGCCTGGCCGCGCGCGGCGCCCGGCTCGACGCGCCCGAGGCCGCGTCGATGGACCTGGCGGCGATCCTCGCGCTGGTCAAGGATCGGGCGAGCACGCTCAACGAGCTGGCCGAGCTCGCGATGATGTTCTACGCGCAGCCGCACCTCGACGCGGCCCAGCTCGCCGAGCACCTCAAGCCCGAGCTGCGGCCCGCGCTGCGCGCGTTCGCCGACAGCTGCGGGCGCATCGAGTGGTCGCGCGAGGCGATCGCCGCCGCGATCAGGGAAACGCTGGGCGAGCACGGCCTGAAGATGCCGCAGTTCGCGGTTCCGGTGCGGATGCTGGTGTTCGGGCGCGCGCAGACGCCCTCGCTCGACGCGATGCTCGCGCTGATGCCGCGCGAGCGCGTGATCCACAGGCTCGCCGGGGGCGTGGCGCACGCGCTGTGAGCGCCCGCGCGCCGCGCGCCTGCTCGGCGTGTCGCGCGCCCGCTTCGCGCGCCCGCACCGCGCGTCGCGCGCGACGGGCTCACTTCGCGTGCCGCGCCGTGTGCCGGCGATAACGGCGGATGTCCTCCGACACGAGCGCGATGATCTCCGAGGCCGCCTCGATGATCTGGTCCGCCTCGAAGCCGGCCGCGCTGAGGTCGCGGAAGAACGACTTCGCGAGCATCTTCGCGAGCCGCGCCGGCGGGACCGACCCGTCGGTGAGGCGGGTGACCACCGCCTTTTGCTCGCGCGCGAGCGTTGCATGCGCGAGCCGCGAGCGAACCAGCGTCTGCAGCCGCTCGACCTGAACGCTCTTGGCGATCAGGGCCGCGACGATCTCGGCGTACAGCAGGCTCGTTGCGTCGAACGGCGGGGCGCCCGGGCTGCTCGAGAGGTTCAACACCCCGATTGCCGCCTTCGCGAGCGTGATCGGAGCGCAGATGAAGCTCGCGCCGAGTTCGTCCCTGCGCCTGGCGAGCGGCGCGAACTCGGAGGCGTCGATGTCGTCGATCAGAAGCGAAGCCCCGCTCTCGAGCACGCGACCGGCGATCGCCTCGCCGCGCCCGGGCGTCTCGCCCCACGCCGCCGCCGGCAGGCCGTCGGTGGCGCACCACAGCTTGAGGCGCGGCGCGTCGCCCGCGTCTTCGGACAACAGCATGATCGAGCAGGCTGCCGCGTCGGTTGCCGACGCGACCCGGCTGAGGAGGTCTTCGAGGTGCGCGCGAAGCTCGCCCTGCGCGCCCACGAACAGCGCGAGGTCGTGCAGGCGATCCAATGGGTGGCTGGTCAAGGCTTTCTCCGTCGGCGGCAGCGAGTCGCGAGCTCCGGTGGGCGATCCAGACCGTCAAGGTACCAGCAATGCCACCGCCGCGAGGCGCCGCGGATGCCCTAGAATTCCCACCTGACCCCACCGACGCGCAGGCGAATCGCGATGTCCGGCAACACCTTTGGCCTCCTGTTCACCGTGACGAGCTTCGGCGAGTCGCACGGCCCGGCGATCGGCTGCGTCGTCGACGGCTGCCCGCCGGGGCTCGAACTCGACGCGTCCGACATCCAGCCCGACCTCGACCGGCGCAAGCCCGGCACGTCGCGGCACGTGACCCAGCGCATGGAGTCCGACGCGGTGGAGATCCTCTCGGGAACCTTCGAGGGGCGCACCACCGGCGCACCGATCGCGATGCTGATACGCAACGAGGACCAGCGCAGCAAGGACTACGGGGACATCGCGCGCACCTTTCGCCCTGGTCACGCCGACTACACCTATCACCAGAAGTACGGTTTTCGCGACTATCGCGGCGGCGGGCGGTCTTCGGCGCGAATGACCGCCAACGTGGTGGCCGCCGGGGCGATCGCGCGCAAGTGGCTCGCGCGCGAGCACGGCACCCGGATCCGCGCCTACATGTCGCAGCTCGGCGAGATCGAGATCCCGTTCTCGGGCTGGGAGCACGTGCACGAGAACGCCTTCTTCGCGCCCGACGCGAACGTCGTCCCCACGCTCGAGGCCTACATGGACGCGCTGCGCAAGGCCGGCGACTCGTGCGGCGCGCGCATCAACGTGGTGGCCGAGAACGTGCCGGTGGGGCTCGGCGAGCCGGTGTTCGACAAGCTCGACGCCGAGATCGCCTACGCGATGATGGGGATCAACGCGGTCAAGGGCGTGGAGATCGGCGCCGGGTTCGACTCGGTCTCGCAGAAGGGCAGCGTGCACGGCGACGAGCTCACGCCCGAGGGCTTCCAGTCGAACCACGCCGGCGGCGTGCTCGGCGGCATCTCCACCGGCCAGCCGATCACCGTGTCGCTCGCGCTCAAGCCCACCTCGAGCATCCGCATCCCGCGCCGCTCGATCGACCTCGACGGCGCGCCGCTCACCGTGCAGACCAAGGGCCGCCACGACCCGTGCGTGGGGATTCGCGCCGCGCCGATCGCCGAGGCCATGCTCGCGCTCGTGCTGATCGACCACGCGCTGCGCCAGCGCGCGCAGAACGCCGGCGTCGTGTCGGGCACCCCCGCGATTCCCGGAACCGCGCGCTGATCGCACCGAGCCCGCAGGGCGGCGCGAAGGCGCTGTTCTTCGCCTACTTCGCGCTGGTCGGCGCGCTCGCGCCCTACCTGTCGCTTTACTTCGCCGACGTCGGCATGACGGCAGCGCAGATCGGCGTGCTGATGGCCGTTCCGCAGGCAACGCGCATCGTCGGCCCGCCGCTGTGGGGCGGGTTGGCCGACCGCTACGGGCAGCGGCGCGCGCTGCTGCGCGCGAGCGCCGCGCTCGCGCTGGTGCTGGCCGCGACGCTGCCGCTGGCGGGCGCGAATTACGCGGCGCTGCTCGCGGTGCTGGCGGCGTTTCACATCGCCACCTCGGCCCAGACGCCGATCGCCGAGACGATCGCGCTGTCGGCGTCCGCCGGCGACCCGGGCGCCTACGGCGCGATGCGGCTGTGGGGCTCGATCGGGTTCATCGTCGCCGTGGCGCTGGTCGGGCCGGTGCTCGACGCGGTGGGCGTGTCGAGCCTCCCGGCGCTGGTCGCGATGCTGTGCGCCTGCCTGCTCGCGGTGACCTGGCGCATCGCCGAGCCGCGGGCGATCGCGGCCAGCGTGGCCACGCACGGCGCGTCGGCCTGGGCGCGGGTGCGCGAGCCGGTGATCGCCGCGTTCTTCGCGTCGTGCGCGCTGATGCTGTTCGCGCACGCGGCCCTGTACGCGTTCTACTCGCTGCACCTGGAGCGGATGGGCTATTCGAACACCGCGATCGGCCTGGCCTGGACGCTGGGCGTGCTCGCCGAGATCGCGGTGTTTCGCCTGCAGCGCCGGCTGTTCGCGCGTTTCGACGCGCTTCGCCTGCTCTCGGCCTGTCTTCTCGCCGCCGTGATCCGCTTCGCGCTGATCGGCGCGGGCGGCGACGCGATCGGGGTGGTGGTGCTGGCGCAGCTCCTGCACGGCCTGACCTTCGGGCTGCACCACGGCGTCGTGGTCGCGCTGCTGCATCGGTGGTTCGCGCCGGGGCAGCAGGCCAGGGCGCAGGCGATGTACCTCACGATCGGCTACGGCGTGGGCGGCTCGTCCGGCGGCGTCGTGGCCGGCTGGCTCTGGTCGTCGGCGGGGCCGCAGGCGACGTTCTTCGGCGCGGCGCTCGCCGCGCTCGCAGGGTGGGGGGCGGTGGCGGCGTGCAGGCGATTCGACTCCGCTGGGCGGGGCTCGCGCGTGGCATAATCAAAGGTTGAACAACGTTGCGACGCGGGCGGCGAAGAGCGCTTGCGCACCCACGATGGCACTGGCCGCACGCACTCTGTACGACAAGCTCTGGGATGCCCACCTCGTTCACGCCGAGGAAGGCGGCACGAGCCTGATCTACGTCGATCGCCACCTCGTGCACGAGGTGACCAGCCCGCAGGCCTTCGAAGGGCTGCGGCTGGCCGGGCGCGCGCCGTGGCGCAAGTCCTCGGTGGTGGCCACCGCCGACCACAACACCCCGACCACCGGCTGGGGGCGCGGCATCGAGGGCATCGAGGACCTCACCTCGCGCGAGCAGGTGGTCACGCTCGATCGCAACATCGCCGCGTTCGGCATCGAGACCTACTTTCCCTTCCTCGACCGCCGCCAGGGCATCGTCCACGTGATCGGGCCCGAGCAGGGCGCGACCCTGCCCGGCATGACGGTCGTGTGCGGCGACTCGCACACCAGCACGCACGGCGCGTTCGCCTGCCTCGCCTTCGGCATCGGCACCTCGGAGGTCGAGCACGTGCTCGCCACCCAGTGCCTGATCGCTCGCAAGATGAAGAACATGCTCGTGAGCGTGGAAGGCCAGCTCGGACGCGGCGTCACGGCGAAGGACGTCGTGCTCGCGGTGATCGCGCGCATCGGCACCGCCGGCGGCACCGGCCACGCGATCGAGTTCGCGGGGTCTGCGATCCGCGCGCTCTCGATGGAAGGCCGCATGACGATCTGCAACATGGCGATCGAGGCCGGCGCGCGCGCGGGCATGGTCGCGGTGGACGACACCACGATCCAGTACCTCAAGGGGCGGCCGATGGCGCCTTCGGGCGCCGACTGGGAGCGCGCCGTGGCCCAGTGGCGCGGCCTGCATTCCGACGCCGGCGCGCGCTTCGACGCCACCGTGCGCATCGACGCCGCGCAGATCCGCCCCCAGGTGAGCTGGGGCACGTCGCCCGAGATGGTGGTGGCGGTGGACGAGCGCGTGCCCGACCCCGACAAGGAGAAGGACGCGGTGCGCCGCGAGGGCATGGAGCGCGCGCTGCAGTACATGGGCCTCGAGCCCAACACGCCGATCGTCGACATCCGGATCGACAAGGTCTTCATCGGCTCGTGCACCAATTCGCGCATCGAAGACCTGCGCGCGGCGGCCAGCGTCGTGCGCGGCCGGCGAAAGGCCGGGAGCGTGAAGCTCGCGATGGTGGTGCCGGGCTCGGGGCTGGTCAAGCGCCAGGCCGAAGCCGAAGGGCTCGACCGCGTGTTTCGCGACGCCGGGTTCGAGTGGCGCGAGCCGGGCTGTTCGATGTGCCTGGCGATGAACGCCGACCGCCTCGAGCCGGGCGAGCGCTGCGCGTCGACCTCGAACCGCAATTTCGAAGGGCGCCAGGGTGCGGGAGGGCGCACGCACCTGGTCTCGCCGGCGATGGCCGCTGCGGCCGCGATCGCCGGGCACTTCGTCGACGTGCGCCGGGCCTGAAAGGAGACCTTCCGATGAACCCGAGAACCCTGCTCGCCGCGCTCGCCGCGCTCGTCGGCCTATCGCTCGCGGGCTGCAACACGATCGAAGGGGTCGGCAAGGACCTCAAGCGCGCCGGCGAGAAGGTGCAGGACGCCGCGCGCAAGTAGGCGCGAGGAGCACGCAGATGCAGGAGTTCACCGTTCACCGCGGGCTGGTCGTGGCGCTCGATCGCGCCAACGTCGACACCGACGCGATCATCCCCAAGCAGTTCCTGAAGTCGGTCAAGCGCACCGGCTTCGGCCCGAACCTGTTCGACGAGTGGCGCTACCTCGACCGGGGCGAGCCCGGCATGGACAACACGCGCCGTCCGCTGAACCCCGATTTCGTCCTCAACAAGGCCCGCTTCAAGGGAGCGTCGATCCTGCTCGCGCGCAAGAACTTCGGTTGCGGGTCGTCGCGCGAGCACGCGCCCTGGGCGCTGGAAGACTACGGCTTTCGCGCGATCATCGCGCCCTCGTTCGCCGACATCTTCTACAACAACTGCTTCAAGAACGGCCTGCTGCCGATCGTGCTCGGCGAGGCGCAGGTGGACCGGCTGTTCCACGAAGTGGCTGCTTTCCCGGGCTTCGAGCTGGTGGTCGACCTGCCCGCGAAGACGGTGTCCACGGTCGACCGATCGCAGGCCTATCCGTTCGAGGTCGACGAGTTCCGCCGCTACTGCCTGATCAACGGGCTCGACGAGATCGGCCTCACGCTGCGCCACGCCGACCGCATCCGCGAATACGAGGCGAAGAGGCTGCAGGAGCAGCCCTGGCTCACCAAGACCCTGAACACCCCCTAGAGGCCCGCAGGCCCCGTGTCGCTTCCGCCGGGCTGGGGCTTCGGGCGGAGGGCAACCGCATTGGAACGCGAAGGACCGAGCAGATGAAGATCGCAGTGCTTCCCGGCGACGGGATCGGACCCGAGATCACCGGGCAGGCCGTCAGGGTGCTCGAGGCGCTCGCCCGCGAGGGCTTGCGCGTGGAGATGGAAACCGCGCTCGTCGGCGGGGCCGCCGTCGATGCGACCGGCGATCCGCTGCCGCAAGCCACGCTCGGAGTTGCCGAGGCGGCCGACGCGATCCTGTTCGGCGCGGTCGGCGGACCGAAGTACGACACGCTGGCGCGCGCGAAGCGCCCCGAGCAGGGGCTGCTGCGCCTGCGCAAGCACTTCGACCTCTACGCCAACCTGCGGCCGGCCATCGTCTACCCGGAGCTCGCGCACGCCTCCACGCTCAAGACCGAGGTCGTCGCCGGGCTCGACCTGCTGATCCTGCGCGAGCTCACCGGCGACATCTACTTCGGCCAGCCGCGTGGCGTGAGAACAACGGAATCCGGGGAGCGCGAGGGTTTCGACACGATGCGCTACACCGAGAGCGAGATCCGGCGCATCGCCCACACCGCGTTTC
The DNA here is from genome assembly GCA_036525975.1 of Burkholderiaceae bacterium. Classification (GTDB taxonomy): domain Bacteria; phylum Pseudomonadota; class Gammaproteobacteria; order Burkholderiales; family Burkholderiaceae_E; genus Quisquiliibacterium. Next base: position 15,004 of record DATCZK010000052.1, on the reverse strand, counting down.
GCGCGGCGCGCAAGCGCTCGGGCCGCGTGTGCTCGGTGGACAAGGCCAACGTGCTCGAGACCACGCAGTTGTGGCGCGACGTCGTCACCGAGGTGCACCGCGAATACCAGGACGTGGCACTGAGCCACATGTACGTGGACAATGCCGCGATGCAGCTGATCCGCAACCCCAAGCAGTTCGACGTGATCGTCACCGGCAACATGTTCGGCGACATCCTGTCGGACGAGGCGTCGATGCTCACCGGCTCGATCGGGATGCTGCCCTCGGCCTCGCTCAACGAGAGCAGCTACGGGCTGTACGAGCCGATTCACGGCTCGGCCCCCGACATCGCCGGCAAGGGCATGGCCAACCCGCTGGCGACGATCCTCTCGGCAGCCATGCTGCTGCGCTATTCGCTCGACCAGGAGGAAGCGGCGGCGCGGGTCGAAGCGGCGGTGCGCAAGGTGCTCGCGCAGGGGTTGCGCACGCCCGACATCGCCGAGCCGGGCAAGCGCACGGTGGGCACGTCGGAAATGGGCGAGGCGGTGATCGCGGCGCTGTGAGCGCGCGCCGCGGGGCTGGGAGAGAGCGATGATGAGAGTGGGAATCGTGGGCTGGCGCGGCATGGTCGGCTCGGTGCTGATGCAGCGCATGCGCGAGGAGAACGACTTCGCGCTGATCGAACCGGTGTTCTTCAGCACCTCGAACGTGGGCGGCGAGGGGCCGGTGGGCAGCGCGCCGCTCGCCGACGCGCGCTCGATCGAAGCGCTGCGCAAGATGGACACGATCGTCACCTGCCAGGGCGGGGACTACACCACCGAGGTCTTCGGGCCGCTGCGCGCCGCGGGCTGGAACGGCTACTGGATCGACGCGGCCTCCGCGCTGCGCATGAAGGACGACGCGGTCATCGTGCTCGACCCGCTCAACGAGCACGTGATCCGCGGCGCGCTCGCTGCCGGCACCAGGAACTACATCGGCGGCAACTGCACGGTGAGCCTGATGATGCTCGCGCTCAACGGGCTGCTGCGCGAGGGGCTCGTGGAGTGGGTCACGGCGATGACCTATCAGGCGGCCTCGGGAGCGGGCGCGCAGAACATGCGCGAACTGATCGCGCAGATGGGAGCACTGCACGCGGCGGTCGCGCCCCAACTCGCCGACCCGGCGTCGGCAATCCTCGATATCGACCAGCGCGTTGCCCAGGCGATGCGCTCGCCCTCGTTTCCCACCGGGAATTTCGGCGTGCCGCTCGCGGGAAGCCTGATTCCCTGGATCGACAAGGATCTGGGAGGCGGGATGTCGCGCGAGGAGTGGAAGGGCGACGCGGAGTGCAACAAGATCCTGGGCCTGCCGGCGTCGGGCCCGGGCCACATTCCGGTCGAGAGCCTGTGCGTGCGGGTGGGCGCGATGCGCTGCCACAGCCAGGCGCTCACGATCAAGCTCAAGCGCGATCTGCCGCTCGCCGACATCGAGTCGCTGGTGGCTTCGGGCAACGCGTGGGTGCAACTGGTGCCCAACGAGCGCGACGCGAGCATCGGGGCGCTGAGCCCCGCGGCCGTCACCGGGACGCTGTCGATTGCCGTGGGGCGCTTGCGCAAGCTCGCGATCGGTCCGGGGCACCTCAGCGCGTTCACGGTGGGCGACCAGTTGCTGTGGGGCGCGGCCGAGCCGCTGCGGCGCATGCTGCGCATCCTGCTCGGATGAACGCCACGCCCCAGGCTCCCGCGTTGTGGCGCGGCGCGCGCTCGAGGACCGGACACCGGCCTTCTGGCGGCGCTCGGGCGCCGCTGATCGCGAGTTTGTTGTCTGCGAGGCGCTGTCGGGCCAAAACCTGTGAGACGACGCGAGCTTGCGCAGGTAAATGCCTGATGCTAGGCTCGAAATGAATCACCTTAGACCGGGGAAAAGCGTGGCTGCAGGGAAGAAGCGTCAACCGTCCACATCCTCGGGACTCTCTCCCAAGCGCATCGCATCTGCAGTCGCGTTGGCCATGTTGGCCGCAGGCGCGAGCACGGCTTGGGCAGCGGGTCTCGGCAGGCTCACCGTTCAATCCGCGCTCGGGCAGCCCCTTCGCGCCGAGGTCGAGATCACCTCTCTGTCGCGCGACGAGGCCGCATCGCTGTCGGCCAAGCTCGCGCCGCAGGACGCATTCCGCCAGGCCGGGATGGAGTTCAACCCGGCGCTGAGTTCGCTGCGGTTCGTGGTCGAGCGTGGCGACGACGGCCGCTCGTTCGTGCGCATTTCGTCGACGCAGCCCATCAACGAACCCTTCGTCGACCTGCTCGTGGAACTGAACTGGACGAACGGACGGCTGGTGCGCGAGTACACGTTCCTGCTCGATCCGCCGGAGCTGCGCGTTGCGGGGCGCAACGTGGTCGACGGCGGCAACACGCAGTCGGCGGTGGTCCCGGCGGCAACGGCGCCGGCAGCGCAGTCCGCGCAAACGGCGCCGGTTCCGGCACCGGTCGCCTCGAGCGCGCCTGCCGTGCCTGCGCCGGCGCCCGCGGCCCAGACGCAGCCGGCGCCCGCTGCGGCATCGCCCGCGCAGCCGACGGCCCCCGCACGCGCCCAACCCGAAGCCGCCGCCAAGGCCGCGGGTGCGGCGGGCGGCGCGCCGATCCTGGTCAAGCGCGGCGACACCCTCGCCGCAATCGCCCGTGGCGTGAAGCCCGGCGGCGTGTCGCTCGACCAGGCGTTGATCGCTTTCTATCAGGCCAATCCCTCGGCGTTCTTCGGCGGGGTCAACCGGCTGCTCGCGGGCGCCACGCTCGCCGTGCCCGACGCGCAGACGATGGCGTCGGTCGACGCCGCCAAGGCGAGCGAGCAGGTGCGCGCCCACACCAGGGATTTCGCGGCGTATCGGGCGCGGCTGGCCGAGAGCACGCGCTCGGTGTCCGCAGCCAAGGGCGGGCAGAGCGCCGCCGGCGCCGTGGGCGGGAAGGTCGAAGACCGCGCCGCGCCGGCCTCGGGCGACAAGCTCGCGCTCTCCAGGACCGAGGCGCCTGCGTCGGCACCGGCGGGTGGCGCGGGCACGACCACGACGCGATCCGCAGCGGTCGAGCAGAGCGTCGCGCGCGACGCCGCGTTGCGCGAGTCGCAGTCGCGTGTGGCCGAGCTCGAAAAGAACGTCGGCGACCTGCAGAAGCTGCTCGAGCTGAAGAACCGCCAGCTGGCGGAACTCCAGAAGCAGGTGGAATCGGCCGGGTCGGCGGCGTCCGCCGCCGGCACGATCGCGAAGACCGCGCCCGCGGCCGCGTCGGCGCCCGTCGCGACCCCCGGCGCCGCGCAATCGGCGGGGGCCACGAGCGTGTCGCCCCCGGCCGTGGCCGAAGCGCCCAAGGCGGCGCCCGAGTCCGGTGTGAAGACCGATACCGCCCCGCCGGCCGCCAAGGGCGAGCCGGCGGCCGCTGCGCCCAAGGCTGCACCCGAGGCCGCGCCCAAGGCCGCGCCGGCGGCACCAGCCGACGCCGCTCAACCGGGCTTTCTCGGCGATCTCGCCGACAACCCGCTGCTGCTGCCAGGGCTGGGCGCGCTGCTCGCGCTCGGCGCCGGATACGGCTGGTATGCGATGCGCCGTCGGCGCAAGGTGGAGAAGTTCGAGGACAGCCTGATCGCGGGCGAGGGCTTCGCGTCCAACTCGCTGTTCGGCTCCACGGGCGGGCAGAGCGTCGACACGGCGAGCAGCATGTTCGCCGCCACCGGCAAGGACAGCGCGGTCGACGTCCACTCAACCGAGGTCGACCCGATCGCCGAAGCCGAGGTCTACATTGCCTACGGCCGCGAGTCGCAGGCCGAGGAGATCCTGCGCGAGGCGTTGAAGAAGCAGCCCGAGCGCCAGGCGATCCGCGCGAAGCTCCTCGAGATCTACTCCGGGCGCAAGGACCTCGGGGCCTTCAACGACGCCGCCGGTGAAATGCACGCGATGACCGGCGGGCAGAACGAGGAGTGGCCCAAGGTCGTCACGATGGGCCTGGCACTCGACCCGGACAACGCCCTTTACACCGGCCGCGAGCCCACGGGCGAGGTTGCGGCCGACGAGGTCTCGGCCGACGACGTTGCGGCCGTGGACGATGCGACCGTGGACGCACTGTTCGCGAGCGAGCAGCCGGCTCGCGCCGGCGACGACGCACGGAACGAGTCGCCGGCATCGGCCGGTGGCCGCGCCCCGGCCGCGGAAGCTGCGCAGGATGTCGACTTCGGCCTGCTGGAAACCCCGGCCGACTTCAGCGACACCCGGCCGCTCGCCGACCGCGACCTGATCGGCAAGTCCGACGTCGACGCTGGAGACCCGGGGCTGGACTTCGACCTCGACCTCGACCTCGACACCACCGTCGGCAAGGCCGGCGAGCGGATCGCCTCCACGCGCGATCGCGACGGCGACGGGCGCAGCGAACTCGAGCAGGCCCTCGACAGCAGCTTCGAGCTTCCGGTGCTGGATCTGGACGCGCCTTCCAAGGCTTCCGGGGTCGCCGCTGCCGAACAGGCGCTCGAGGATCTGCCGCACGAACTGCCTTCCATCGACGAACCCGAGCCGGATGTCGCGAGCCGGCGCGCCGCATCGCCGTCGCCGGCCGCACCCCGGGCCGCGTCGCCGGCCGCGGCCGCGGTCAGCGAGATGGACCTCTCGGCGATCGGTCTCGACCTCGCGCCTGCCGGCTCCGGCGCCAACGCGCTGGACGAGTCGCGGTGGCAGGAAATGGCCACCAAGCTCGACCTCGCGTCGGCCTACGAGGAGATCGGCGACAAGGAAGGTGCCCGGGAACTGCTCGACGAAGTGGTCAAGGGCGGCGACGGCGAGCAGCAGCACAAGGCCCGCGCGATGCTCTCCAAGCTCGCCTGAGCGCATCCCGGCGGCTCGCAGCGGGGAAGCGGTGGCTTCCCCGTTTTTCTTTCCGCGGCGCGAACGCCGTAACATCGCGTGGATGAGAACCCCCCACCGGTTTCCGTGAGCCCGACCCGGGTTGCCCTGCGCCTGGCGTACGCCGGCGACGCCTTCGAGGGATGGCAGACCCAGCCTTCGGGCAACGCGGTGCAGGACAAGCTCGAGGCGGCGCTCGCGGCGGTGGCCGATGAGCCCGTTCGCACCGTCTGCGCAGGCCGCACCGACGCCGGCGTGCACGCGCTGGCGCAGGTCGTGCACTTCGACACCGGGGCGCAGCGGCCGTTGAGCGCCTGGGTGCGCGGCGTGAACGCGCATCTTCCTCCGGGCGTTGCCGTGCAGGCGGCCGCCCGGGTCGACGGGGCGTTTCACGCGCGCTACGGCGCGACCCGGCGCAGCTATTGCTACCTGATCTACCGCGGCGCGAACCGCCACCCGCTGTTCGCCGGTCGCGCGGGCTGGGTGTTTCGCCCGCTCGACGCGGCGGCGATCGCGCAGGCCGCTCGCGCGTTCGAGGGCGAGCACGATTTCACGTCGTTCAGGTCTTCGCAGTGCCAGGCGCGATCCCCGGTGCGCCGGGTCGAGAGCGTCGTGGTGCGCGAGCGCGGTGCGCTGCTCGCGATCGAGTTCGTCGCGAACGCGTTCCTGCACCACATGGTGCGCAACATGGTCGGGGCGCTCGTCTGGGTGGGCCTGGGCCGCAGGCCGGCGGCGTGGGCCCAAGAGGTGCTGGCCGCGCGCGACCGTGGCATGGCGGCGCCCACCTTCGCCGCCGACGGCCTGTACCTTTGCGGGGTGCAATACCCGGCGCAGTACGATATCGGGTCGTGGCCGGCGGCAATCCCGCCGCTGGCGGGGCCCTGAGCATGAGAACCAGGATCAAGTTCTGCGGCATGGTCCGCCCGGTCGACGTCGACGCGGCGGTCGCGCTGGGCGTCGATGCGGTCGGCTTCGTGTTCTATCCGCCGAGCCCTCGCTGCATCGATCGCGCCGAGGCGAGGAGGTTGCGCGAGCGGCTGCCGTCGTTCGTCGCTGCGGTCGGGCTGTTCGTCGATGCCGCCGCCGCCACGGTGCGGGAAACGGTGGCCGAGGTCGGCCTCGACGTGGTGCAGTTCCACGGCAACGAGTCGCCCGCGCAGTGCGCGACCGCGGCCGGCGGCGTTCCGTTCTGGCGCGCCGTGCGCGTGCGCGCCAGAGGCGATTTGCTAGAATCCGCGAGCTCGTACAGCGGCGCCGAGGCATTGCTTGCGGACTCGTTCAGCGAAGGCTACGGAGGAAGCGGAAAGGCCTTCGAGTGGACGTGGGTTCCCGCGCCGCACGAGCGCAGGTTGCCGCTGATCATGTCGGGCGGGCTCGACGCCGGCTCGGTGACCGAGGCAATCGCGAGGGTCGCCCCCACCGGGGTGGACGTTTCAAGCGGGATCCAGGGGTCGGACCCGAGAACCAAGGAGTGGGCGAAGATGGAGCGGTTCGTTGCCGCGGTCATCGGCGCCGATGCAACGAAGGCCGGCCGCGGCCCGGACACCGGACAATGAACCCCTACGACCTACCCGATACCAGCGGGCACTTCGGCCCCTACGGCGGCGTGTTCGTCGCCGAGACTCTGGTGCACGCGCTCGACGAGTTGCGCGCGGCCTACGAGCGCTGCAGCGTCGATCCCGAGTTCATCGCCGAGTTCCAGGACGAGCTCGAGCACTTCGTCGGCCGCCCCAGCCCCATCTACCACGCGCGGCGCTGGTCGCAGATGCTGGGCGGCGCGCAGATCTACTTCAAGCGCGAAGACCTCAACCACACCGGCGCGCACAAGATCAACAACACGATCGGCCAGGCGTTGCTCGCGCGGCGGATGGGCAAGCGGCGCGTGATCGCCGAAACCGGCGCGGGGCAGCACGGCGTCGCGACCGCCACCGTCGCGGCCCGCTACGGGATGAAGTGCGTCGTGTACATGGGATCGGTGGACGTCGCGCGGCAGGCGCAGAACGTCTACCGGATGAAGCTGCTCGGCGCCGAGGTCGTGCCGGTGGAATCCGGCTCGAAGACGCTGAAAGACGCGCTCAACGAGGCGATGCGCGACTGGGTCACGAACGTGGAGGACACCTTCTACATCATCGGAACCGTGGCCGGGCCGCACCCCTACCCGATGATGGTGCGCGACTTCCAGACCGTGATCGGCAAGGAGTGTCGCGAGCAGATGCCGGCGATGTGCGGCCGCCAGCCCGACTACGTGATCGCCTGCGTGGGCGGCGGATCCAACGCGATCGGGATCTTCCACCCCTACATCGACGAGCCCGGCGTGCACCTCGTGGGCGTCGAGGCAGCGGGCGAAGGGATCGCCACCGGCAGGCACGCCGCGTCGCTGTCGGCCGGATCTCCGGGCGTGCTGCACGGCAACCGCACCTACCTGCTGCAGGACGAGAACGGACAGATCGTGGAGACGCACTCCGTCTCGGCCGGGCTCGATTACCCCGGCGTCGGGCCCGAGCACGCCTGGCTCAAGGATTCGGCGCGCGCGAGCTACGTGCCGATCGACGACGAAGAGGCGCTGCGCGCGTTTCACGACTGCTGCCGCATCGAGGGGATCATCCCCGCGCTCGAGTCGAGCCACGCGATCGCCTACGCGCTCAAGCTCGCGCCCACGCTCGGCGCCGACAAGGTCATCCTGGTCAACCTCTCGGGCCGGGGCGACAAGGACATGCACACGGTCGCGAGCCGCGGCGGGATCGAGCTCTGATGTCGCGAATCGGCGCAGCCTTCGAGGCACTCGCGGCGGCGCGGCGCAAGGCGCTGATCCCCTACGTGACCGCGGGGTTCCCCAACCCGAAGGCCACGGTGGAGGTGATGCGCGCGATGGTCGCGGCCGGCGCCGACATGATCGAGCTCGGCGTGCCGTTCTCCGACCCGATGGCCGACGGCCCCGTGATCCAGCGCGCCAACGAGGCGGCGCTGGCGCTCGGTGTGGGCTTGCGCGGCGTGCTCGAGATGGTGCGCGGGTTCCGCGCCGGCGACGCGCGCACGCCGGTCGTGCTGATGGGCTATGCCAACCCGATCGAGCGCATGGGCGTCGGGCGGTTCCTCGACGAGGCGGCCGCGAGCGGTGTGGACGGCCTGATCGTGGTCGACTACCCGCCCGAGGAATCGGGCGCGTTCGCAACGCAGGCGCGTGAGCGCGGCATCGACCTGATCTTCCTGCTCGCGCCCACCTCGGGAGAGCAGCGCGTGGCGCAGGTGCTCGCGCTCGCGAGCGGCTATGTCTATTACGTGTCGCTCAAGGGAATCACCGGCGCCGGCCACCTCGACACCGCCGAGGTGGCCGCCCGCGTCGCGGCGATCAAGCGCGCGTCGAGCATCCCGGTGGGGGTGGGCTTCGGCATTCGCGACGCGGCCACCGCCAAGGCGATCGCCCGCAATGCCGACGCCGTGATCATCGGCACCCGCACGATCGAGGTGCTCGACGACGGCGATCCGGCGCAGGCCGCGCAGCGCGTGGCGCAGTTCGTCGCCGGCATCCGCTGCGCGCTCGACGAGCTCGGCGAACCGGCGCAAGCTCGAGGCATTTCGGCTTCAGGCCGCTGAACCGGAGAACGCGCGATGAACTGGCTCGACAAGCTGCTGCCCCCGAGGATCAAGCGTTCAGGCCCGAGCGGAAAGCGCGTGCCCGAGGGCGTCTGGGCGAAGTGCCCGTCCTGCGACGCCGTGCTCTATGGCGCCGACCTCGAGACGAACCTCAGCGTGTGCCCCAAGTGCGGTCACCACCTTCGCATGCGCGCGCGGCGGCGGCTCGACGCGCTGCTCGACGCGGAGGGCCGCTACGAGATCGGCCAGGGCGTGCTGCCGGTGGACGCGCTCAAGTTCAAGGACTCGCGCAAGTACCCCGACCGGTTGCAGGCGGCGCTCGAGCAGACCGAGGAAACCGACGCACTGGTCGTGATGGGCGGGGCGATCCGCACGATTCCGGTCGTGGTGGCGGCGTTCGAGTTCGACTTCATGGGCGGATCGATGGGCTCGGTGGTGGGCGAGCGCTTCGCGCGCGGCGTGCAGGCGGCCATCGACCAGAAGGTGCCCTTCGTGTCGATCGCGGCCTCGGGCGGCGCGCGGATGCAGGAGGGGGTGCTGTCGCTGATGCAGATGGCCAAGACGACCGCCAAGCTCTCGCGGCTCGCCGAGAAGAAGCTCCCCTACGTCTCGGTGCTGAGCGACCCGACGATGGGCGGCGTCTCGGCCAGCTTCTGCTTCCTGGGCGACGTGGTGATCGCCGAGCCGCGCGCGCTGATCGGGTTCGCCGGCCCCCGCGTGATCGAGCAGACGGTTCGCGAGAAGCTCCCGGAGGGTTTCCAGCGCGCCGAGTTCCTGCTCCAGAAAGGCGCGATCGACATGATCGTCGACCGCAGGCAGCTGCGCGACGAGATCGCCACGCTGCTCGCGTTGCTCCTGCGCCAGCCCAGCGACGCGGTTTCCTGAGCGCCCCGGCTCGATGACCGGGCTGGCCCAGTGGCTCGAGCGAATCGAGCGGCTGCACCCGAAGTCGATCGAGCTCGGGCTCGATCGCGTGCGGGAGGTCGCCCGGCGCCTGTCGCTCTCGCTCGAGTGCGTGGTGATCACCGTCGGCGGCACCAACGGCAAGGGCTCCACCTGCGCGATGCTCGACTCGATCCTGCGTGCCGCGGGCTATCGCGTGGGGCTTTACACCTCGCCGCACCTCGTGGCGTTCAACGAGCGCGCGCGACTGGACGGCGTCGCGGTCGACGACGCGGCGCTCGTGGCGCAGTTCGAGGCGGTGGATGCGGCGCGCGGCGAGGTCGGGCTCACGTATTTCGAGTTCACGACGCTGGCCATCCTGAGGCTGTTCGCGCAGCGCAAGCCCGACGTGGCGATCCTCGAGGTCGGGCTGGGCGGGCGACTCGACGCGGTGAACATGATCGACCCCGACTGCGCGGTCGTCACCAGCGTGGACATCGACCACACCGACTACCTCGGCGACACCCGCGAGTCGATCGGCTGGGAGAAGGCGCACATCTTCCGCACGGGGCGCCCCGCGATCTGCGCCGACCCGCATCCTCCGCACTCGCTGCTGGCGTACGCGGGCGAGATCGACGCGAAGCTGTGGGTGATGGCAAGGGACTTCGGCTACACCGGCGACCGCCAGCAGTGGTCGTACCGCGGCCCGCACACGCGCCGCAATTCGCTCGCGTACCCGGCGCTGCGCGGCGCGAACCAGCTGCTCAACGCGGCGGCGGCGCTCGCCGCGCTCGAGGCCTTGCGGGATCGGCTCCCGGTGAGCCAGCAGGCGGTGCGCCGGGGGCTCGCGGCGGTTACCCTCGCGGGCCGCTTCCAGGTTCTCCCCGGGCGGCCCGCCGTGGTGCTCGACGTGGCGCACAACCCGCACGCGGCGGCGCACCTGGCGCAGAACCTCGAGAACATGGGGTTCTTCCCGGCCACCTGGGCGGTGTTCGGCGTGATGGCCGACAAGGACGTCGCGGGCATCGTCCGGGCGCTCGCCGGCCGCGTGGACCACTGGCTGCTCGTGGACCTGCCCGGCGCGCGCGCCGCGTCCTCCGCCGACCTGGTCGCGCTGCTCGCCCGCGAGGGAATCTCGGCCGGGGAGAACCGGACGGTGCGCTGCTTCGATTCGCCGCGCGAAGCCTACGACGCGGCGCGCGGCCTGGTCGACGACGGTGATAGAATCCTCGTCTTCGGTTCATTCCTCACGGTTGCCGACGTGCTCGATCACCTGGGCCGTCACGGCCGCCCAAACTGACCCCAGATGGCATCGCGATCCAGGAACGCCAAGCCTGAAGGCGCGCTCGATCCTGCCTTGCCGCAGAAGAAGCGCGCGCGCCGGCGACTGGTCGGCGCGGCCGCGGTGTGCCTGGCCGCGGCGATCATCCTGCCCATCGTGCTGGACTCCGAGCCGCGGCAGATCCGCGACGACGTGCAGGTGCAGATCCCCTCGCGCGACACGCCGCTGGGCGAGCGCAACACGCGCAACGGGCTGATCGTCACTCCCGGCGAGGCCGAGCGCACGGCCGCTGCGAAAGCCGACGCGCAGCCGCCGCGGCCGGAGCCTGCGGCGAAGGCCGAAACGCAGGCGAGCGCGCAACCCCAGGCGCGGCCGGCGCCGAAGCCGGCGCCCGAGCCGCAATCGAAGCCCGAGCCGCAATCGAAGCCCGAGGCCCAGGCGAAGCCCGAGGCCCAGGCGAAGCCCGAGTCGCCGAAGCCCGAGGCCCAGGCGCAGCCCGAGGCCGACGGCTACGTCGTGCAGATCGGCGCGTTCGCCTCTCCCAAGGGCGTAGCCGAGCAGACCGAGCGGGCGCGCAAGGCGGGCTTCAAGGCCTACACCGAGAAGCTCGCCACGCCGCAAGGAGAGCGCACGCGCGTGCGCGTCGGCCCGTTCCCCAGCCGCGACGCGGCCGAGGCGGCGCGCGCGAAGCTGCGCGCGGCCGGGATCGAGTCCACCCTGGTCGCGCCGCAGAGGTAGGGCCGGTGAGCGACTTGTCGTTCGAGGCGATGACGGGTTGGGACTGGTTCATCGTGGTCGTGGTCGGGATCTCCACCGTGCTCGGGCTTTGGCGCGGGATGATCCGCACCGTGTTCGGTCTCGCCGCCTGGGTGGTCGGGGTGCTCGCGCCCCTGGTCCTGGCGCCCGAGGTGGCGGTCTTGTCGGGAATGGGCGAGCACCCGTGGGTGGTGTTCGTGCTGCTGTTCGTTGCCGCCTTCGTGCTCACGCGCCTGGTCGGGGTGCTGCTGGCGCGCGCGATGGGAAGGCTCGGGTTCGGCGGCGCCGATCGCGGACTGGGCGCGATACTCGGCGTGGCGCGCGGCGTGGTGCTGGTGGTGCTCGCGGTGGCGGGGGCGCGCATGCTCGACGCCCATCAGGGGCCCGCGTGGCGCGCCTCGATCTCTCGCCCGGTGCTCGACGCCGTCGTACACTGGGTCGAGCCGTATCTTCCGGGTCGCGTGAGCGGCATCCGCGAGACCTGAGTTCGGGGGCAGCGATGTGCGGAATTCTTGGGGTAATGTCCAGAGGGCCTGTCAACCAGCTGCTCTATGACGGCTTGCTGCTTCTGCAGCATCGCGGGCAGGACGCCGCAGGCATCGCCACCGCGATGGGCAAGAAGTTCGGCATGCACAAGGGCAACGGCCTGGTGCGCGACGTGTTCCGCACGCGCAACATGCGCTCGCTGCCGGGCACGAGCGGCATCGCGCACGTGCGCTACCCCACGGCCGGATCGGCCGGCGACTCCGAGGAGGCGCAACCGTTCTACGTGAACGCCCCGTTCGGCCTGATGCTCGCGCACAACGGCAACCTCACGAACTCCGATCAGATCAAGGACGAGATGTACCGGCGCGACCTGCGCCACATCAACACCGAGTCCGATTCGGAGGCGCTGCTCAACGTCTTCGCCCACGAGCTGCAGGCCGAGGCCAACGGCGTGTCGCTCGACCCCGACGCGATCTTCCGCGCCGTGGCCAACGTGCACAGCCGGGTGCGCGGCGCCTACGCCTGCGTGGCCGAGATCGCCGGCTACGGCGTGGTCGCGTTTCGCGATCCCTTCGGGATCCGGCCCCTTTGTTACGGCGCGGCCGAAACGGACGCCGGCACCGAGTACCTGGTGGCCTCGGAATCGGTGGCGCTCGAAGGGCTCGGCTTCAGGATGGTGCGCGACGTGCAGCCGGGCGAGGCGATCTTCTTCGACCTCGACGGCGCCTTCCACTCGCGCCAGTGCGCGAAGAACCCAACGCTCAACCCCTGCGTGTTCGAGTACGTGTATTTCGCGCGACCCGACTCGATCATCGACGGCGCCTCGGTCTACGCGTCGCGGCTTCGCATGGGCGAGTACCTCGCCGAGAAGATCGAGCGCGAGTTCAGGCTCGGCGACATCGACGTGGTGATGCCCATTCCGGACACCTCGCGCCCGGCGGCGATGCAGCTCGCGAACAAGCTCAGCCTCGACTACCGCGAGGGCTTCCTGAAGAACCGCTACGTGGGCCGCACCTTCATCATGCCCGGCCAGGCGGTTCGCAAGCGCTCGGTGCGCCAGAAGCTCAACGCGATGAGCGTGGAGTTCAAGGGAAAGAACGTGCTGCTCGTCGACGACTCGATCGTGCGTGGCACGACCTCGCGCGAGATCGTGCAGATGGCGCGCGACTCGGGCGCGAACAAGGTGTTCTTCGCCTCCGCCTCGCCGCCGGTGCGCTACCCCAACGTCTACGGAATCGACATGCCCACGCGCGGCGAGCTGATCGCCAACGATCGCACCGACGAGGAGATCCGCTGGGCGATAGGCTCCGACGCGCTCGTGTACCAGGACATCGACGCGATGAAGCGCTCGGTGAGCGACGTGAACCCGAAGCTCCAGCGCTTCGAGGCTTCGTGCTTCGACGGCACCTACGTCACCGGCGACGTCACGCCCGCGTATCTCGACCGGATCGAGGAGGCGCGGCTGCGCGCGCAAAGCGGCATCGACGAGGACGTGCCCAAGTCGCAGCTCAACCTGCAGTTCCTCGGCGCGGCCGACTGAGCGCGATCGCGGGCTTGCGGCGGCGCGAGCGGGTATATAATCGCCCCAGCGCCGATTTGCCTCTGCTTGCGGGCGCTTAACAAGTACAGCTAAAAACGAGGGGAACGACAACCCGCTCGGTGCTGTGCTCCGGCGGGTTTTTGCTTTCCAGGGAGACGTGATGACCGACCAGAGCGCGTTTGAAGACTACGATTTCGCCACGCGCGCGGTGCGTGCCGGGATCGAGCGCACGCAGTTCGGGGAGCACTCCGAACCGATCTTCCTCACCTCGAGCTTCGTGTTCGCGAGCGCCGCGCAGGCGGCCGCGCGCTTCGGCGGCGACGAGGAGGGCTTCGTCTACTCGAGGTTCTCCAACCCCACGCTGTCGGTGTTCCAGGATCGCCTCGCGTCGCTCGAGAACGCCCAGGCCTGCGTGGCCACCTCGTCGGGCATGTCGGCGATCCTGTCGGTGGTGCTCGCGCTGGTGAAGTCGGGCGAGCACATCGTGTCCTCGGTCGGCGTGTTCGGCGCCACCGCGCAGCTGTTCAACATGTTCGGTCGCTACGGCGTGCAGACTTCGTACGTGCCGCTCACCGAGCCGGCCGCCTGGGAAGCGGCGGTGCGCCCGGACACGCGGATGTTCTACCTCGAGACGCCGTCGAACCCGCTCACCGAAGTGGCCGACCTGGCGGCGATCTCGGCGATCGCACGGCGCCACGGGGTCACGCTGGTGGTGGACAACTGCTTTTCCACGCCGGCGCTGCAGCGCCCGCTCGAGCAGGGGGCCGACGTGGTCGTGCACTCGGCCACCAAGTACATCGACGGCCAGGGCCGCGTGCTGGGCGGCGCGGTGCTCGGGAGCCGCGAGTTCGTCGACGCGGCGCTGATGCCGGTGCTGCGCACCGCGGGGCCCTCGCTCTCGGCGTTCAACGCCTGGGTGCTGCTCAAGGGGCTCGAGACGCTTTCGGTGCGCATGCAGCGCCAGTGCGCCAGCGCGCTCGAGGTCGCGCGCTGGCTCGAGCGCCACCCGTCGGTGACCCGGGTGCACTACCCGGGGCTGGAGTCGCACCCGCAGCACGCGCTGGCGATGCGCCAGCAGGGCGCGGGCGGGGCGATCGTGTCGTTCGAGGTGCGCGCCGACGGCGAGGCGGCGCAGCGCGCCGCCGCCTGGCGGGTGATCGACGGGTGCGCGATGCTCTCGATCACCGGCAACCTCGGCGACGCGAAGACCACGATCACGCACCCGTCGAGCACGACCCACCACCGGGTGGGGCCCGAGGCGCGGGCGGCGGCCGGCATCCGCGAGTCGCTGGTGCGCGTGGCCGTCGGGCTCGAGGCGCCCGGCGACATCTGCGCCGACCTGCACAACGGCTTGGCGGCGGGCGCGAAGGGCTAGAATCCCGGCGAACCCGGCGAGCAGCCGGCTGCGACCAGGTCGTGACCGAACACCTACAGGAGAGAAGCGGATGCGCAATTCGATCTTCATCGGAGTGCTTGCGGCGGGGCTGCTGGGGGCTGCGGCTCCGGCGAGCGCGCAGCTCAACGTGATCTGCAGCGTGCAGGCGGACTGGTGCAACGCGCTCGCGGCGCAGTTCCAGCGCGACTCGGGCGTGAAGGTGTCGATCATCCAGAAGGGCTCGGGCGAGACGCT
>DATCZK010000051.1:0-31825 GCA_036525975.1 Burkholderiaceae bacterium | reverse complement strand
GTGATGAAGTTCTACGGGTTCAGGCTCGACGCCGAGTCGCTCGAGGTCTGGGTGGTGGCGCTGGGCATCCTCGCGGGCGGCGCGCTCGCGTTCGAGGCGATGCGGCGGCGCTTCGCGAAGGCGTGGAGCGACGTGCAGGTGCTGATCGAGGAACAGATCCAGCGCGAAGTGCGGTTGTAGGCGACGATGAACGCACCGGCACTCAAACTCAGCGGCGTGCACAAGAGCTTCGGCAAGACCGAGATCATCCGCGGCGTGGACCTCGAGATCCCGGTGGGCGAGCGCCACGCGATCATCGGCCCCAACGGCGCGGGCAAGTCGACTCTGTTCAACCTGGTCTCGGGGCGGTTCGCGCCCACGCGCGGAAGGATCGAGCTCAACGGCCGCGACATCACCGGCAACACCCCGTTCCAGATCAACCGCAAGGGCCTGTCGCGCAGCTTCCAGATCACCAACATCTTCCCTCGGCTCTCCGTGTTCGAGAACATCCGCTGCGCGACGCTGTTCGCGCTCGGCTACAAGTACTCGTTCTGGCACCGCCTGGCGGGCCTTGCCGACGCGAAGGAGCGCGCCGAGGACATCATGGAGCGCATCGGCCTGAAGTCGCGTCGCGACACGCCGGCCGGGTCGCTCACCTACGCCGAGCAGCGCGCGCTCGAGATCGGGATCACGATCGCCGGGGGCTCGAAGGTGGTGCTGCTCGACGAGCCCACCGCCGGGATGAGCCGCTCCGAGACGACCCGCGCGGTGGAGCTGATCCGAAGGGTGACCGAGAGCCGCACGCTGGTGATGGTGGAGCACGACATGAGCGTGGTGTTCGACCTCGCCGACCGGATCTCGGTGGTCGTCTACGGCGAGGTGATCGCCACCGACACGCCCGAGGCGATCCGCAACAACGCCGCGGTGCAGGAGGCGTACCTCGGCACCGCCGTTTCCGGGCACTGACACCGGCGCCCGGGAACGCGCAGCGCGAATGAGGCCTACATGCTCGAAGTGAACAACCTGCACGCCTTCTACGGCAAGAGCCACGTGCTCCACGGGGTGGACATGCACGTGCAGGCGGGCGAGATCGTGAGCCTGCTGGGCCGCAACGGCGTGGGGCGCTCCACCACGGTGAAAGCGATCATGGGCATGGTCGACTCCACCGGCTCGGTGCGCTTCAAGGGCGAGGAGATCCGCGGCCTGGAGTCCTACCGGATCGCGCACCGGGGGCTGGGCTACGTGCCCGAGAACCGCGACATCTTTCCCACGCTCACGGTCGAGCAGAACCTCGTGCTCGGGCTCAAGGGCAATTCGCCCGGGCGCTGGTCCTTCGACGACATGTACCGGATGTTTCCGCGCCTGAAGGATCGCCAGCACACGCAGGCCGGCGTGCTCTCGGGCGGCGAGCAGCAGATGCTCACGCTGTGCCGCACGCTGATGGGCGACCCCGATCTGATCATGATCGACGAACCCACCGAGGGGCTCGCGCCCAAGCTCGTCGAGCTCGTGGCGAACTTCCTCGACCAGCTCAAGACCCGCGGCATTTCGGTGCTGCTGGTGGAACAGAAGCTCGCGATCGCGCTCGAGATCTCGCAGCGCGTGTACGTGATGGGGCACGGGCACATCGTGTTCGAGGGCACGCCCCGGGAGCTGGGCGAGAACGCGCAGATCCGGCGCGAGTGGCTGGAGGTCTAGGCCGGGCATGCGCGCGCGGTCGCGACAGCCGGGCGCCGCAAGGGCTCGGCCCGGGCCGGCGTGAGCGGTTAAACTTCCGCGATGGGCAGCGATCCTGTCCCATTTTTTTCCGCGAAAAACGAACGAGCGTTCGATTCAACGACGAGAGGGACGCAGTGAGCCAGGCAAACTACGAATCGCACGGCGACGTGGCCGTGATCACGATGGACAACCCGCCCGTGAACGGGCTCGGGATGGACCTGCGGCGGGGGCTGTCCGAGGGGCTGCGCAAGGCCAACGCCGATCCGGCGATCAAGGCGATCGTGATCACCGGCGCCGGGCGCGCGTTCTCGGGCGGCGCCGACATCCGCGAGTTCAACTCGCCCAGGGCGACCGCCGAGCCCACGCTGCACACGGTGATCCGCGAGCTCGAGGCCTCGAGCAAGCCGGTGGTCGCCGCCGTGCACTCGGTGGCGATGGGCGGCGGGCTCGAGCTCGCGCTCGCTTGCCACTTTCGCGTCGCCGCCACCGGCGCGCTGATCGCGCTGCCCGAGGTCAAGCTGGGCATCCTGCCCGGCGCCGGCGGCACGCAGCGCCTGCCGCGGGTCGTGCCGCTCGAGATGGCGGTGAACATGATCGTCTCGGGCGAACCGGTGAAGTCGGAGAAGTTCAAGGGCACGAAGCTGTTCGACGAGATCGTCGATGGCGACGTCGTGCCGGCGGCGATCGCGTTCGCGCGCAAGGCCGTGGCCGAGGGCAAGGGCCTGCCGAAGGTGCGCGACCTCAAGGTCTCGTACCCCGACGCCGAGGGCTACCTGCAGTTCGCGCGCAACACGGTGCGCACGGTGGCGAAGAACTTCCCCGCGCCGCTCAAGTGCATCGACGCGGTGGCCGCCGCCGCGTCGCTTGCGTTCGAGGAGGGGCTCGCGGTGGAGCGCGCGGGCTTTCTCGCGCTGGTGCAGACGCCCGAGTCGAGGGCACTGCGCCACGCCTTCTTCGGCGAGCGCGCGGCGTCGAAGATCCCGGACGTGCCGTCCGACACCCCGCTGCGCGAGATCAAGTCGGCGGCGATCGTCGGCGCGGGCACGATGGGCGGCGGCATCGCGATGAACTTCGCCAACGCCGGCATCCCGGTGAAGATCCTCGAGGTCGAGCAGGAGGCGCTCGACAAGGGGCTCGCGACCATCCGGCGCAACTACGAGAACTCGGCGAAGAAGGGGCGGATCAAGCCCGACGACGTGGAAAAGCGCATGGGGCTGATCCAGCCGACGATGGCCTACGCCGATCTCAAGGACGCCGACATCGTGGTCGAGGCCGTGTTCGAGGACATGGCGGTGAAGGAGCAGGTGTTCAAGCAGCTCGACGAGGTGATCAAGCCGGGCGCGATCCTCGCCACCAACACCTCCACGCTCGACGTGAACACGATCGCGTCGTTCACCAAGCGCCCGCAGGACGTGATCGGCACGCACTTCTTCAGCCCGGCCAACGTGATGCGCCTGCTCGAGGTCGTGCGCGGCGCCAAGACCGCGAAAGACGTGCTGGCCACCACGATGAAGCTCGCCTCGCGCATCAAGAAGCTCGCCGTGGTCTCGGGGGTGTGCGACGGCTTCATCGGCAACCGGATGATCGAGCAGTACAGCCGCCAGGCCGGCTACATGGTGGAGGAGGGCGCGAGCCCGCAGCAGGTGGACCGCGCGGTGGAGAAGTTCGGCTTCGCGATGGGCCCGTTCCGGATGAGCGACCTGGCCGGCAACGACGTGGGCTGGTACATCCGCAAGCGCCGCTACGTCGAGCGCCCGGCGATGAAGTACCCCAGGATCGCCGACAAGGTCTGCGAGCTGGGGCGCTTCGGGCAGAAGACCGGCGCGGGCTTCTACCGCTACGAGCCGGGCAAGCGCGTCGCCATTCCCGACCCCGTGATCGACGAGCTGATCGCCGCGCACCGCAAGGAGCTGGGC
Source organism: Burkholderiaceae bacterium (assembly GCA_036525975.1). Lineage (GTDB taxonomy): Bacteria > Pseudomonadota > Gammaproteobacteria > Burkholderiales > Burkholderiaceae_E > Quisquiliibacterium. Next base: position 28,211 of record DATCZK010000051.1, on the reverse strand, counting down.
ATCACGCCGCGCAAGCTCTCGGACGACGAGATCGTGCACCGCCTGGTGCTCGCGCTGGTGAACGAAGGGGCGAAGATCCTCGCAGAGGGCATCGCGCTGCGTGCCTCGGACATCGACATGATCTACCTCACCGGATACGGCTTTCCGCCGCACCGCGGCGGGCCGATGCTCTACGCCGACATGATGGGGCTGTACAACGTGCTCAACCGGATGGCCGATTTCGCCGCGCAGGCCGCGAACACGCCCAACGGCGACCCGGGCGCGTGGAAGCCTGCGGAGCTGCTCGCGAAGCTCGCCGCCGAGGGCAAGGGATTCAACGACTGACTGACCGAACAGAACACGAGGAATGAGCCATGCGTGAAGCAGTGATCGTCTCCACGGCCCGCACCGGGCTGGCGAAATCATGGAAGGGCGCCCTGAACATGACCCACGGCGCCACGATGGGCGGCGCGGTCGTGCGCGCCGCGATCGAGCGCGCCGGCATCGAGCCGGGCGAGGTCGAGGACGTTCTGATGGGCTGCGCGAACCCCGAGGGTGCAACCGGGGCGAACATCGCGCGCCAGATCGCGCTCGCGGCGGGCTGCCCGGTCACGGTGGCGGGCGTCACGGTGAACCGGTTCTGCTCGTCGGGGCTGCAGACGATCGCGATGGCGTCGCAGCGCGTGATCGCGGGCGAGGCCGACGTCTACGTGGCCGGCGGGGTCGAGTCGATCTCGTGCGTGCAAAACGAGATGAACCGCCACATGATCGCCGACAAGCGCTTGCAGGATAAGGTGCCGGCAATCTACTGGCCGATGCTGCAGACCGCCGAGACCGTCGCGAAGCGCTACGCGATCTCGCGCGAGAAGCAGGACGAGTACGGCGTGCAGAGCCAGCAGCGCGCGTGCGCCGCGGCCGAGGCGGGGCGGTTTCGCGAGGAGATCGTGCCGATCACCGTGCGCACCGCGGTGGCCGATCGCGCCACCGGGCAGATGATCACGAAGGAAGTCACGCTCGCCGACGACGAGGGGCGGCGCGCCGACACGACCTACGAAGGGGTGTCGCAGATTCGTCCCGCGCTGCCGGGCGGCGTGATCGCCGCGGGCAACGCCAGCCAGTTCTCCGACGGCGCCGGCGCTTGCGTGGTGATGGACGCCAAGCTCGCCGAGAGCAAGGGCCTCGAGCCGCTGGGCTACTTCCGCGGCTTCGCGGTGGCGGGCTGCGAGCCCGACGAGATGGGGATCGGCCCGGTGTTCGCGATCCCGAAGCTGCTCGCGCGCGCGGGCCTGAAGGTGCAAGACATCGACCTGTGGGAGCTCAACGAGGCCTTCGCGGTGCAGGTGATCTACTGCCGCGACAAGCTCGGCATTCCGGCCGACCGGCTCAACGTCGACGGCGGCGCGATTGCGATCGGGCACCCCTACGGCGTGAGCGGGCAGCGGCTCACCGGCCACGCCTTGATCGAGGGGCGGCGCCGCGGCGCGAAGTGGGCCGTGGTGACGATGTGCGTGGGCGGCGGGATGGGTGCCGCCGGTCTGTTCGAGATCGTCTGAGGCGATGTCGACGAAGACCTTGCGCACGCCCGACGAACGCTTCTCGCAGCTTCCCGGATTCGGCTGGGCCCCGCATTACCTGGCCGACCTGCCGGCGGCGCAGCGACTGCGGGTGCATTACCTCGACGAGGGTTCGGGGCGCAGCGGCGTGGCGTTGTGCCTGCACGGCAACCCGACCTGGTCGTACCTCTATCGCAAGATGATCCCGGTGTTTCTCGAGGCCGGCATGCGGGTGGTCGCGCCCGACCTGATCGGCTTCGGACGCTCCGACAAGCCGGCCGACGAGTCGGCGCACGGCTTCGAGTTCCACCGCAGCGTGCTCGCGCAGCTGGTCGAGCGGCTCGACCTCCGGAACGTGATGCTGGTGTGCCAGGACTGGGGCGGCCTGCTCGGACTCACGCTGCCGATGGATGCGCCGGAGCGCTACACGCGCCTGCTGGTGATGAATACGGCGCTCGCCACCGGCACCGGGCTGGGCGAGGGATTCCTGCAGTGGCGCGAGTACTCGAACCGCACGCCCGACCTCGCGGTGGGCAAGCTGATCGCGCGGGGCAACCCCGCGATCACGGCCGGAGAGATCGCCGCCTACGACGCACCCTTCCCGGACGCGTCGTACAAGGCGGCGCTGCGCGCGTTCCCGAACATGATCCCGGACGATCCGCAGGCCCCCGCAGCGGTGATCTCGCAACGCGCGCTCGCTTTCTGGCGCGAGCGCTGGCAGGGCGAGAGCTTCGCGGCGGTGGGCGTGGAGGATCCGGTGCTCGGGGTGCCGGCGATGCGTGCGCTCGCGGCCGCGATTCGCGGCTGCCCGCCGCCCATGGAAGTGGCCGGCGCCGGGCACTTCGCGCAGGAGTGGGGCGAGCCGATCGCGCGGGCGGCGCTGCGGGCGTTCGGAATCGGCGGCGCGGACGAGCACCGCGGCGGCGCGGCGCCGGCGGGCGGCGCGGGGCGCTGAGCGCCGCCGCGAGCACCCGGCCGGGCATTGCGCATGGCGATTCGCAAACCGCGTTGAGAGGAGGAAGCCCGATGTCGCTCAAGAAGCTGCTGGATCTGGGAGGCCGCAAGGCGATCGTCACCGGCGGCTCGCGCGGGCTGGGCCTGCAGATCGCGGAGGCGCTGGGCGAGATGGGCGCCGAGCTGGTGATCTCGGCGCGCAAGGCGGCCGAGCTCGACGAGGCGGTGGCGCACCTCGCGAGCATGGGCATCGTCGCCCACGCGATGCCGGTGGACCTGGGAAAAGCCGACGCGGTGCCCGGCTTCGTCGACGCGGCGCTGGCCCGCCTCGGCGGCATCGACATCCTGGTGAACAACGCCGGCGCGACCTGGGGCGCGCCCGCCGAGGAACACCCGATCGAGGCCTGGAACAAGCTCGTGAACCTCAACCTCACGGCGGTGTTCCTTCTTTGCCAGCGGGTGGGGCTGAAGGCGATGATCCCCAAGGGCTACGGCCGCATCCTGAACGTGGCGTCGATCGCCGGCCTGGCGGGCAACCCGCCGGGCACGATGAAGACGCTCGCCTACAACACGACCAAGGGCGGGCTGGTGAACTTCACCCGCGCGCTCGCGGCCGAGTGGGGCGAGAAGGGCATCACGGTGAACGCGCTCGCGCCCGGGTTCTTTCCCTCGAAGATGGCCAAGGGCGTGATCGCGCAGTACGGCGACAAGCTCACCGAAGGCGTGCCGCTGGGCCGCGTGGGCGGCGAGGAGGACCTCAAGGGCGCTGCCGTGCTGCTGTGTTCGGACGCGGGGCGGCACATCACCGGGCAGATCCTGGCGGTGGACGGCGGCGCGAGCGCGGTGATCTGAGTGGCTGCGAACACCCTCGATCACATACCGTTCCTCAAGCACCTCGGCGTGCGCGTGGAGGAGGCCGGGCACGCCGGTGCCGTGCTCGTGCTCGACACCCGCCCCGAGCACATGAACTCGCTCGCGATGGCGCACGGCGGCGTGCTGATGACGCTGCTCGACGTGTGCATGGCGCAGGCGGGCCGCGCGCGCGCCCGGCACGAGGGTGCCGAAGACCACGGCGTGATCACGATCGAGATGAAGTCCACCTTCATGCTGCCGGCCGCGGGCGAGCGTCTGTACGCCTGGGGCAACTGCCTGCACCGCACCGCGAACATGTGCTTTTGCGAAGGCGAGGTGCGCGACGACAAGGGGCGTGTGCTCAGCCGCGGGTCGGGCACCTTCAAGTACGTGAAGCCGCGCTTCGCGCAATCGCCGCGCCGGGAAGCGCAATCGGAGTGAGGCAATGACGATGAACAGGCAGTGGCTGCTCGCGAGCAGGCCGACGGGCGAGCCGCAGGTCGAGAACTTCAGGCTGGCGAGCACCCCGGTGCCGCAGCCCGGCGAGGGCGAGGTGCTGGTGCACAACCACTACCTGTCGCTCGACCCCTACATGCGCGGGCGGATGGACGAGTCGAGGTCCTACGCCAAGCCCCAGGAACTCGACAAGGTGATGCAGGGCGCCACCGCCGGCGTGGTGCTCGAGAGCCGCGCGCCCGGGTTCGCGAAGGGCGAGCACGTCGTGACCGCACTGGGCTGGCAGGAATACGGTTGCCTGAGGCCGCCAGTGCCGCAGGCGCTGCAGACCTTGCGCAAAGTGGACGCGACGCGGGTTCCGCTCTCCGTGCATCTGGGCTGTGTGGGCATGCCGGGCGTTACGGCCTGGTATGGCATCAACGAGATCATCGCTCCAGGCAAGGGCGAGACCGTGGTCGTGTCGGCGGCGAGCGGTGCCGTGGGCGCCGTTGCCGGCCAGCTCGCCAGGCGTGCCGGCGCCCGGGTCGTTGGCGTTGCCGGTGGTGCCGAGAAGTGCGCGGCGGTGGTCGACGAGTTCGGCTTCGACGCCTGCGTCGACTACAAGGCCGGGCGCCTGGTGGAAGACCTCGCCGCCGCCACGCCCGACGGCGTCGACGGCTGCTACGAGAACGTCGGCGGCGCGGTGCTCGACGCGGTGCTGGCGCGGATGAACCCGTTCGGAAGGATCGCGGTGTGCGGGCTGATCTCGGGCTTCAACGGCGTGCCGATGCCGATCATGAATTTCCGCTCGGTGCTGGTCAACCGCCTGAGGATCCAGGGCTTCATCATCTCCGAGCAGCTGCAGATCTGGCCCCGCGCACTGGCCGAACTCGAGGCGCTGGTGGCCAGCGGCGAGATGAAGTACCGCGAGTCGATCGCGCAGGGCATCGAGTGGGCGCCGCAGGCCTTCCTGGGCCTGCTCAAGGGCCGCAACTTCGGCAAGCAGCTGGTGAAGCTGCAATAGGGGCTCGCAGGCAGACGCCGCGACCGCAACCCGGGGAGACTGCAATGAACAAGAGAGAGATTCCGGCGGCCAACGCGTTGCGCCCGATGCGCGAACGGGTGAGCGAGGCCGAGTGGAAGCTTCGCGCGGACCTCGCGGCGTGCTACCGGCTGGTGGCGCTGCACGGATGGGACGACCTCGTGTTCACGCACATCTCGGCGCGCGTGCCCGGGCCCGAGCACCACTTCCTGATCAACCCCTACGGCCTCGGCTTCGACGAGATCACCGCATCGTCGCTGGTGAAGGTCGACATGCAGTGCAAGCCGCTGCACGAGACCGAGCACCCGGTGAACCCCGCCGGCTTCGTGATCCACAGCACGATCCACGCCGCGCGTGAGGACGCGCAGTGCGTGCTGCACGCGCACACGGTGGCCGGGGTGGCGGTGGCCGCGCAGGCGGGCGGCTTGCTGCCGATCTCGCAGCAGTCCACCGTGGCGCTGGCCTCGCTCGGCTACCACGACTACGAGGGCATCGCGCTGCGCGACGACGAGCGCCCGCGCCTCGTGCGCGACCTGGGCGCGAGCACCTTCCTGATCCTGCGCAACCACGGCCTGCTCACCGTGGGCCAGACGGTGGCCGACGCCTTCCTCTCGATGTACATCCTGCAGCGCTCGTGCGAGATCCAGGTGGCGGCGCAGGCGGGCGGCGAGCTGGTCGCGATCGACCCGCGAATCCTCGCCGGCGTGAAGGAGAACGTCGTGGCCGTCACGCACGGGCTGGGCGGGGCGCTGGCGTGGCCGGCGCTGCTGCGAAAGCTCGCGCGCGCCAACCCGGGTTGGGAAACGTGAACGGGAGCGCATCGCGATGAAGGATTTCACCGGCAAGGTGGCCGTGATCACCGGCGCAGGCAGCGGCTTCGGCCGCGAGTTCGCGCGAATCGGCGCGCGGCTCGGGATGAAGCTCGCGCTCGCCGACGTGAACGCCGGCGCGCTCGAGGCGAGCGCCGCGGCAGTGCGCGCCCAGGGCGCCGACGTTCTCGCCCTGCGTTGCGACGTCTCGCAGGGCGATCAGGTGCAGGCGCTGGCCGACGCCGCGCTCGCGCGCTTCGGCGCGATCCACCTGGTGTTCAACAACGCCGGCGTGGCGGGCACCGGCGGGTTCATCTGGGAGAACAGCGAGGCCGACTGGCGCTGGACGCTGGGCGTGAACCTGTGGGGCGTCGTGCACGGCATCCGCGTGTTCGTGCCGATCCTGCTCGCGCAGGACTGCGACTGCCACGTCGTGAACACCGCCTCGGTCGCCGGGCTGATCTCGCCGCAGATGATGGGCGTGTACAACGTGAGCAAGCACGCGGTGGTCGCCGCGAGCGAAACCCTCTACCAGGACCTGCGCATCGCCGAGGCGCGCGTGGGCGTCTCGGTGCTGTGCCCGGCCTTCGTTCCCACCGGCATCTTCGAGTCGCACCGCAACCGCCCGCAGGAGCTGCGCAACACCGCGCCGCCGACCGAGTCGCAGAAGGCCGCGCAGCGCCAGGGCGAGCAGGCGGTGCGCTCGGGAAAGCTGAGCGCCGCCGACGTGGCCGAGCGCACCTTCGACGCCGTTCGCGAGAACCGCTTCTACGTGCTCACGCACCCGCGCATCCTGCAAAGCGTGGAGCTGCGGATGCAGGACATCCTCGCGCAGCGCAATCCGAGCGACCCGTTCAGCTTCAAGCCCGACGTGCGCTTCTCGTCCTCGCCCAAGGGCTGACCCGCAGGCGCCAATGACCACGAACGCGATCAGCGAGGGCCACTACTGCGACGTGGCCCCGGGCGTGCGGCTGCACTACGCGCAGTGCGGCGATCCGCGCGCGCCGCTGATGCTGATGGTGCACGGGTTCCCGGAGTTCTGGCGCGCGTGGGAGCCGCTGATGCCCCTGCTCGCCGACCGCTGGCACGTGGTGGCCCCGGACCTGCGCGGATTCAACCTCTCGTCCAAGCCCGAGGGTGCGAAGGCCTACCGCGCCTCGCTGGTGGCGGGCGACCTCGCCGCGCTGATCGAGCAGCTCGGCGGCGGCACCGCCACGGTGGTGGGGCACGACTGGGGCGGCGCCGCGTGCTGGACGCTCGGCACGGCGCGGCCCGAGCGCATCTCGCGTCTCGTGATCCTCAACTCGCCGCACCCGGTGCCCTTCGCGCGCGCGCTCGCCACCGACGAAGCGCAGCAGCGCGCGAGCGCCTACATGAACTGGCTTCGCGCGCCGGGCTCGGAGGCCGCGCTCGCCGAGGACGACTTCCGGCGGCTCGAGCGCATGGTCGTCGCGATGAACGGGGCACAGTGGTTCACCGGCGAGGTGCGCGAGGCCTATCGCCGCGCGTGGAGTCAGCCCGGGGCCCTCACCGGCGGGGTGAACTACTATCGCGCCTCGCCGCTGCATCCGGCCACGGCCCACGATCCGGGCGCGTCGGCGCTCTCGCTTCGCGAGGAGGATTTCGTCGTGCGCGTGCCCACGCTCGTGATCTGGGGGGAGCAGGACTCCGCGCTGCTGCCGGTGCTGCTGCGCGGACTCGAGCGCGTGGTGCCCGACCTGCGGGTGGAGCGCATCGCCGAGGCCACCCACTGGCTGGTGCACGAGCAGCCACAGGCGATCGCCGATTCGATCCGGCGCTTTGCCGCGGGGTAGGGCGTTGCAGCGCGATCAACGCTTCGAGAACCCCCTGCACCGGGCCCCGCGCGCGCCCTTCGCGCCGGGGGCCCGGGGGCGCGCGCGATGAGCACGGTGCGGCTGCGCACCGGCGACTGGGCCACCCTGGGCGACGAAGCTTCGCGGGTGCGCACCGAGGTGTTCGTGCTCGAGCAGGGGATCCGGGCCGAGGACGAGTGGGATGCAGCCGACGCCGAGTGCCTGCACTGCGTTGCCTACGACGGCGCGCGCGCGATCGGCACCGGCCGGCTCCTGCCCGACGGGCACGTCGGGCGGATGGCCGTGCTCGCGGCCTACCGCGGCGCCGGCGTGGGCTCGGTCATCCTGCGCGCGCTCGTGCGCGCGGCCGGCGATCGCGGCGATCGCGAAGTCGTTCTGAACGCGCAGTGCCAGGTCGTGGCCTTCTACGCGCGACACGGCTTCGAGCTGCGCGGCGAACCCTACGACGAGGTCGGCATCCCGCACCAGACGATGTTCCTGCGCCTGGCCGGCGAGCAGCGTTCCGACGGCCCCGTCGGCTAGCCCGGCGGCGGCGGGTTCGCAGGAACGGCGTAGGGCAACGCCGCCAGCGTGAGCGGCGCCTCGCCCACGCGCAGCCCGCCCGCTTGCGCGGCGTCGATGCGGCACTCGAACAGCAGGTCGGCGCCGCCCTGGGGCGCCGGAGCCGCCATCACGACCTGCCCGCAGGGCTCGTCGCCCGTGGCGCCGAACACGTCGGCGGCCGGCGCCGGGGGCTCGCCCTGCACGTGCCCGGCGAACATCCTGCGCTTGAGCTTGCCCAGGTAGTGGCTGCGGGCCACCACCTCCTGGCCGGGATAGCAGCCCTTCGTGAAACTGACGCCGTCCACGAGTTCGTAGTTCACCATCTGCGGCACGAACAGCTCGCTGGTTGCCGGAACGATGCGCGCGACGCCGGCGCGCACCTCCGTCCAACGCCACTGCGCCGATCCGACCCGCGCGAGGCGCTTGCCGAGCGCCGCGGCCACGCGCTCGAGATCGGCGCGCGAGACCGCGAGCAACCAGCGCTCCCACTCGGCGCCGTCGACCAGGGCAGGGGGGAGCCCGATCGCCACGATGCCCGGTGCGCTCGTCGTGTGCATCGAGGCGGGTGCAGCGACGCCCAGTTCCTCGAGCGCGACCGAAGCGGCCTCGCCGCCCAGGCCGAGCAGCGCAACGCCGCCCGATGCGTCGTCGATCCTGACCTTTGCGCGCAGCACGAACATCGTCAGCCTCTTGCGAAGGCTCTCGAGCATCGTGCGCGTGGCGGCCAGCCGGATCGCGCCGGGTTCGCGCCAGCCGAGGAAGCTCCCGAGCATGCGTCCCTTGGCCGTGCAGTAGCCGTACCAGCGCGCTTGCCCCTCGGGCAGGTGCTCCACGTCGTTGGTGAGCTGGCTGTGAAGGAAGCTGGCCGCCTCGTCGCCGCCGACCGAGAGCAGGCCCAGGTCGGGCAGCGGCGCGACGAAGCCCTCGGCGTACCAGCGAGCGGTCACGGTTGCCGCCACCGACTGCGGTCCCCAGAGGTCGTCCGCCGGCGCCAGGCCGAAGGCAGCGGCCAGCGCGTGCCCCGCGGGATCGCCGTTCGTGGCAGGGTTTGCTGCGGGAGTGGGTGCTTGGGACATGGTTGCCAGACGGTTGGGGGATGCACCGTATTATATGAAGCGACGGACAGAGCGATGATAAAGCGTGCCCCGACCCTGATTCTGCTGTTCGCGCTCGCGGTGGGCGCATGCGCGTGGGCCGCCTGGCACTGGTATGCGAACGTGCCTCTCGCGATGGATTCGCCCGTGGCGAGGATTCGCGTCGAGCGCGGGATGGGCCTGGACGGGATCGCGGCGCAGGCGCGCGCCGCCGGCGTACGGTTGCCTGCGCTCGCGCTCAAGGGCGCGGCCCGGCTGCGCGGCGACGCCCGCTCGATCAAGGCCGGGGTGTACGAACTGCGCGCGCCGCAGACGCTGCGCGAGCTGATCGACCGCATGGTGCGCGGCGACGTGCTGATGGCCGAGGTCACGATCGTGGAGGGCTGGACCTGGCGGCAGATGCGCGCCACGATCGACCGCCACCCCGAGCTCGCGCACGACACCGCCGGCAAGGCCGATCGCGAGCTGCTCGCGATGCTCGGCAGCCAGCGCGCGCACCCCGAGGGGCTCTTTCACCCGAGCACCTACCGATTTTCGCCGGGCGCCCCCGATATCGACGTCTATCGCCAGGCCTTCGAGCGCCAGGCGAGCATCCTCAAGGAGCTGTGGGAGAGCCGCCAGGAAGGGCTCCCGCTGGCAGACCCTTACGAGGCCCTCGTGCTGGCCTCGATCGTGGAGAAGGAGACCGGGCGCGTCGAGGATCGCGCCAAGGTCGCGTCGGTGTTCGTCAACCGCCTGCGGATCGGCATGCGGCTGCAAAGCGACCCCACCACGATCTACGGCCTGGGGAGCCGCTTCGACGGCAACCTGAGGAAGCGCGACCTGCTCGAGGACAGCGCCTACAACACCTACACGCGCGCGGGCCTGCCGCCCACGCCCATCGCGCTGCCTGGCAAGGCGTCGATCGCGGCCGCGCTCAACCCGGTGGCCACGCGCGCGCTGTACTTCGTTGCGCGCGGCGACGGCAGCAGCGAGTTCTCCGAGAGCCTCGAGGCGCACAATCGCGCGGTGGCGCGCTACCAGTTGCGTCAGTGAGCGGCGCGCACGGCACCGGAGGGCAGGCATTGAAGGGGCGGTTCATCACGTTCGAGGGCATCGACGGGGCTGGCAAGAGCACCCACCTGCAATGGGCGGTCGACACGATCGCCGCCAGCGGGCGCGAGGTCGTCCTCACGCGCGAGCCGGGCGGCACCGCGCTCGGCGAGCGGCTTCGCGACCTGCTGCTGGGCGAGCCGATGTCGATCGAGACCGAGACCCTGCTGATGTTCGCGGCGCGCAAGGAGCACGTGCAGCGGCTGATCCTGCCGGCGCTGGCGCGCGGCGCCGTCGTCGTCTGCGACCGCTTCACCGACTCCACCTACGCCTACCAGGGAGGGGGACGCGGCGTGCCCTTCGAGGCCATCACGATGCTCGAGCAGTGGGTTCACGGCGAGCTCCAGCCCGACCGGACCTACCTGTTCGATCTTCCCGCCGAGGTGGCCGCGCAGCGCAGGGCGTCGGCGCGCGCGCCCGACCGTTTCGAGGCGGAGGGTCCGGCATTCTTCGAGCGGGTGCGACGCGCGTACCTGGAGCGCGTGGCGCTCTCGCCCGGCCGTTTCCTCGTGGTGGACGCGATGCAGTCGATCGCCTCAATTAAGACATTACTTGAGAAAGACATCTCAAAGCTCTGATAAATATATAAAACATTGGCTGATACCCCCGAGAAAAACGGCGAGGCCCTGCCTCCCTGGCTGGCGCCGACGCTGGCTCGACTGCTGGCCGCACGCGCGCAGCTGCCGCACGCGCTGCTGATCAGCGGCGCGCCGGGAACCGGCAAGTCGCTGCTGGCGCACGCGTTCGCCAGGAGCCTGCTGTGCGAGTCCCCGCTCGAGGGCGGCGGCGCCTGCGGGCGCTGCCTCGCCTGCGGCTGGTTCGACCAGCGCAACCACCCGGACTTCAGGCTCCTCACGCCCGACGCCGACGAGGAAGACCCCGAGCGCAGGGAGCGCCCCGACAAGGCGAGCAGCGACATCCGGATCGCGCAGGTGAGGGCGCTGGCCGACTTCCTCGCCGTGGGCGGCCACCGGGGCGGGCGCAGGGTGGTGCTGATCGAGCCTGCCGACGCGATGAATGCCCCGGCAGCCAACGCGCTGCTCAAGACGCTCGAGGAACCGGGGGAGAACACGCACTTCATCCTCGTGAGCGGCCGCCCCGATCGGCTCGCCGCCACGGTGCGCTCGCGCTGCGTGGCGGTTCCGATCGCGCGCCCCGACCCGGGCCTGGCCGCCCGATGGGTTGCCCAGCGCACCGGCGCGACCGAGGCGCAGGCCGGCACCTGGCTCGCGGCAACCGCGGGCGCGCCGTTTCGCGCGCTGGCCCTCGCCGACCCCGAGCGCTCGACCGCCCATCGGCTGATCGTCAAGATCGGTGGACTTTCTCCCGACACCTCCGCTATACAGGCCGCAGAGGCATTGGCCGCCGTGCCCGCGAGGGTCTGGCTGCCGTTGCTGCAGACCTGGGTGACGGATTTGGGGCGCGTGCTCGCCGGTGCGGTGCCGCAGGGTTTTCCCGATCAGGGGGAGGCCTTGGGGCGGCTTGCGGGTGCAACCCGGCTGGAACGGATCGCGCGGTTCCAGGCGTGGCTGAACCTGCAGTCGAGGCTCGTCGACCATCCGCTCAATCCAAGGCTGTTCTGCGAAGACGCGATGATCAGATACCGGGCGCTGTTCGAATAGGGTGCCCAAGGCGGAAGACGATGGACCAGATGGTTGGCAGGGGCGGCTTGGGCAACGGCAGCGGCGTGCTGGAGGAGAGCGGACTCGCGACCCCGCAGGTGGCAGCGTTCGCGACCTCGCCGCCCGCCGAGCGCGGGGGGCTGCGCCCGAGCGTGCTGACGCTCACGATCCGCGACAAGGCCGCACTGGCCGGGTCGTACATGGGCTTCATCGACGGGGGCGGGATGTTCATTCCCACCACACGTGCGGCGCACCTGGGCGACGAGGTCTATGCGATGGTCACGCTGCTCGAGGACGGAAGCCGGATGCCGATTCCCGGGAAGGTCTGCTGGATCACGCCGGCCGGCGTTCCGGGCCGCCCCCAGGGCATCGGCGTCCAGTTCGCCAAGAACGCGGCCGGCGAGCAGGCGCGCAACACGATCGAGAAGCTGATCGGCGCCGGTCACAAGCCCGACCGCAACTCGCAGACGATCTAGGCCGAGGGTCGGCCCCGCCAAAGGGGCTAGAATCGAAAGCCAGGCGCATCGCGCGCGGCTCTCGCATTCACGTGTACATCGACTCGCACTGCCACCTCGACTTTCCCGAGTTCGAACACCGTCTCGACCAGGTCTTCGCCCGCATGGACGAGAACGCGGTCGACGGCGCGATGTGCATCAGCGTCACCCTCGAGAGCTTTCCCGCGGTGCTCGCGCTCGCGGAGCGGCATCCGCGGCTTCTCGCCACGGCTGGCGTGCATCCCGACTATCCGGACGATCGCGAACCCGACGTGGAAACGCTGGTGTCGCTGGCCGACCACCCCCGTGTGCGGGCGATCGGCGAGACCGGGCTCGACTACTATCGCCTCAAGGGCGAACTGGAGTGGCAGCGCGAGCGCTTTCGCACGCACATCCGGGCGGCGCGCGCGTGCCGCAAGCCGCTGGTGATCCACACGCGCGCCGCGTCCGAGGACACGATCAGGATCATGCGCGAGGAGGGCGCCGACGAGGTGGGCGGCGTGATGCACTGCTTCACCGAGGCCTGGGAAACCGCGAGCGCGGCGATCGCGATGGGGTTCTGCATCTCGTTTTCGGGCATCGTCACGTTCAAGAACGCCGACGCGTTGCGCGAGGTGGCGGCGAGGGTGCCCGAGGGCAACCTGCTGATCGAGACCGACGCCCCCTACCTGGCGCCGGTTCCTTTCAGGGGCAAGACCAACGAGCCCGGATTCGTGCGTCACGTGGGCGAGCAGCTGGCGGCGCTGCGCGGCGTTTCCGCGGAGCATATCGCGAAGATCACGACGGACAATTTCCACAGGTTATTCAAATACTTCTAGGATGTTTCTAATTAATAAGATTAGAAGTTCCAGAGGGGTTCCGTGGTGCATCTCGGCGCTGCCGGGCTGGCCTGGCGGCCGGCGCGCGCTCGCGCTCGCGTGCCTCGGGGCCGCGCTCGCGCTCGCTCCGGCCGCGGCGCGTGCCGACCCCTACAAGGATCTGTTCGAGGCCGTGCAGGCCAACGACGCGGGCAAGGTCAGGCTGCTGGTCCTGCGCGGGCTGGGCACGAATTCGCCCGACCCCAAGCTCGGCCCCGCCGTGGTGGTGGCCACGCAGAACAAGGCTTTCGCGGCGCTTTCGGCCTTGCTCGAGTCTCCGCTCACCGATGTCAACGTGTTCAACGCCGCCGGCGAGAGCGCGCTGATGTACGCGGCGCTGTTCGGCGAGATCAAGGTGATGCGCCAGCTCCTCGCGCGCGGCGCCCAGGTCAATCACCCCGGCTGGACGCCGCTTCACTACGCGGCCACGGGCGGGCAACGCGATGCGATCGCGCTGCTGCTCGAGCATCACGCCTACCTCGACGCGCTCTCGCCCAACGGGACGACGCCGCTGATGATGGCGGCCCGGGCGGGCCACGTGGCCGTGGCGCGCGGTCTGGTCGAGGCCGGGGCCGATCCCAGCCTGAAGAACGAGGCCGGTCTCGGCGCGCCCGAGTACCTGCTGCGCTCGGGCAACCCCGAGGAGGCGCGGTGGATGGTGGATCGGGCCAACGCCTTTCTCGGCCGCTACGGCACGAAGCAGGCGCCGGTACCGGCGCGCCCCGCGAAGGCGCCGCCTCGATGAACGCGTTCCCGGTCCGGGCCTCGAGAGCGACCGCGATCCGGCGTCCGGGCCGCACCGAGGCACACCTGGTGCACCTGTCGAACTTCGCATAATGTATATTATGTCAACTGTGATGGGTGTCCGGGATCTCCCGGTACCCCGCGCCGTGTAGCCCTCTACCGATCCGCGCGAACCCCCTCGCCGGCCGCCCGCAAGGATCGGCGCGTAGTAACCTGCCTCAATGCGCGCATCGGACACGCAGGTCGGGTATCGAATCGGGATCGACGTCGGCGGGACCTTCACCGACTACCTGCTGCTCGAACCCGGGGGCGGCACGCGCTCGCACAAGGTTCTTTCCACGCCTGACGATCCCTCGCGGGCCGTGCTCCAGGGCCTGGACGAACTCGCCCGCGCGTGCGCGCTGTCGTGCGAGGCGTTCCTGCGAAGCGTGGAGATCATCGTGCACGGCACGACCGTCACGACGAACGCGGTGCTCACGGGGCGCTTCGCGCGCACGGGGCTGCTCACCACGCACGGGTTTCGCGACGCGCTGCAGATGCGCCGCGGCGTGCGCGAGTCGTTCTACGACAACAAGTTCACTGCGCCCGCACCGCTGGTTCCGCGGCGCCTGCGCCTGCCGGCGCGCGGGCGCATCGATGGCAACGGCCGCGAACTGGAACCGCTGTTGCTCGCCGACGTCGAGGCGGCGATCTCGGCGTTCGCGACGCACCAGGTCGAGGCGATCGCGGTCAGCTTCATGCACGCGTACGCGAACCCGGCCCACGAGGAGGCGGCCGCCGAGCTGATCGCGCAGCGCCTGCCCGAGGCCTACCTGTCGGTGTCGAACCGCGTGCTGCCGCAGCTGCGCTTCTACGAGCGCACCAGCACCACCGTGCTCAACGCGGTCGTGGGCCCGATCCTGCGCGCATACATGGGAAACCTGCAGCGCCGGCTCGCCGAGGGCGGCTTCAGGGGCGTCCTTCGGGTGATGCAGTCCAACGGTGGCGTGGCCAGCGCCGACGCGGTCGCCGAACTGGCCGCGTCCACCCTGCTCTCCGGGCCCGCGGCGGCGCCCAGCGCCGGGCTCGCGGCGATCGAGCCCTACGGCGGCGACCGCTTCATCACGGTCGACATGGGCGGCACCAGTTTCGACGCGGCGATGATCGTCGACGGCTCGCCGTCGGTCACGACCGGCGGCTCGGTCAACCGCTTCGCGATGGCGCTGCCCGCGATGGACATCGCCACGATAGGCGCTGGCGGCGGGTCGATCGCGTGGATCGAGCACGGCCTGCTGAAGATGGGGCCGCAGAGCGCCGGGGCGGATCCGGGGCCCGCCTGCTACGGCCGCGGCGGCGCCGAGGCCACCTGCAGCGACGCGAACCTGCTGCTCGGCTACCTCTCGGCCGACTACTTCGCGGGCGGGCGCATCGCGCTCGATCCTCGCGCGGCCGAGGTCGCGATCGAGCGCAACGTGGCACGCCCCCTCGAGCTCGACACGGTCGGCGCTGCACACGGCATGTACCGGGTGATGAACGTGAACATGGCCACCGCGATCCGCGAGATCTCGGTGAAGAGGGGCTGGGATCCGCGCGAGTTTCCGCTGATCTGCGCCGGCGGCGCCGGCGCGATCCACGCGGCGATGATCGCGCGCGAACTGGGCATCCGGCGGGTGATCGTGCCGCGCGACGCGTCGATCTTCTGCGCCGCCGGCATGCTGCGCACCGACCTCAAGCACGACTTCGTGCGAAGCCACGCCGCCCTGCTCGGCGAGAGCGGCGCGCTCTCCCCTCGCCTGCTCGAACTGTTCGAGGCGATGCGGGCCGAGGCCGAAGGGGTGCTCGCCGCCGAGGGGATCGACGCCGATCACCGCCACTACGCGCCCTCCCTCGACCTGCGATACCTCGGCCAGTACCACGAAGTGGCGGTCGCGATCGAAGCCGAGTGGCTGCGAACCGCCGACTGGGACGCGATTCGCACGGCCTTCCACGATCGCCACGACCGCCTGTACGGCTACTCGCTTCGCGACGAGAATACGCCGGTGGAAATGGTGAGCCTGCGACTGGCCGCAACCGGCGAGACCGGCAAGCCGCCCAGCCTGCACGAGCCGCTGGGCGAGGCCGACGCGCGCGGCGCGCTCAAGGGGCGCCGTCCCGTCTACCAGCCCGATGCCGGCGCGTTCGCCGACACGGCCGTCTTCGACGGCGAGCGGCTGCGCCACGGCAACCGCATCGACGGGCCCGCGATCGTCGAGAAGGTGACGACCACGGTCTTCGTGCCGCGAGGGTTCTCGCTCGAGGTCGACTCGCTGGGCGGGTTCCTGCTGCTGGACCGGGAAGCGGGAGGCGCGCAGTGAACCCGATCGAAGTTCGGGCCGAGGCCGGGCGCGGCGCGCGTGCCGGCTTGCCGGGCGCGCCCAAGGCGCGTGTGGACCCGATCCAGGCGTCGGTCCTGCACCGGCGCCTGAAGTCGATCACCGAGGAGATGGGTCTCACGCTGCTGCGCACGACGCGCTCGCCGATCCTCAACGAGGCGCGCGACTTCGTCACCGGCCTGTACGACGCGCGCGGCCAGATGCTCGAGCAGACCGAGTACATACCGGTGCTCGCGTTCGCGCTGCAGCCCGCGTGCGAACACATCGTCCGGTTCTTCGGCGACGACGTCCACGAGGGCGACGTCATCGTTCACAACGACGTGTTCTCGGGCGGCAACCAGAACAACGACGTGGCGGTGTTCCGGCCGGTGTTTCGCGACGGGCGCCTCGTCGCGTGGGCGGCGTGCAAGGGGCACCAGGCCGACATCGGGGGGGCACAGGCCGGCGGATACAACCCCGAGGCGCGCGAGGTGTGGCAGGAGGCGCTGAGGATCCCGCCGCTCAAGGTGGTCGACCGCGGCCGGCTGCGCCGCGACGTCTGGCGGATGATCTTCGCCAACATCCGCTACTCGATCGTCGAGGAGGACATCAAGGCCCAGATCGGCGCCACCCGCATCGGTGAACGCGGCATGCACGAGCTGTTCGCACGCTTGGACGCGCCGACCTTCGACGCGTGCATCGACTACCTGTTCGATGCCTCCGAGCGCATGGTCAGGCGCGAGATCTCGGCCATTCCGGACGGTGTCTACCGCGGCGAGAGCTGGGCCTTCTACGACGGCGTCACCGAGGGCTCCAGGATGAGAATCGCGCTCACGGCCACCGTTGCCGGCGACGAACTGACGGTGGACTTCACCGGCTCGTCGCCGCAGACACCGGGGTTCGTGAACGCCCCCTACTCGGCCACCGCGTCGGCGCTCCTGCTCACGCTGCTCATGCTGATCGACCCCGAGGTGCCGCACAACGCCGGGATCCTGCGCCCGATCCGGATCTTCAATCCCGAGGGGTCGTTCCTCAACGCGAGCTTCCCGGCCGCGACCACCTTCGGCAACTCGCTCACCGGACCGACCTCCGACGCGATCTTCCGCGCGTTCTCGCAGGCCTTGCCCAGGATGGTGACGGCCGGCTGGAACCGGATGATGGGCTTCACGATCACCGGCGACGATCCCAGGCGCGCGCGCCCCTATGTGGACATCCTGTTCCTCGCGCTCAAAGGGGGCTCGGGCGCGACCTGGGGCGCCGACGGCTACGACCACATCGGCCTGATCAACTGCGCGGGAGGCATCCTCGCGCAGGACTACGAGATGTTCGAGCTGCACGATCCGCACCGGCTCGTGCGCCACGAATACGCGACCGATTCGGCCGGCGCGGGGCGCTGGCGCGGGGGGCTGGGCGTGGAGACCGAGTTCGTGATCGACGGCGAGAACGTCACCGGGATCGCCTTCGGCGACGGGGTCGAGGAAGCGTCGCGGGCGTTCGGGCTCTTCGGCGGAAAGCGCGGCAGCCTCAACAGGCTCGCGCTCACCTATCCGGACGAGACGGTGCGCCGGCCCCGCGCGAAGGAGATCGTCCGTGGCATCCCGCGCGGTTCGGTCTTTCGACAGCACGCCGGGGGCGGGGGCGGCTACGGCGACCCCTTCGAGCGCCCGGTGCAACGGGTCGTCGAGGACGTGCTCGACGGCGTGCTCAGCGTGGCCGCCGCGGGCGAAGACTACGGTGTCGTCATCGACCCCGAAACGCTCGCGCTCGACGAGCAGGCCACCCGACGCAGGCGCAACCGATGAACGCTCCGCGCATCGACCACATCGGGATCATCGTCGAGGACCTCGACGCGGCCGTGGCCGCGCTCGCGAAGATGCTGCCCGGGGCGCCTGTCGTGCGCCGCTCGCTGCCCGACGCGGGGCTCGAAGTGGCCGAATTCGCCGCCGCGAACGTGATCGTGGAGCTGCTCGCGTACACCGATCGCGGCGACGGCCTCGGGCGCGAGGTGATGGGGTCGGCCGCCGGGGTGAACCACCTGTCGCTGTCGGTGGCCGACCTCGACGCCGCGCTCGCGCGACTGCGCGCCGACGGCGTCGAGCCGGCAGCGGGTTTCCCGCGGCGCGGCGCGCACGGGCGCATCGCGTTCCTGCCGCGCGATCCGCACACCGGGTTGCTGTTCGAGTTGTGCCAGCCCGACGAGGCACACGACTGATGGCCCGACGCGCCGACCCGCAGCGAAGGCTCTGGAACGCCGCGCGCGAGACGCTGGCCGGCGACGCGCTGCGCGCGCTCCAGTGGAAGCGCCTGAAGGCGCAGCTGCGCTACAACTACGAGCGCTCGCCGGTGCACCGCGCGAAATTCGAGGCGATCGGCGCGCGCCCGCAGGACATCCGAAGCTTCGACGACTTCGCGCGCATCGCGCCGATGACCAAGGACGAGCACCGGCGCGTGCAGGAAGACTCGCTCGAGCGCCACGGCAACCCCTACGCGCTGATGGCCTGCGCGCCGCCCGAGGAGATCGTGCGCATCAACGCCACCTCCGGCACGACGGGCACGCCCACGCTCTACACGCTCACCGCGCACGACGTGGCCGTGGTCAACGAGATGCACGCGCGCAAGTACTGGCGCGCCGGAATCCGCCCGGGCCACGTGATGATCCAGGCGCTTTCGCTCAGCATGTTCACCGGCGGCCTGCCGCTGTCGCAGGGCATCATGCACCTCGGCGCGTGCGTGGTGCCGGTGGGCATCGAGGGCGGCACCGCGCGCGTGCTCGACATCGCGCGGCTCACGGCGCCGCACGCGATCATCGCCACCCCTTCGTTCGGGCAGTACCTGATCGAGGAGGCGCCGAGGCTCACCGGCAAGCCCGCGAGCGCGCTGGGGTTCCGGTGGTTCTTCTGCGCCGGCGAGAGCGGCGGCGGCAACCCGCAGGTGCGGCGCACGCTGGCCGAAGGCTTTAACGCGAGGGTCTTCGACCACACCGGCGGCGGGCACGCGTTTCACGCGATTTCCTGCCAAGCGAGCAGCGAGGGTTGCGAGGGCATGCACTTCGTCTCGCCCGATCACTGCCTTCTCGAGTTGATCGACCCCGCAACCGGCGCGCCGATCGAGATCGCGAACGGCGCGATCGGGGAGATGCTGTTCACCTTCCTCGACTGGCGCGGCGGCCCGTTCATGCGCTACGCGCTGGGCGACATGCTCCAGGTGTGGACGGACCCCTGCCCCTGCGGCTTGCCCGGGATTCGCGTCGCGATCGTCGGGCGCAGCGACGACATGCTCACGGTCAAAGGGGTGAACGTCTACCCGCAGGCGATCGCGAACGAGATCTTCAGGCACCACCCCCGCGTGACCGGGGCCTTTCGGATCGTGCTCGCCGAGCCGGGGCCGAAGGTCACGCCGCCGCTTCGAATCCGGCTCGAGCACGGCGGGCTCGAGCCGGCGCAGGTGAAGGCGCTCGATGCGCAGCTGCGCGCGCAATTCCAGGCGCGCCTTCGAATCCGCCCGCTGTTCGAGTGGCTGGCGCCGGGCACGCTGCCGCGCGAGGCGGGGAAGACGAAGACGATCGAGCGCGCGTCGGCCTGAGCGTGCGGCGCGGGAATCCACGGGCACAACACGAAAGCGGAGAACGGGCAATGGACATGAAGCTGGCGGGGCGAACGGCACTGGTCACCGGAGCCTCGAAGGGAATCGGGCTGTCGATCGCGACGATGCTGGCTGCCGAAGGCTGCCACCTGCACCTGGTCGCGCGCACCGCCTCGGACCTCGAGGCGGCGCGCGAGCGGATCGCCGCGAACAGCCACGTGAGAATCACGCTTCACGCGAGAGACCTTTCCGAACGCGGGTGCGCATCGGCGCTCGCGCACGCCTGCCCCGAGCTCGACATCCTGGTCAACAACGCGGGCTCGATACCGCGCGGCACCCTCGCCGAGATCGGCGACGCGCGCTGGCGCGAGGCCTGGGACCTGAAGGTCTTCGGGTACATCGACATGTGCCGCGAGTTCCACGCACTGATGAGCGCGCGTCGCAGCGGCGTCATCGTCAACATCCTCGGCAACGGGGGCGAACGGCTCGACGCCGGATACATCGCGGGCGCGGCGGGCAACGCCGCGCTGATGGCGTTCACCCGCGCGCTGGGGGGCAACAGCGCCGACGTGGGCGTGCGGGTCGTGGGCGTCAACCCCGGTCCGGTCGCGACCGACCGGCTGATCGGGATGATGCGCAAGGCAGCGCGAGAGCGCCTGGGCGATGCCGATCGCTGGGCCGAACTGACCGCAGGCTTTCCCTTCGGCAGGGCGGCCACGGTCGAGGAGATCGCGGCCACCGTGGTGCTGCTCGCCTCGGACCTGTCGTCGTACACCACGGGAACGGTCGTCACGATCGATGGTGGTATGGTCAATCGTGGCTCGCTGATCTGAGCTGCGCGAGCACCGAAACCTGAGCGGAGTTGCGCGTTGACACCGCAGGTCTTTGCACTCGAGGGTTCGCGCCCGCTGGGCGAGGCGATCGCGCGCGCGCTCGGCCTCGAGCTCGCCGCACACGAGGAGCGGGTCTTCGAAGACGGCGAGCAGAAGACGCGCCCGCTGGTGGACCCCGCGGGCGCCGACGTCTACGTGGTCCACAGCCTGTACGGCGAGCCGGGGCGCAGCGCGCACGACAAGCTGTGCACGCTGCTGCTGTTCGTCGCCACGCTGCGCGACCACGGGGCCGCGCGCGTGACGGCGGTGGTGCCCTACCTCGCCTACGCGCGCAAGGACCGCCGCACCAAGCCTTTCGACCCGGTCACGCTGCGCTACCTGGCGCAGATGTTCGAGGCGGTCGGAACCGACGCGCTGATCACGCTGGAGGCGCACAACGTCGCGGCGCTGCAGAACGCGTTCCGTTGCCGCACCGTGCACCTCGAGGCGCACGCGCTGTTCACGCCGCTCGCGCTCGCGCTCGCGGCCGGCGAGCCGGTGGCGGTGGCCTCGCCCGACCCGGGCGGGGTCAAGCGCGCGCAGTTGTGGCGCGAGGCGCTCGAGCCGGCCGCCGCGAGGCCCGTGGGCTTCGCGTTCCTCGACAAGCGCAGGAGCGCCGGGGTGCTGAGCGGCGGCAACCTGGTCGCGGGCGACGTGCAAGGCGCCACCGTGCTGCTGATCGACGACCTGGTCAGCACCGGCTCGACCCTGGCGCGCTCGGCGGCGAGCCTGCGCCAGGCCGGGGCGCGCCGCGTGATCGCGTTCGCCGCGCACGGCCTGTTCGTGCAGGACGCGGGCGAGGTTCTCGCCACCGAAGCGCTCGAGTCGGTGCACGTCGCCGACAGCGTGCCGCCCTTCCGTCTCGAGGGGAGCGCCGCGCGCGCCAAGGTGCGGGTCGTCTCATGCGCGGCCCTGTTCGCGGATGCGATCCGCGCCTGCCACCAAGCGAGCGCTGTGGCGGCGCAGGGCGCCCCCTGAGCACCCGCCCGAGCAAAGCTGCGGCATCTACAACCCCGCCCCGTCCAGGGCCGCCGCGCCGGCCTCGAGGTAGCGGCGCGCGAGCGGGGCCCATTTCCCGGCCTCGCGGGCCGCGGGCTGGTGCAGGTGCGCCAGCGCGAGCCGGGCGCGCACCAGCGCGCGGTGCGCCTTGTAGAACGCGCACAGCGCGGGCGACACCTCGCCGATCACGCCCGAGCAGTGCGCCAGAAGCCTCGGCCCGACCCACGCGGCGCCGGCCAGCTCGCACTCGAGCCCCAGGAAGACGAGCTCCTCGGCCGGGTCCACGAGTCGCAGCTCCAGGTTGAACTCGAGGCAGTCGATGATCGCGACCGGCTCCGCCAGGCACACGTGCTCGGGCCGCAGGTCGCCGGGCCCTTCCACCACGTGCCCTTCCGTGACCCGCCTCGCGAGCGAATCGGCGAGCGCGTGCATCGCCGCGTCCACGCGATCGAGCACCTGCTCCACCGAGCCGCCGTCGATCCGCTCCTGCATCTGCATCAGCAGCTCGCGCGTGGTGCCCTGCTCGCGCGCGAAGCGCGCGAGGAACGCGGCCGGCGCGATCGCGGCGGGCGCGAGGCCGGCGTAGAAGGCACGAAGCACGCGACCCACCCGATCGATGTCCTCGGTGCGCACGCTGCCCGCGGCGATCGCGCGGTCGAGCATCCGGGCCTCGGGCAGGCGGCGCATCCGCACGAGCCAGTCGACCACCCTCGCCCCGGCGGGCGGCGCGCCGTCGGCATCGAGCGCGAGCGAGCCGTCGGCCGTCTCGAGCAGGGCGACCACGCCGCGATAGACCCCGGGAGCCAGTCGCCGGTTCAGCCGCACCTCTTGCGCGCAGTCGCGCTCGCGCAGCTCGCGCGTGGAGAAGTCGAGGAACGGGTAGCGCACCGGCTTCTTCAGCTTGTACGCGCGATCGCCCGCGAGGAAGACCCACGCCATGTTCGTCTCGATCGCCTCGACGCTGGCCGGCGCATGCGGGTACGCCCGCGGCGTGCGCAGGAACGCAACCTTGGCGGCGAGCTCGTCCGATCGCGAGCGCTGCGCAACCGGGTCGATCATCGAAGCGCCTCCCGGGTCGACCCCGGGCGCGCGCGCCGTTCAGCCGGTGCGCGCGTCGCGCACGGCCGTCGTCGGTGCCTGCCAGCGGTCGTAACACCGCACCGCTGCCGGCTCGCCCCAGATGTCGACACTCGCCGCCGTGCCCTCGTGCTTCACTGCCGCGCAATCGCCGCGCAGGTAGCCCAGACCCACGCATCGGCCCGCGGCCGGACTCCATCCAGCCGACGATACCTCGCCCACGGCCTCGCCGTCGAGCGAGATCGACTCGCCGCCCCAGGCCCACGCGCGCGGGTCGTCGAACACCAGCGTGACGAGCTTCTTCCTCGGCGGCCGGCCCTGCGCGCCCAGCAGCGCCTCGCGCCCGATGAATCCGTCGCGCTTGTCGAGCTTCACCGCGAACTCCAGCCCGGCCTCGAAAGGCGTCTCGTCCGGGCCGAGCTCCGCGCCCCAGGCGCGCCTGCCCATCTCGATGCGCAGCGCGTCGATCGCGTAGTAGCCCGCGTCGCGCAGCCCCAGCCCCTCGCCCGCCTCGCACAGCGCGTGGTAGACGTGGCGCGTCATCTCCACCGGCACGTAGAGCTCGTAGCCGGGCCCGCCCACGTAGCTCATCCGCGCGGCGCGCACGCGCGCGAACCCGAGGTCGATCTCGCGCGTGGTGCTGAACTTGAGCGCCTGCGGTCCGAGGTCGGCCGGGCTCACCCGCGAGAGCAGCGCCCGTGCGTTCGGGCCCATCACCGAGAGCACCGTGGTCATCGCGGTCACGTCGGTGAGCGACGCGTGCTCGGCCGCACCGATGTGCCGCGAGATCCAGTCGCAGTCGCGCACCGCCTGTGCCGATCCGGTCACGATCAGGAATCGCTCCTCGGCGAGCCGGATCACCGTGAGGTCGCTCTCGAAGCCGCCGCGCGCGTTGAGCATCGCCGTGTAGACCATGCGGTCCACCTCCACGTCGATCTCGTTCGCGCACAGCCGCTGCAGCACCGCCAGCGCGTCGCGGCCCGCGAGCAGCAGTTTGGCGAACGACGACTGGTCGAAGATCGACACCGCTTCGCGCGTGGCGCGCTGCTCGTCGATCACCCAGTCGAGCCAGCCCGGACGCCCCAGCGTGTACTCGGGTCGCGGCGCGCCGGGCGCCCTGAAGTAGTTCACCCGTTCCCACCCGTTCTTCGTGCCGAACTCCGCGCCCTTCGCGGCGAGCACGTCGTACAGCGGCGAACAGCGCAGCGGGCGCGCGGTTTGCAGCTCCTGGCGCGGCCAGCGCATCGCGTAGTGCAGGCCCAGCGTCTCGGCGGTGCGTTCGTAGAGCGCCCTGCGGTTGGACGCGAAGCTGCCGAAGCGGCGCAGGTCCACGTCCCACAGATCGGTGCTCGCCTCACCCCCGACGATCCACTCGGCGATCAGCCGCCCTGCCCCGCCGGCGTTGGCGATGCCCGCCGAGTTGAACCCCGCCGCCACGAAGTAGTTGCGAAGCTCGGGGGCCTCGCCGAGCAGGAAGTTGCCGTCGGGCGTGAAGCTCTCGGGCCCGTTGAGCAGCATCTTGATCGGCGCGGTGGCGAGCGCGGGCGTGCGGTGGATCGCGTTCGTCATCAGGATCTCGAACTGGTCCCAGTCCTCGTCGAGCAGCTGGAACTGGAATGTCGACGGGATCGGGTCCACCTTCCAGGGCTTGGCCACCGGCTCGAAGCCCCCCATCACCAGGCCGCCCACTTCCTCCTTGTAGTAGATGTAACCGTCGGGGTCGCGCATCACCGGCAGCATCGGGTGCACGCCCTCGATCCGCTCGGTCACGACGTAGAAGTGCTCGGCCGAGTACAGCGGCACGTTCACCCCCGCCATTGCGCCGAACTGTCGCGCCCACTGCCCGGCGCAGTTCACGAGCGCCTCGCAGCCGATCCGGTGCTCGCCCTCGCGGGTGCGCACCCGCACCCCGCTCACGGCGCCGCGCTCCACGTCCACGCCGATCACCTCGCAGTCCTCGAAGATGCGCGCCCCCCGGTTGCGCGCGCCCTTGGCGAGCGAGATCGTCAGGTCGGCCGGATTGGCCTTGCCGTCGCCGGGGATCCAGATCGCGCCCTGGAGGTCGTCCGTGCGCATGACCGGAAACAGCTCGCCCGCCTCGGAGGGCGAGATCAGCTCGCACTCCACGCCGAAGCCGCGCGCCAGCGCGAGCTGCTTGCGCAGCGTCTTCATCCGCTCGGGGGTGCGCGCGACGTTCACGCTGCCGCACTGCTTCCAGCCGGTGGCCAGGCCGGTCTCGGCCTCGAGCCTGGCGTACAGGTCGATGCCGTAGCGGCTCATCCGCGTCATGTTGCGGTTCGGGCGCATCTGCCCCACGAGACCGGCCGCGTGCCAGGTCGTGCCGCAGGTGAGTTTGCCCTGCTCGATCAGCACGACGTCGCTGCGCCCCATCGCGGTGAGGTGGTACGCGGTGGAGCACCCGGCCACGCCGCCGCCCACGATCACCACCTGCGCCTGTTGCGGAATGTTCATCGCCCCTCGCCTCCTCGCTCAGCCCAGCCTCAGCGCCATGACCCCCGCCACGATCACGACCGTGCCCACCGCGCGCTGCGCGCCGAAGCGCTCGCGCAGCAGCACCGTGCCGAGTATGGCCGCGAACAGCACCGAGGTCTCGCGCAGCGCGGCCACCGACGCGACCGGCGCGCGCGTCATCGCCCACAGCGCGATCGAATACGACCCGATCGAAGCGATGCCGCCCAGCAGCGCAACGGGCCACCGGCCGCGCGCATAGGCGAGTATCGCAACGCGTCCCTTGGCCCCGCGGCGCCACCACAGCAGCAACGGATACGGCAGGCCGTCGAGAACGAACAGGATCAGCACGTAGCGCGCGGCCTCCTCGGCCACCCGCACGCCAAGGCCGTCGACCACGGTGTACGCGGCGATGATCACCGCATTGGCCAGGGCGAAGGCCACCGCCTTGCCGTGGTGCAGCGCTTGGCCCGGGTGCGCCAGCCCGACCAGCGACACCCCGAGCGCGATCGCGACGATCCCAAGCCACGACAGCGCCGTGGGCGACTCGCCCACGAACACGCCGCTCGCGAGCGCCACGAGCAGCGGCGCGAACCCGCGCATGATCGGGTACGTGAGGCCGAGGTCGCCGTGGCGATACGCGCCCACCAGCGCGTAGTAGTAGCCCACGTGGATCGCGAGCGAGGCGAGGATGAAGGGCCAGGCCTCGATCCGCGGCAGCCCCACCGCGACCATCGCCGGGAGCGCCACGATCGCGGCGAGGAAGTGCACCAGCGCGGTGTCCACGGCCTTGTCGCCGCTCGACTTCACCAGCGCGTTCCACGACGCGTGCAACAGCGCGCCGAACAGCACCGCGAGCACGATCGGCCAGGTGAGGGTCATGGCGGGGCGGTCATCGTGTCGGCAACTGCATCGGCATTGCCATCGGCATCCGCGTCGACATCGGCATCGGCGTCCGGGCCGTCGTCCACAGCCGCTTCGGCGCGCCGGTTCAGGACCAGGGCAGCGAGTAGGTCTTGAGGTTGGTGAAGCTCTTGATCGCCTCCTGCACGCCTTCCTTGTAGCCCAGCCCCGAATCCTTGATCCCGCCGAAAGGGGTCACCTCGAGCCTGAAGCCGGGCACCTCGCGCACGTTCACCGTGCCCACCTGCAGTTCGCGCACGAAACGCATGACGTAGTCGAGCCGGTTCGTGCACACGCCCGACGAGAGCCCGTACGCGGTGGAGTTGGAGATCCGGATCGCCTCGTCGATGTCGCGAAACGCGATGATCGGCGACACCGGCCCGAAGGTTTCCTCGCGCACCAGCGTCATCGCCGGGTCGACGCGATCGAGCACGGTGGGCGAGTAGAGCGCCCCGCTGCGCCGGTTGCCCGCGAGCAGTCGCGCGCCGCCCGCGACCGCCTCGTTCACCCTGGCCTCGAAGGTTCGCGCCGCGGCCTCGTCGATCACGGTGCCCATCTGCACGCCCGGGTCGGCGGGGTCGCCGCAGGACCATGCGCGGGTCTTGTCCACCACCAGATCGGTGAAGCGCGCGGCCACCGCCTCGTGCACCAGCATGCGCTTGACGGCCGTGCAGCGCTGGCCCGAATTCTTGTAGGAACCCTGCACCGCCAGCGTGGAGGCCTCGTCGAGGTCGGCGTCCTCCATCACGATCAGCGGGTCGTTGCCGCCCAACTCCAGCACCACGCGCCGGTATCCGGCCTTCGCCGCGATGTACTTGCCGATCTGCACTCCGCCGGTGAAGGAAACGAGCTCCGCGTTCGGATTGCAGATCATCTCGTCGGCGATCTCGCGCGGGTCGCCGGTGACCACCGCGAGCATCTCGGGCGGCAAGCCCGACTCGTACAGAAGGTCGGCGAACATGCACGCCGACAGCGGCACCTTCTCCGAGGGCTTGAGTACCATCCGGTTGTTCGACGCCACCGACGGCACGACCTTGTGCGCGACCTGGTTCATCGGGTGGTTGAACGGCGTGATCGCGCTGATCGCGCCGAGCAGGGGCTCGCGCAGCGTGTGCACGCGCCGGTTCTTGCCGTGCGGCGTGAGGTCGCAGGCGAAGCTCTGGCCGTCGTCGCGAAGCACCTCGGTGGCGCCGAACAGCAGCACGTCGGCCACCCGGCCCACCTCGTAGCGCGTGTCGGCAACGCACAGGCCCGACTCGGCGCTGATCAGCGCCGCAATCGGTTCGGCGCGCGCGCGCACGAGCGCGGCGGCGCGCGTGAGGATCTCGGCCCGTTGCGAGCGCGTGAGCGAGGGCCGGTAGGCTTTCGCGATCTCGAACGCGCGCCGCACCTCGTGCACGCTCGCCTTCGGAACGCGCCCCACGAGGGCGCCGGAAAAGGGGTTGCGCACCGCGATCGACCGGTCGCCCTCGCGATCGGCGCCGACGCGCTCCCCGCCGATGCGCAACGCTTCGAGAATGGCTTCGCTCATGGTCTTGCGTTCCTCTTGTGAGCCGTTACTGCGCGTGGTTCAGCGCGAGATCGAAGGCGTCGAAATTGCGCCACCGGCGTTGCCGGTCCAGGCCCTCGATGCGACGGTTCAGGATCAGCGGCACGCGCTGCTCCGACACGCCGCCGTGCGAACGCAGCGGCGCGTCGAGCGCCGAGAGATCGTGCCTCGCCGCGGACGTGCCGATCACCGTGGAGCGCTCCGAGACGACGACCACGTCGCCGATCCGGTCGGCGGGCAGCTCGAAGCGCTCCGCCGCCTCGGCGCGCGTGAGCGCCGACTCCACGCCGCGCAGCGTCATCAGGCGCGCGCACACCGCCGCCGCGTCCTGGCCCTGCGGCAGGTACGCCGTGGCGAACGACCCCAGCGCGCCGTGATGCACCACGTACGGGTCGGTGATCGGCAGGATCACGCGCGTGCGGCCCGAGCCGAACCAGGCGTCGAACAGGTCTTGCAGGTAGATCACGTCGGGTTGCGCGTCGAGGCGCGTCTTCGCGTTCATCCCGTGGTCGGCGGTGACGGCGA
>DATCZK010000050.1:0-6995 GCA_036525975.1 Burkholderiaceae bacterium | reverse complement strand
TCATCCTCGCCATCGGCGCGGTCGTGTTCGTGCTGTTCGACCGGTTCGGCCCCTACCAGAGCGGCCGGGGGTACCGGCCGAGGCCGATCGAGACGCTGTCGGGCGGCGTCGTCGAGTTGCAGCGAACCTTCGACGGGCACTACTACCTCAACGGCGCGATCAACGGCCGCCCGGTGGTGTTCATGGTGGACACCGGCGCGAGCACCGTTTCGGTGGGTGCGGCGCTTGCCGAGCAACTCGACCTCGGCGCGTGCAGGCCGGTGAACTACGGCACGGCGGGCGGGTCGGTGCGCGGCTGCGAGGCCAGGGCGCGCGAGGTTGAAGTGGCCGGGGCGAGGCTGTTCGACCAGCGCGTGGCGGTGCTCCCGGACCAGCGCAAGGAACTCGTGCTGCTGGGCATGAGCGTGCTCAAGCACTTTCGCATCGAGACCGAGGGCGCGACGATGCGATTGACCCCGATCGCGCCGTGAACAGGCGAGGCGCCGATCGCGTGCTGCGCGGGGCTGCGCTTCTCGAGCGAGATGTGCGGCGAGAACCGCGAGCACGCGCTGCGGTTCCTCGGTCGGCTCGAGTCGCTCACGCGCTGATCGCGGTCGCGCCGCGGCACGCCCGCTGCGGCGCGCGCCGCTCCAACCGCCAGCCGCCTCAACGCTGGGCGACGAATCGGAACTCGGCCACCAGTCTGCCGTCGCGCCAGCGCCCCGCCACGATCTCGCCGGGCGACGTAAACACGCCGAACACCGCGCCGATGTTCACCTGGTGCGTGACCAGCATCGCGTTGTCGGGCGCGCGCAGCGCTCGCGCGTACGCGAGCACCTCGCGCGTGCGCTGCGGCTCGTCGGAGCGATCGGCGAAGAACGAGTTCAGCGCGGGCCACGGTTCGTGATCGCCGAACGCGAGCTGGGCCGTGTCGCGGCAGCGGCACCACTGGCTCGACCGCACCGTTGCGATGCGGATGCCGGCTTCGCGCAGCATCGCGCCGAGCGCGCGCGACTGCTCGCGACCGTCGGCCGAGAGGTTGCGCTGCGTGGCGCAGTCGCCGATGCGGAAATTGGGCGGATCGCCCAGCCCCGGCTCGGTGCGCGCGTGGCGGATCATCATCAGGTAGCCGCCCTGCGCAAGGCGCGCGGCCGCGTCCTGCAGGCCGAGCGACTGCACCTGCGCCACCGCGTGCGCGTGGCCCAGCAGCAGCCAGGCCACCGCGAGGACGCGGGCAAGCGCTGCCAGGACCCGAGCGGGTGCGGCAATGACCGGTGCACGCTGGTCGTTGACCCTCGCCAGCAACGTGGCTGTTGGCGACCGCCCCCGTCGCGCTGATATCGTCTCGCTCACGCTCCCGATTATCTCCCACCGAAATCGCGCCGTTCAACGAGGAGGCTCGCGTGAACCCCGAATCCTTTCGACAAGTGCTGATCGAGGAAGGCTACCTCGAGGTCGTGACGAAGTCGCTCGAGCCCGGTTGCACGCTCGACGCGCACAGCCATCCCTACGACGTGCGCGCGCTGGTGCTCGAAGGCGAGATCACGATCGCGTGCAACGGCGTGCCCGCCACCTATCGCCCCGGCGACGTGCTCGAGGTCGAGCGCGACTGCATGCACACCGAGCAGTGCGGCCCCCAGGGCATGACCTTCATGGTGGGCCGCCGGCACCCCGCGCAAGCCTAGTCACCACGCCCGCGAAGCCCCTTCGCTGGTCACTGCGTCCGCGAAGCCCCTTCGCCGCTCACTGCGCGGGCGGCGCCCCTTCTTCCTTGGCGCGAAACGGATAGGCGCCGGCGCCCTTGCCCGAGGGCGGCACGCGCAGCGAGAGCAGCATCGTCGCCGCGAGCACCACGATCGTGAACCCGAGCGACCACGCCACCGGGATCTTGTAGAGGTCCACGACCAGCATCTTCACGCCGATGAACATCAGCACGATCGCCAGCCCGTACGAGAGCAGGTGGAAGCGCTCGTGCATGCCGGCGAGCAGGAAGTACATCGCCCGCAGCCCGAGGATCGCGAACACGTTCGAGGTGAGCACGATGAACGAGTCGGTGGTGATCGCGAAGATCGCCGGAATCGAGTCCACCGCGAACACGACGTCCACCACGCCGATCAGCGCGATCACGACCAGCAGCGGCGTGGCCATGCGCACCCCGTTCACCTGCGTGAAGAACTTCTCGCCGTCGTAGCCTGGCGCGATCCGGATGTGCCGCTGGATCCAGCGCAGCGCCGGGTTGGCCTCGAGATCGGGCTCCTGCCCGGCGGCCCACCACATCTTGACCCCGGTGAACAGGAGAAACGCGCCGAACAGGTAGAGCACCCAGTGAAAGTTCGAGATCAGCCAGGCGCCCACCAGGATCATCACCGCGCGCAGCACGAGCGCGCCGACGATCCCGATCATCAGCACGCGGCGCTGGAACTCGGCGGGCACCGCGAAGTAGGTGAACAGCATCAGGAACACGAAGATGTTGTCCACCGCGAGCGCCTTCTCGATCAGGTAGCCGGTGACGAACTCGAGCGCCTTGGCGTCGGCGAGATCTCGGGCCGCGGGGTCGGGCGACGCGCCGCCCAGCTGCCACCACAGCCAGCCCACGAACACGAGCGAGACCGCCACCCAGACGAGCGACCACACGCCCGCCTCGGCGATCGAGACGCCGCGCGGTCCGCGTCGGTTGAGCGCGTAGAAGTCCACGAGCAGCGCGGCCAGGACGAACGCGCCAAAAAGAGTCCACATCAGTGGCGTACCGATCGAAGTCACTGCATTCCTCTCTGGACGGCCTTGCGATGGCCGTAAGGGTTTGGGCAACGCACTCGTCGGTCTTGCCGGCCGGCGCGCAAAGGCTGCGCGCGAGCTCGCGGCACCGGAGCCGGCGTCGAAGGCAAACCCGACGCCAGCACGTGTTGACGATGCCGCAAGGGGAGGTCGATGCGACCTCCCTGAGCTACTCCCCGTCAGAGGCGGGCGGATTGTAGCAGAGCCCTGATCAGGCTGCAGCCCACTCCCGCGCGAGCGGCTTCTCGTCGAGCCGCAGCGTCAGGCACTTGGCCGCGCCGCCCGCCCGGATGAACGAACCCAGCGCCACCGCCCGCACGGCGTAGCCGCGCGCCTCGAGGGTCTCGCGCAGCGCGCGCGACGCCCGGTTGAGCACGACCGCGCCGCCCACGCTCACCGCGTTGCACGCGAACGCGAGCGCGTCGCGCTCGCCCAGCGCGATGCGCCTCGCCGAGGGCACGCGCGATTCGATCCGCGCCGCCGAGGCCTCGTCGAACGCGCCCGGGTAGTAGAGCAGCTCGCCGCGCTCGAGCGGGCACAGGCAGGTGTCGAGGTGGTAGAAGCGTGGATCGACCAGTTTCAGCGACGCCACCTCGAGGTCGAGCGCGTGCTCGAGCCACGGTGCGACCGCCGCGTCGCTGCGAAAGCCGTGCCCCACCCACGCGAGCGGCAGCGCCCGGTCGAGCAGCGCGTCGCCCGCCCCCTCGAACGACAGCCCCCTGGGCAGGTCGACGAGATCGAAGCCGTTCGCCTCGAACCAGGCGCGAAACGGCGCCTCCTCGCCGCGCCGCTCGGCGTGGCGGAACCGCGACGGCACCACCGCTTCGCCGAACACGAAGCCGGCGTTCGCGGTGAACACCATGTCGGGCACGCCGGGAACGGCCTCCACCAGCTCGATCCGCGCGTACCCCGAGAGCGTCGCGTGCAGCCGGCGCCACTGCGCGAGCGCGAGCGCGCGCACCGAGTCGTCGCCCTGCGGCCGCATCCACGGGTTGATCCGGTAGCGAATGCCGTACAGCGCCGGCGCGCACATCAGCAGTCGCGCCGTCGGGGCCTGCGAGCCGAAGGGCGCGGCCGAGCCGTGCGTTGCCTTGCCGAGAACTCCTTCGCGCATCCGTTCCTCGCGGGTTTCGCGCGCGGCAACCTGCCCGGGCCGCAACGCCATCGCCGCCGGCCGGCCCCTGCCCCGCACCCCGAGGATCGCCGGATGACCGGGCGCGCGCAACCGCGCTCCCGGAAGCGGTGATGTTGCAGCGCAACAATAATGCTTGACAGACTCCGCTGCCATTGGCAGACTCCGTTTGTGCAGTGCAGCAAATCGCTGCCACCCCGCGCCGGGCGCTCCGGCGCGCAACGTACAGGAGCAACCAAATGATCACGAATACCGAAGACCTGATGAAGATGCACAGCGACGCGATCAAGGCCTCGAGTGCCGCCGCGACCAAGACCCTGGAAGGCTTCCAGAAGCTTGCCGCGCTGAACATGCAGACCTCGAAGGCCGCGCTCGAGCAGTCGCAGGAGCAGATCAAGGCGCTGCTCGCCGCCAAGGACGCGAAACTGGTGTCCGAGCTGGTGACCAGCTTCGCGCAGCCGGATCCCGAGCAGTTCACCGCCTACGCCAAGGCCGTCTACGCGATCTCGAAAGAGACCGGCACCGAGCTGGCCACGATGGTGGAGAAGCAGGTTTGCGCCGGCAACGAGCAGCTCCAGGCGGCGATCGAAGCGCTGGCGCAGAACGCCCCCGCCGGCAGCGAAGGTTCGGTGAACTTCGTCAAGCAGTCGCTGGCCGCGGCCAACAAGACCTACGACCAGATCACGACCGCCACCCGCCAGTTCGTGGAAATGGCCGAGGCCAACGCGAAGGGCGCGGCGAAAGCGGCCGGCGCGAAGAAGCGCTGAGCAGCCGCCTGGCGACCGGCCCTTCGCCGGTCAGCGCAGAATGAAACGGCCGGAGCGCGCGAGCGCCCCGGCCGTTTGTTTTCGTAGCCTCGGTGCGCGCGCGGCGCAGTGCGGCGCCGCTCTCTGCGCCCTGCGCCCTGCGCCCTGCGCCCCGGCGCCCCGGCGCGCCCGGCTCAGCCCGGCGCCGCCCCGGAGGCCCTGACCCGGCGCGCCCACTGCCACATCAGCACGGCCGCGATCAGGCTCAGCCCGGCCACGTCGCTCGCTGCGCCCGGGTACACCATCAGCAGCCCGGCAACGATCAGCATCGTGCGCTCGATCGCGTTCGCCTTGACGATGATCCAGCCCTGCAGCCCGCCCGCGAGCGCCGCGATGCCGATCGCAGCCGTCGCCGAGACCTGCGCCACCGACAACCAGTTCGCGTCGGCCAGCTTGTCGATCGACCCCATCAGCAGCAGCCCCTGCCCGGAGGGATCGAGCACGAACATGAACGGCACCAGGAAGGCCGGCATCGTGTACTTCCAGCTCTGCAGCGTGGTCTTGTAGGGGTCGCCGCCGGTGATCGCGGCCGCGGCGAAGGGCGAGAGCGCGGTGGGCGGCGACACTTCCGAGAGCACCGCGTAATAGAACACGAACATGTGCGCGGCGAAGTCGGGCACGCCGAGCTTGATCAGCGCCGGCGCCGCGATCACCGCGCTGATGATGTACGAGGCGGTGACCGGCACCGCGAGGCCGATGACCCAGACGATCAGCGCGGTGTAGATCGCGGTGAGCAGCAGCGACCCGCCCGCGTAGGCGAGGATGATCGACGAGAACTTCAGCCCCAGGCCGGTGAGCGTGACCACGCCCACGATCAGGCCGGCGCCCGCGCAGGTGGCGCCCACGTTGAGCATCCCCACCGAGCCCCCCACCATCGCCTTCATGAACCCCGAGTTGAGGAAGCCCTGCCAGATGCCGATCGGCGCACGCAGCAGGTCGCGCGGCAGCATCGCGCAGTCGCGGTGCAGGAAGCTCGTGACGAACGACAGCACGGTGGCCCAGAACACCGACAGCACCGGCGAAAAGCCGTGGAGCATGAACGCGATGATCGAGATCAGCGACAGGAAGTGGAACCAGTACTCGCGGGTGAGCTCCCAGACGCCCGCCACCTTGGCGAAGGTGGTCTCGTGCATCCCGTACTTGCGCGCGTCGATCTCCACCATCAGGAACAGCGCGAGGTAGTACAGCAGCGTGGGGATCACCGCCATCAGCAGCACGTCGAGGTACGAGATCTTCAGGAACTCGGCGATCAGGAACGCCGCGGCGCCGAGCACCGGCGGCGAGATGATCGCGCCCAGGCCCCCGGCCGCGAGCAGGCCGCCGGCGGCGTTCTTGTCGTAGCCGACCTTGGCGAGCATCGGGTAGGACACCGACCCCAGCGTTACGGTGGTGGCCACGCCGGAACCGGACGGCCCGCCCAGCAGGAACGACGCCAGCACCACGGTGCGCCCCGCACCGGTGGGCTTGCCGCCCATCGCCGAGAACGAGAAGTCGATGTAGAACTTCCCGGCGTTGGAGAACTGCAGGAACGCCCCGAAGATCGTGAACAGGATGATCAGCGAGGACGAGACGTCGACCGCCGAGCCGTAGATGCCCTCGAGCGTCATGTACATGTGCCCGACCAGCCGGCCCACCTCGTAGCCCTTGTGCGTCCACGGTTCCGGCAGCCAGGGCCCGGCGAAGGCGTAGGCGATGAAGAACATCGTCACCACCGGCATCACCATGCCGTTGGTGCGGCGCATCGCCTCCATCACGAGCACGATCAGCGACACGCCGAAGAAGATGTCCCAGCTGTTGGGCGTGACGTTGCGGTCGGTGAAGTCGTCGCCGCCCCGGATCATGTAGACGACGATCGCGATCGACAGGATCGCGATGATCCAGTCCCACCACATGATCCGGTGCCGGAACCGCCCGGCGGCGGGGAACATCAGGAAGCTCAGCACCAGGACGAAGGCGACGTGGATCGGGCGCAGCGTCTGCGTGGGCACGATCGAGTACGCGGCGTACAGGTGGAACACCGACATCGTGACGGCGATCAGCGTGAGGAACAGCCCCAGCAGGCCGGCGAGGTGGTGCGCATGGCCCTCCTCTTCCTCGATGTATTCCTCGGCGCGCTTGCGCGCCTCGTCGCTGACGACGACGACGTCGTCGTCGGATGCGCTGTGCGCCGCCTCGCCCATGCTTCCTCCCGCATCGGCCCCCGCACGGGGGCCGCAGAGACTTCCGGCCGGGCGCGACCCGCGTCGCGCCGGCCGGCGCGCGCGCTCAGTTGAGCTTCACGCCCTTTTCGGCGAAGTACTTCA
>DATCZK010000049.1:0-6550 GCA_036525975.1 Burkholderiaceae bacterium | reverse complement strand
GGGCGGGGCGGGCTGCGCCGAGGGAGCCGACACCGTGGGCGGGGCGGGCTGCGCGGGCGGAGCCGGCGGCGCGGGCGTGGCCAGCGGGGCCGGCTGAGCGGGCGGCGCGGGCGGCGTTCGCACGGCATCGCGCACCGTCTGCTCGACCGCCCGCCGCAGCAGGTCGCCCAGGCCCTGGGCACTCGCCGGGGCGTTCGTGCCGCCGGCCAGTGCCAGCGCGGCCGCAAGCACCGCCCCAATCGGCTTCATTGTCCTGCGCCGTCCGCTCCGCATGCGTCCCCCTTCGTTCACGATCCGTCCGGAACCCCTTGCCTCAGCGCGGCGAACGCCGCGAGCGCGCCCGCGTCGGACACGCTCACCCGATTGCCGAACGGATCGGCCGCCCGCGGCGCGGGCGGCCTCGCCACGCTCACTCCCAGCGCAGCGCCGAGATGTCGTTGGCGAACAGCGGAACGTCTTTCCAGAGGCCCTTGAGCTTGGCGTTGGCCACCGTGATCCACTGCGGCTGGTAGAGGAACACGTTGGGCGAATCCTCGGCGATCAGGCGCTGCGCGTCGCCCAGCAGCTTCGCGCGGTCGGCGTCGTTGCCGGTGGAGTTGATCTTGCCGAAGATCTCGTCGAACCTGGCCGATTCGTACCCCCAGTAGTAGCCCTTCTTCGCGAAGTTGCCCAGGTCGAAGGGCTCCACGTGCGAGATGATCGTCAGGTGGTAGTCCATGTTCTTGTACACGCCCGAGAGCCACTGCGCCCATTCCACGTTCTGGATCTTGGCCGTGATGCCCACCTTGGCCAGCTGGGCGGCAACCACCTCCCCGCCCTGGCGCGCGTAGGGCGGGGGCGGCAGGATCAGCGACATCTCGATCGGCGCGGCGACGCCCGCCTCCTTGAGCAGCGCCTTCGCCTTGTCCGGGTTGTACGGGTTCACGCCGGTGGTGTCGACGTAGCCGAAGGCGCCGGGAACGTAGTGGCTGCCGATCGGCACGCCGAACCCGTCGGCCGCGCCCTCGATCACCGCCTTGCGGTCGATCGCGGCGGCGATTGCGCGGCGCACGCGCACGTCGTCGAGCGGCTTTCTCTTGTTGTTCATCGCGACGATGGTCTTGGCGCGCGAACCGCCCACGAGCACCTGGAAGCGCGGGTCGGAACGGAACTGCCCGAGGCTGCGCGCGGCCGACACGCGCGGGAACGCGTCCACGTCGCCCGAGAGCAGCGAAGCCACCTGCGCGGCCGGGTCGCTGATGAAGCGGAACGTCGCCCGCGCGATGCCGATCGACGCCGCGTCGCGGTATCCGTCCCACTTCTGCAGGACCACCGACGAGCCCTTGGCCCAGTTCGCGAGACGGTACGGCCCGGTGCCCACCGGCTGCGTGGCGTTGGTGTCGGCGCTCTTGGGGTCGACGATGATGGCGGTGGCCTGCCCCATCAGGAACAGGAAGTCGGGGTTGGTCTGCTTGAGCGTGATCGCCACCGTGCCCGCGTCGGGCGTGTCGATCTTCGCCATTTCGGCGAAGGTGCGCTTGTCCTTGTTCGTGCTCTTCTCGCCCGCCGCGCGCTCGAACGAGAACTTCACGTTGGCCGAGCTGAGCGGCTCGCCGTTGTGGAACTTCACGCCGGTGCGCAGCTTGAAGGTGTAGGTCTTCAGATCGGGCGAGATCGTCCAGCTCTCGGCGAGCAGCGGCTTGGGCACGCCGTCGGAGTTCACCTTCGTGAGCGTCTCGAAGACGTTGTACAGCGTGATCTCGGCGATCGCGGCGGCAGCGCCCGCGGTGGGGTCGAGGCCTGGCGGCTCGAGCGTCATCGCGAGAACCACCGAATCCTTGCCGCGCGGCTGCGCCGATGCGGCGAGCGGGGCGGAGACCAGCGCCGCGAGGGCGAGCACGAGTGTGAGCTTTCTTAGCATGTGTCTATCTCCTGGCTGAGAGTGGACGATTATCCGCTGCCACGGGCCCGTTGCAACAAATCTTCGGCGAAGTGGCACGCCGCGGCGTGGCCGGGGCCGAGCGCCCTGAGCAGCGGCCGCTCGGCGGCGCATCGGGGCTGCGCGTGCTGGCAGCGGTGGGCGAAGGCGCAGGCCGACCCGGCGGCGCCGTGCGCGGCTTCGGCCCCGCGCGCCCCGGGCGGGGCGTCCTTCGCCCCGGCCGCCCAAGTTGCGGTGCGCCGCCGCGCGCCGCCCGGACGCGCGCGCGGCACCGCGTCCAGGAGCATGCGCGTGTACGGGTGCGCGGCCGCGTGAAAGAGCGTCTGCGGGCTCCCCTGCTCCACGATGCGGCCCCGGTACATCACCGCCACCTCGTCGCAGACGTGGTCGACCACCGCGAGATCGTGGCTGATCAGCAGGTAGGTGATGCCGAATTCGTCCTGCAGGTCCTGCAGCAGGTTGAGCACCTGCGCCTGCACCGACACGTCGAGCGCGCTCACCGGCTCGTCGGCCACGATCAGCTTGGGCCGCGTGACCAGCGCGCGCGCGATCGCGATCCGCTGGCGCTGCCCGCCCGAGAACTCGTGCGGGTACTTCTCCAGATCGGCCGCGCGCAGGCCCACCGACTGCAGCGCAAGCGTGGCGCGGTCGCGCGCCTCGGCCGCGCTCACGCGGCCGATCGCGGTGAGCGGCTCGACCACGATCCGCGCAACCGTCTGGCGCGGGTCGAGCGAGCCGTAGGGGTCCTGGAACACCATCTGGAAGTCGCGCCGCGCGCGGCGCAACTCCTCGGGCGCGAGCGCGTTGAGGTCGCGGCCCAGCAGCCGCACGCTTCCCTCGCTCGGCCGCTCGAGCGCCATCACCAGCCGCGCCAGCGTCGACTTGCCCGACCCCGACTCGCCCACCACGCCCAGGCTGCGGCCCGGCATCACGCCCAGGCTCACGCCGTCCACGGCGGTGAGCTCGGGCGCCGGCCCGAACAGCCGCTCGCGCGGCAGCCGATAGCGGTGGACGACCCCGTCGAGCACGAGCAGCGGGTCGCCGGCCGGCGTTTCGGTCGCGGCGCTCATTGCCCCCGCCCCGGCGTCTCGTCGGCGGCGCTCGTCGCCCCCGCCCCCAGCGTTTCGTCGGTGCGGATGCAGCGCGCCTGGTGGCCGGCGCCCACCGCGGCCTGCGGCGGGCGCTCGGCGCGGCAGGCGTCGATCACCAGCGCGCACCGCTCGGCGAAGGGGCAGCCCGCGGGCAGGTCGGCCAGTTCCGGCACCGTGCCGGGGATCGTCGCCAGGCGCTGGCCGCGCACGGCCCCCAGCCGGGGCCGCGCCGCGAACAACCCCCGCGTGTAGGGGTGCGCCATGCGCTCGAACACCGCCTCGGTGGCACCGCTCTCGACCACGGTGCCGCCGTACATCACGAGCATCCGCTCCACGTTCTCGGCGATCACGCCCAGGTTGTGCGAGATCAGGATCAGCCCCATGCCGCGCTCGGCCACGAGATCGGCGATCAGGTCGAGGATCTGCCCCTGGATCGTCACGTCGAGCGCGGTGGTGGGCTCGTCGGCGATCAGCAGGTCGGGGTCGCACGCGAGCGCCATCGCGATGCCCACGCGCTGGCGCTGGCCGCCCGAGAGCTGGTGCGGGTAGGCGTCCACGCGTCGGCGCACGTCGGGCAACCCGACGCGATCGAGCAGCGCGATCGCCTGCCTGCGCGCCTCGCCCGCGCCCATCCCGCGGTGCAGGACGAGCGGCTCGGCCACCTGGTGCCCCACCGTGTGCACCGGGTTGAGCGCCGTCATCGGCTCCTGGAAGATCATCGCCAGCCGGTCGCCCCGGATCCGGCACAGCTCGGGCTCGTCGAGCCCCACCATCTCGCGGC
This sequence comes from Burkholderiaceae bacterium, assembly GCA_036525975.1. Classification (GTDB taxonomy): domain Bacteria; phylum Pseudomonadota; class Gammaproteobacteria; order Burkholderiales; family Burkholderiaceae_E; genus Quisquiliibacterium. Next base: position 2,760 of record DATCZK010000049.1, on the reverse strand, counting down.
CGGCAAAGCGGATGCTGCCCTCGACTTGCGCGCCCTCGGGCAACAGGCCCATCAGCGCGAGCGCCGTGATCGACTTCCCGCAGCCCGATTCGCCGATCAGGCCCAGCGTCTCGCCGGGCATCAGCGTGAAGCTCGCGTCGCGCACGGCGGCCGCGGGGCCGCGCGCCGTGTTCAGCCACACGGTGAGGTCGCGCACCTCGAGCAGCGGCGCGCCTGCCCGAGCGCTCGCTGCGGTGCCCGCCGGCGCGACCGCCGGCTTGCCCTCGGCCCCGCTCGCCGCAGCGCTCACCGCTTCCTCGCGAGCCGCGGGTCGATCAGGTCGCGCAGCCCGTCGCCCAGCAGGTTCAGCCCCAGCACCGAGAGCGCGATCGCCACGCCCGGGAAGATCGCCAGGCGCGGGTCGGTGAACATCAGCGTCTGCGCCTCGTTGAGCATCCGCCCCCACGACGGCTGCGGCGGCTGCGTGCCCAGGCCCAGGTACGACAGCGCCGCCTCCGCGAGGATCGCGAGCGCGAACTGGATCGTGGCCTGCACGATCAGGATCGACAGGATGTTGGGCAGCACGTGCTCGAAGGTGATCCGCGCCGCGCCCTTGCCGGCCGCGCGCGAGGCGAGCACGAACTCGCGCGCCCAGATCGACTTGGCCGACCCGCGGGTGATGCGCGCGAACACCGGCACGTTGAAGATGCCGATCGCGATGATCGAGTTGACGATGCCGGGGCCGAGCACGGCCGTCATCATGATCGCCGAGAGGATCGCGGGGAACGCGAAGGTGAAGTCCGACAGCCGCATGATCGCTTCCTCGACCCAGCCGCGGCGCGCGGCGGCGAGCAGGCCGAGAGCCGCGCCGGCGGTGAGCCCGATCCCGACCGCGATGAAGCCCACCAGGATCGAGTTGCGCGCCCCCACCAGCAGCAGCGAGACCACGTCGCGCCCGAGCGGATCGGTGCCCAGCCAGTGCATCGACGTGGGCGGCTTGAGCTTCTTGGCCATGTCGATCTCGTAGGGCGACCAGGGCGTCCACACGAGCGAGAGCAGCGCGGCCGCGATCAGCGCGAGGGTGAGCACGCCGCCCAGCACGAAGCTGCGGTGGCCCAGCGCGCGGCGCGCGAACGCGCGAGGGCCCGCCTGCGGCACGCCCAGGGCCGCGCTCACCGCTTCGCCCCGCCGCCGCCGCTCATACGTCGGCCGCCTTGATGCGCGGGTCCACCGCGGCGTAGAGCAGGTCGACCACGAAGTTCACGATCACCACCATGGCCGCGAGCAGCATCACGCAGTTGCGCACGACGATCAGGTCGCGGTTCGAGATCGACTGGAAGATCAGCCTCCCGAGCCCGGGCAGGTAGAACACGCTCTCGACCACGATCGTGCCGGCGAGCAGGTTCGCGAACTGCAGCCCCATCACGGTGAGCACCGGGATCATCGCGTTGCGCAGCACGTGGCGCCACAGCGCGGCGCGCTGCGTGAGCCCCTTCGCGCGCGCGGTGCGCACGTAGTCCTCGCGCAAGACCTCGAGCACCGCCGAGCGCGTGATCCGCGCCAGGATCGCCGCCTGCACCACCGCCAGCGACACCGCGGGCAGCACCAGCGCCTTGAGCGCCGGCCCCGCGCCTTCGCCCCACCCCGGGAACCCGCCGGCGCCGAACCAGCGCAGGTTCACGGCGAACAGCAGGATCAGCAGGATCGCGAACCAGAAGTTCGGGATCGCGATGCCGACCTGCGTGAGCCCCATCATGCCCACGTCGCCCAGGCGGTTGTGGCGCGACGCCGCGTACACGCCCGCCGCGAGCGCCATCACCGCGGTGAGCACCATCGAGATCAGCGCGAGCGGCACCGTGAGCGCGAGCCGCTCGGCGATCAGCGGCGCAACCGGCGACTGGTACGCGTAGCTGTTGCCCAGCTCGCCCACGAGCATGCCCGCCACCCACCCCAGGTAGCGCTCGCTCGCCGGGCGATCGAGCCCGAGCTTGCGCGCGAGCGCCTGCACCGCCTCGGGCGACGCGTCCGCGCCCATCAGCATCTCGGCCGCGTTGCCCGGGAGGATCTCGAGCACGACGAAGATGACGATGGAGGCCCCGATCAGCGTGCCGATCAGCGTGGCGAAACGTTTGGCGAGGAAGAGGCTCATGCGGCGGATTCTGTCGGCGCACATCCTAGCCCATGCGCGCGAGCTAAAGTAGCGCCTCGCAGGAAAACAGCCGGAGCACGCGACTTGGACACGATCGCCGACGCACTCGTCGCAGCGCTGCAGCGCGCAGGCGCAACGCACGTCTTCGGCGTGCCGGGCGGCGACAGCAGCCTCGACCTGATCGAGGCGGCGCGCCGCCGGGCGCTGCCTTTCGTGCTCGCGCGCACCGAGTGCGCGGCGGTGCTGATGGCCGCCGCCACCACCGAGACCGGGGCCGGCATCGGCGTTGCGCTCACCACCAAGGGGCCGGGGCTGGCCAGCGCGGTGAACGGGATCGCGCACGCCGACCTCGATCGCTCGCCGGTGGTCGTGATCAGCGACAGCTTCGAGCCCGAGCACCGCGGGTACGTCACGCACCAGTGGATCGACCAGCGCGCGATCACGGCGCCGCTGGTGCGCGCGCACTGCGCCGTGGACAGCGCCGATCCGGTTTCGCAGATCGAAGCGGCGATCGGCGCGGCGATCGGCGCGGCGCGCGGGCCGGTGCACCTTGAACTGGGCGGCGCGATCGCCCGCCGAAGCGCCGCCGGCGCGGGCGCGGGCGCGGGCGCCGAGGCACGCACCGCCGCCCC
>DATCZK010000048.1:0-59041 GCA_036525975.1 Burkholderiaceae bacterium | reverse complement strand
AAGACGATCGTGGCGGTGCCGGGTGCGGGGGGCGTGTCGAGCGCTCCGAACGAACTCGAGGGCAGGTACGCCAACGCCTGGGCGCAGAACATCTGGCGAGACATGTTTGCCTGATCGAAGCGCTTCGGCCAGCCGCCTGCTCGCCGCCTGTGCGGCGGCGAGCGTGGCGGTGCTCGCGCTGGCCGTCACGATGCAGTACGGGTTCGGCAAGCAGCCCTGCGCGTGGTGCGTGTTCCAGCGGCTGGTGTTCGTCGCGATCGCGGTGGTCTGTGGCGCGGGCGCGCTGCTCGCGCGCGCGCGCACGGCGCAGATCGCCGCGGCGCTCCTCGCCGGCCTGCTGGCGGCGGGCGGCGCCGTGGCGGCGCTCTACCTGCACTTCGTGGCCTCGCGCAGCGACTCGTGCGCGCTCACCTTCGCCGACAAGGTGATCATGGCGCTGTCGCTGCACGAGATCGCGCCTTGGATGTTCTTCGCCGAGGCGCCCTGCAACCTCGCGAACCCGCCTTTGCTCGGGGTGCCGTTCGCGCTGTGGGCCTTCACCGCCTTCGTTGCCGTGGGCGCCGGGATCTCGCTGGCGCTGGCGGCGCTGCTGCGCGAGGGCCGCCCGGGGTTGCGCGGCTAGCGCGCCCGGGGCGGGCGCGGCTCGGCGAGCAGCGCGTCGAGCGCGCTCTCCCAGTGCGGCAGCGCGACGCCGAAGCGGCGCGCGAGCTTGCCGTTGTCGAGCACCGAATTGGCCGGGCGTCGCGCGGGAGTGGGGTAGTCTGCGGTGCCGATCGCGGTCACGGTCGGGCGGCGCGCGGGCACGGGCTCGCCGAGCGCGCGTGCGATCGGATCGAGGCGCTGCACGATCGCGCGCGCGAAACCGCACCAGGTGGTGGAGCCGGCGCAGGTCGCGTGGTAGGTGCCGTCGAGCAGAGCGTCGTGCGCCGCGCCCGGCGAGGAGTCGGCGAGCCAGCCGGCGGCGACCAGCGCGCATGCCTCGGCGAGCGCGCGGCTGGTGGTGGGCGCGCCGTGCTGGTCGTCGATCACGCGCAATTCGTCGCGCTCGCCCGCGAGGCGGAACATCGTCTTCATGAAGTTGCCGCCGCGAAGGCCGTAGACCCAGCTCGTGCGCAGGACCAGGTATCGGCAGCCCGAGGCCGCCACCGCCTGCTCGCCCGCGAGCTTGGTGCGCCCGTAGACGCTCGCCGGCGCCGGGGCGTCCTCCTCCGTGTATGCGCCATCCTTGGCGCCGTCGAACACGTAGTCGGTGGAGAAGTGCACGAGCCGCGCGTTCAGGCGCCTGGCTTCCTGCGCGATCACGCCGGGGGCGACGCCGTTGACCTGCATCGCGAGCTCGGGCTCGGACTCGGCTCGGTCCACCGCCGTGTACGCGGCCGGGTTGACGACGAGCGCCGGCGCCACGCCGCGCATCGTGCGCCGGATCGCGTCGGGCGAGGTGAGGTCCATCTCGGCGAGGTCGACGCCCACGACTTCACCGAGCGGCGCGAGCGTGCGAAGGAGCTCGTGGCCGACCTGGCCCGCAACGCCGGTGACGAGGATCTTCATCGGCACGGCGGCAACGCTCAGGGATAGACCTGCGCGTCGGACAGCGCCGCGCCGAGCCCGTCCTTCGCGGACAGAACCGGCTGCTCGCCTTCGGGCAGCGGCCACTGCACCCCGACCGCGGGGTCGTTCCACAGCAGGCAGCGCTCGTGCTGCGGGGCGTAGTAGTCGGTGGTCTTGTAGAGGAAGTCGGCCGAGTCGGACAGAACGAGAAAACCGTGCGCGAAGCCCGGTGGAACCCAGAGCATGCGGCGATTCGCGGCGGAGAGCACGACGCCCTCCCACTGGCCGAAGGTGGGCGAACTGCGCCGCAGGTCAACGGCCACGTCGAACACCTCGCCCGCGACCGCGCGCACGAGCTTGCCCTGCGCCTGCTCGATCTGGTAGTGCAGTCCGCGCAGCACGTTGCGGCGCGAGTGCGAGTGGTTGTCCTGCACGAAGCCGGCGTCGAGACCGGTGGCGTCGGCGAAGGCGCGCGCGTTGAAGCTCTCGAAGAACAAGCCGCGGTCGTCGGAGAACACGCGCGGCTCGAGCAGGAGCACGCCGGGCAGCGCGGTGGGCGTGACCTTCATCTAGAACACCCGCTCCTTCACGACCCCGAGCAGGTACTGCCCGTAGCCGCTCTTGACGAGCGGCGCGGCCAGCGCCTCCACCTGCTTCGCGTCGATCCACCCCTTGCGGAACGCGATCTCCTCGGGGCAGGCGATCTTCAACCCCTGCCGCTTCTCCAGCGTCTGCACGAACAGCGACGCCTCGATCAGCGACTCGTGCGTGCCGGTGTCGAGCCAGGCGTGTCCGCGGCCCATCACGCGCACGTCGAGCTCGCCCCACTGCAGGAAGACGCGGTTGACGTCGGTGATCTCGAGCTCGCCGCGCGGCGAGGGCTTGAGCGCCTTGGCGACTTCGACCACGCGGTTGTCGTAGAAGTACAGCCCCGTGACCGCGTAGCGCGACTTCGGCTTCGCGGGCTTTTCCTCCAGGCTGATCGCCTTGCCGCTCGCGTCGAACTCCACGACGCCGTAGCGCTCGGGGTCCTGCACCGGGTAGGCGAAGACCGTGGCGCCGTTCGTGCGCCCGGCGGCGGCGGTCAGGTCCTTGGCGAGCTCGTGGCCGTAGAAGACGTTGTCGCCCAGCACCAGCGCGCAGGCGTCGCCGCCCACGAAACGCTCGCCGATGATGAAGGCCTGCGCGAGCCCCTCGGGCGCGGGCTGCACCGCGTACGAGATGTTCAGGCCCCAACGCGCGCCGTCGCCCAGCAGCTGCTCGAAGCGCGGCGTGTCCTGCGGCGTGGAGATCACCAGGATCTCGCGGATGCCGGCCAGCATCAGCGTCGAGAGCGGGTAGTAGATCATCGGCTTGTCGTAGATCGGAAGCAGCTGCTTCGAGACGACCTGCGTGACCGGGTGCAGCCGCGTGCCGGAGCCCCCGGCGAGGATGATGCCCTTCATCTGTTGCCGCCTTCCATTTGATTCGTCGCGCCTCGCCCGGCCGCGCTCAGCGCGCAGCGTAGTTGGCCGCGATCCAGTCCTTGTAACTGCCCGATTGCACGTGCGCAACCCAATCCTGGTGCTCGAGGTACCAGCGCACGGTCTTCGCGAGTCCGCTCTCGAAGGTCTCGGCCGGCTGCCAGCCGAGCTCGCGCGCGATCTTGCGCGCGTCGATCGCGTAGCGCCGGTCGTGCCCGGGGCGGTCGGTGACGAAGGTGATCAGCCGCTCGCGCGGGCCCTGCGTGCCCGGGCGCGTCTGGTCGAGCAGGCGGCACACGGTGCGCACCACCTCGATGTTCGGCATCTCGTTGTTGCCGCCGATGTTGTAGACCTCGCCGCAGCGCCCCGCCTCGAGCACGCGGCGGATCGCCGCGCAGTGGTCGCCCACGTAGAGCCAGTCGCGCACGTTCATGCCGTCGCCGTAGACCGGCAGCGGCTTGCCCGCCAGCGCGTTGGCGATGATCAGCGGGATCAGCTTCTCCGGAAACTGGCACGGCCCGTAGTTGTTCGAGCAGTTGGTGGTGAGCGTGGGCAGCCCGTAGGTGTGGTGGTACGCGCGCACCAGGTGGTCGGATGCGGCCTTGGACGCCGAGTACGGGCTGTTCGGCTGGTAGGGGGTGGTCTCCGAGAACGGCGGGTCGCCCGGCCCCAGCGAGCCGTAGACCTCGTCGGTGGACACGTGCAGGAAGCGGAACCGCTCGCGCTCGCCGCCGTGCAGTTCGCCCAGGTACGCCCGCGCGGCCTCGAGCAGCGCGAAGGTGCCCTCGATGTTCGTGCGCACGAACTCGCCGGGCCCCAGGATCGAGCGGTCGACGTGGCTCTCGGCCGCGAAGTGCACGATGGCGCGGGGCTGGAACTCGCGCATCAGCGCGAGCACCGCGTCGCGCTCGCAGACGTCGAGCTTCTCGAAGCGGTAGCCCGGGTCGCGCTGCACCGGGGCGAGGTTCTCGAGGTTGCCCGCGTAGGTGAGGCGGTCGATGTTCAGCACCGGCTCGGCCTCCCGGGAGCCGGGGCCGCTTTCGCCCGCGCCGAGCCAGTCGAGGATGAAGTTCGAGCCGATGAAGCCGGCGCCGCCGGTGACGAAGATCATGGGTCCGATGTCGGGAGGGCTGGAAGGCCGATGATCCCACACCCGCGCGAGCCGCAGGCGACAATCCGTCATAATCGCGCCTCGAAAGGGGGGCCGAGGCAAGATGTCGACGCTGGACCAGCTCAAGCAACTCACCACCGTGGTCGCCGACACGGGCGACTTCAACGCGATGCGCGCCTACGCGCCGCGCGACGCCACGACCAACCCGTCGCTGATCGTGAAGGCGGTGAGCAAGGCCGAATACCGGCCGCTGCTCGAGCAGACGGTGGCGGCGCACCCGGACGAGACCGCGGCCGAGGTGTGCGACCGCCTCCTCGTGCGGTTCGGGCGCGAGATCCTGGCGATCATCCCGGGGCGGGTGTCCACCGAGGTGGACGCGCGGCTCTCGTTCGACGTGGAGGGCACGATCGCCAAGGCGCACCGCCTGGTCGACCTGTACGCGGCCGAGGGCATCGCGCGCGACCGCGTGCTGATCAAGGTGGCCTCCACCTGGGAGGGCATCCACGCCGCCGAGCGCCTCGAGGCCGACGGCATCCGCTGCAATCTCACGCTGCTGTTCTCGTTCGTGCAGGCGGTGGCCTGCGCGGACGCGGGCGTGACGCTGGTCTCGCCCTTCGTCGGGCGCATCTACGACTGGTACAGGAAGCGCAACGGCGTGGACTACGCGGGCGACGACGACCCCGGCGTGCAGTCGGTGCGGCGCATCTACGAGTACTACAAGAAGTTCGGCTACGAGACCGAGGTGATGGGCGCGAGCTTTCGCAACACGGGCCAGATCCTCGCGCTCGCGGGCTGCGACCTGCTCACGATCAGCCCGGAGCTGCTCGACGAGCTGAGCCGCTCCGACGCGCCGGCGCCTCGCCGGCTCGACGCCGAAGCGGCGCGCCACCTGCACGTGGAGCGCGCGCGCTTCGACGAGAAGCACTTTCGCTTCGAGCTCAACGAGGACGCGATGGCCACCGAGAAGCTGGCCGATGGCATCCGCGCCTTCGTGGCGGACGTGGTCAAGCTCGAGCAGATGGTGGTGGCGGCGCGGTAGCTTGGCCGGCATAGCGCCGCAGCGGGGGGGCGCGTGAACGAGCATTCCGGCGACCCGGCCTTTCGCCGGGCCAATGGTGATCGCCCCGCTTGCGCGTCAGGTCCCGACGCGAACTGGGTCCACCAGGCTCTGCAGCAGCGCGCACGCGCTGTTCGCTGTCACCGCGCTGCTGCGCGGATTTCCGATGCTCGGTCGATTTTCGATCCGAATTCGCACCAGCGTGCTGTCGCTATCGATTTCAATTTCGTGAACGTTTCGTTCGAGGCTGGGGTCGACCCAGATTTCCACTGTCGTGCGCTCCCCGCCCAAGCCTGCCAGGCTGAGCGTGGCCGAGATGTTTACGTTACGCGGATACGCGCTGCAGGCTTGGTGCGCATTGCCCGCGAACAGGCGCTTTGGTTCCGGGACGGGGCCGGCGTCAACTCCCGTCGGGGGTTTGCTGGTGCGAACCTTCACCGAGTGAATCTGCCCCATTGCGGCAGCGCGCACGGCGTCGATTCCCGCGACCGCGCCCGAAGGGACGAGCAGTCGCGTTCCGGCGGCGCGGGCGCGCTCCATGAACTCCGGTCGCTGCAGCAGGACGCAAACGCTCAGCGGGACGACGATTCGCCCCAGGTCGACGCAGGACTCGAGCAGCTCGGCCGCCGCCTCGGGCGCCAGGCACTCCACCAGGACGTCGCAGCGCGCAGGCAGATCTCGCAGACTCACCGCTTCGGCGTCAGACTCGAGCGCGGCCAGCCTTTGCGCGACCTGATCGCGGTCTCGGTCGGCGGCAGCGGCCAACCTGAGCCGCGGTGCGCCCTTGGTCGCAAGCCAGCGTGCGATCTCGGTTCCCAGGCTGCCAAGCCCGGCAATGCCGACCGTGAGCGGCGCACCGGAAAACATCGCTCGGCCGGCCATCGGGTCAGGCATAGTTGATTACCAGGTGCCGGATTTCGGTCATCTCTTCCATCGCGTAGCGAGTGCCCTCTCGCCCGAAACCCGATTCCTTCCAGCCGCCGAACGGCATGCTGTCGATACGGTAGATCGGAACGTCGTTGATCATCAGGCCGCCCACCTCCCAGTCCTCGATGGCGCGGAATGCGCGCCGCAGGTCCTTGGTGAACAAGCCGCCCTGCAGACCGTAGCGCGAGTCCGCGCATCGCCGCAGCGCCTCGTCGAAGTCATCGTACGCGTTGACGGTGAGCACTGGCCCGAAGACCTCTTCGTCCTCTACCTTCATTCCTGGTTGCGTTTCGGTGAGTACGGTCGGCTGCACCACTGCGCGCTCCCGGGAGCCTCCGCACAGGACTCGCGCGCCCTGCGCCGTGGCTTCGTCGACCCACGACTGGATCCGCTTCGCGGCGCCCTCGTCGATGACAGGCCCGACGTCTACGCCTTCCTCCATCGGGTTGCCAACCTTGCAGGCCTTGACCTTGTGCACCAGCAGTTCGGTGAAGCGCGCTGCGACGCTTCGCTGCACCAGGATTCGCTGCACTCCGATGCAGTACTGCCCACCGTAGACGACTCCTCCTCGCACGCAGCGCGCCGCCGCCTGCTCGAGGTCGGCGTCCTCCGCGATGATCACGGCGCCGTTCCCGCCGAGTTCGAGTGCGACTTTCTTGCGTCCGGCGATCGACTTGATGTGCCAGCCGACCTTCGCGCTGCCCGTAAAACTCACCATCGCGAAACGCTCGTCGCGCACCATTGCCTCGGCAAGCGGCACGGGGCAGTGACAAACCTCGAGGGCTCCCGCCGGCAGCCCTGCCTCGGCGAACACCTCTTGCAGCAGCCGCGACGTCAACGGGGTTTGCGGCGCCGGCTTGAGCAGCACGGTGTTGCCCACGGCCAGCGCGGGAGCAACCTTGTGCAGCACGAGGTTCAGCGGAAAGTTGAAAGGCGCGATTGCCAGCACCACCCCGATCGGGAATCGGCGGGCGAGCCCGACCCGGCGGCGCATGCCCGCGAGCGTTTCCATGTCGAGCTTGTCGAGCGAAATCGGGCGGCCGGCGGCATCGGTGGTCTGATACTCGAACACGGCGGCGTCCACGTCCAGCGGCACCTCCTCGCCCCCGAAACGGCGACCTTCCGCGGCAGCGTTGGAGAGGTTGAATGCGGCGCGCGACACCTCGCCGCGTGCATCGTACAGTGGCTTGCCGGCCTCCGCCGCGATGAGCCGCGCGAACTCGTCGCGACGACTGCGCACGATGCCGGCCGCGCGGTCCAGGATGTCCGCCCGTGCGAAGCGCGGCAGTTTCCGCATTACCTCGAACGCGCGCTGCGCGCGCCCGATCGCAAGCTCCACGTCTTCGGCTAGGCACACCGGCATTTCGCCAACCGGCGAGCCGTCGTATGGTGAGCGGATGGTTTCTGTCTGCATGTTGGCGCACCTCATTGGAATAGTCACATTTGACGCCAAGGAGTGCGCGCGTGCAAAGAGTGCGGGCGAGAACGACGCGTTGTTGATATCAGAACGCACGCGGTGGGCGTGTCGCGCGCTCAGCGGTGCCGACGCGCCGCTTGCACGAGCCAGGCGAGAAAGCGGGACGCCGCATGCGAGAGGTCGTGACCGCGCGCTCTGATGACGTCGATCGTCGCTTTGGAAAAGCCACTGCCTTGCAGGTCGATCGCGACGAGGGTGCCAGCAGCCCGTTCGCGCTCCAGCGTCATAGGCGGCATGAATGTCACCAGATCGGACCCGCCCACGACGTTCTTGATGAGTTGCAGCGAGTCGCTCTCGAGCGCAATTCTCAGCCGGACCCGGGCGGCGTCCGCGGCGCGGTCGATGAGCCGGCGAATCCCGAAGCTGCGGTCGGGAAGCGCGGCTGCCACCCCGTCGAGTTGCTTGAGCGCGAGCGAACCGCTTCCGCTCAACGGGTGGCGGGGCCTGCAGACGAGTTGCAGCGGCTGCGCGATCCGCGCCCTCAGGAGCAAGTCGTCGCGCGATGGCGATCCGAACGCAAGACCAACCTCCGCCGCGTTCGAAAGAACCCGTTCTGAGACCTCAGCAGTTCCGCAAACGGTGATCTGGAACCCGATGCCGGGGTGCTCGGCGGAAAAGCTGGAAAGCACCTCGGGCAGAAAGCTGTTCGTGGCTGCCTCGACGACCGCCAGCCGTACTGTGCCGCGGCGCAACTCGCTGAGATCGTCGAGCCGGCGCCGGAGCCTGTCGATTCGCAGATTGCTCTCGTTCACGTGCTCGAGCAGTTCGATACCGGCGGCCGTGAGCGTCATGCCGCGGGTGGATCGCGTGAACAGAGCGACCTGCAGGTGATCCTCGAGTTGCGCGATCTGGCGGCTGACCGCGCTCGGCGCGATGTCGAAGACCTCCGCAGCGTGCCGCAGAGAGCCCGATCGGGCGACTTCGGCGAAGTATCGCAACGCCTGCTGCTGCAGCATTCGGGAACTCACTCGAGTTGATGTCCAAGCGGACCGCTCGAAACCGGACTGTCGCGCGGGCCGGGCAACGGTTGTTCGATCAGGCCGACCACCCGCGTGTTCTCCAAATTAGAACGCGGAAGTCGAATAGGGGGCAATTCCCCCGCAATTCAGTCGATGTTAGTCTAAGTCGACCGCATCGACTGCGGTGACTTCAATGGTCAATAGAGGCGGCATGTTAACGATGGAGACGCGTATGCCTTCCAAGCTACCGAACCTCAAGTCCGGTCATCCTTCAATCGCGCGAGTCGCGGCGTCGATCGCTCTGGCGCTGATGCCTGCGGCGTTCGCCGCTTCGTCGTTCGCGCAGGATACGGTTCGCTTCGGAGCTCCGCTGCCGCTGACCGGCGCGCTCGCGCCAGAGGCACTCAAGCAGCAGCAGGGATATGACTTGTGGGCCGAGATCGTGAACAAGTCGGGAGGCTTGAACGTCGGCGGCAAGAAGATGAAGGTGGAGATCGTATACACCGACTACCAGTCAAACACGCCGCGGGCCGTGCAGGCAGCCGAGCAGTTGATTTCGCAAGAAAAGGTGCAATTCCTGTTCTCGCCGTTCGGGTCCGGCGCCACGAAGGCGGCCAGCACCGTATCCGAGAAGTATGGCATTCCAACGATCGCCGCGACCGCGTCGTCGTCGCAGGTCTATGATCAGGGCTACAAGTACCTGTTCGGCACTTTCACGCCCAACGACACGTTGACGAATCCGCTGTCGGACATCGTCACGAAGAAGGCGCCTGAGGTCAAGCGCGTGGCTATTCTCGCGCGCAATGACCTGTTCCCGCTGGCGATCGCGCAGGAGATGGAGAAGTCGGCCAAGCAGCGCGGCATGAGCGTGGTGTTCTTCGAGAAATACGCGATCAACACCATGGATCATTCGTCGGCGCTGGCGCAGATCAAGGCCGCAAACCCACAGTGGATCTTCGCGACCGGCTACATCAACGACCTCGTGCTGATCAGAAAGCAGATGGCAGATCAGCGAATCGAGGCTCCGGTGGTGACGATGGTGGCCGGCCCCGCGTATCAGGAATTCATCGACGCGGCGGGTGCGGGTGCCGAGAACATCAGCAGCGCAGCCTGGTGGCACCCGGCTGCGCGCTATGCCGGGACGGACATCTTCGGGTCGACCGAGAACTACGTGAAGCTGTTTCGCGAGAAGTACAAGTCAATCCCGGATTACGCGCAGGCCTCGGCGTCGGCGGCAGGGGCGCTGTTTCAGCTGGCGATCGAAAAGGCGGGATCTGTCGATCCGGCCAAGGTGAGGGACCAACTCGCGAAGATGAACGCGAACACGTTCTTCGGGCCGGTCAAGTTCGGGCCGAGCGGCCAGATCACCTCGCTCGAGCCTCCGGTGTTCCAGATCCAGGGGGGCAAGACGATCGTGGTCCATCCGGCCTCGATCCGCCAGGGAGACCTGAAGCTCGGCGTGAAGTAGTAGAACTGCAATCGCACGTCTCGGGGGCGCGCAGGCGCGGGTCGGGATCCGCGGGCGCTTCGGGCAACCATGTTCACGCTTCAGATCCTCGTCAACGGAGTGGTGCTGGGCTGCCTGTACGCGTGCATAGCGGCAGGCTTCTCCCTCGTTTGGGGCGTGTTGAACGTCATCAACCTGATGCACGGGTCGTTCATCGTGCTCGGGTCCTATCTGGCTTGGGGCGCATACAATGCGGCGGGCTTGAGCCCGTGGGCCACGCTGCTGATCGCAGCACCGCTGTTCTTCGTCGTCGGCTACCTGATTCAGCGCGGCGTGCTCAATCGGGTTATTGCCGCGCCGGTGTTGGTGACTCTTACGCTCACCTTCGGGCTCGACCTGATCCTGAACAACGCGATGCTGCTGGCGTTCAAGGCCGACTACCGCAAGCTCATCCTCGACCCGCCGCTGGGAACCGTTGCGCTGGGCTCGGTTGTGGTTCCAGTCGACCGGATCGTGGCCATGGTGTTCGCGTTGGTGCTCACCGGTGCCCTTTACCTCATCCTGCGCAAGTCGCGGATCGGCAGGGCGATCGTCGCGGTCAGACTGGACCGCGATGCCGCCACCCTCATGGGCGTGAACGTGCGGTCGATCTACGCCGCGGCATTCGCGTTCGGTACGGCGATGGCGGGATGCGCCGGAGTGCTTCTTGCCCTGATCTTCCCGATCTCCCCGCTGGCGTCGATACCGTATCTGGGCAAGGCGTTCGTGGTCTGCGTGCTGGGCGGGCTGGGCAGCGTTCCCGGCGCGGTGGTTGGCGGACTTGTCCTGGGACTGGTCGAGAGCTTCGGTGCGCTGGCCTTCGGACCCGAGCATGCGGTCACGCTCTCGTTTTCCTTGCTGATCCTGTTCCTGATCTTTCGCCCGCAGGGTTTGCTGGGCAAGCGGGGTTTCGAGTGATCGCGCGCAGCCAGTTGGCTCTCTTCGCGGCGGTCGGATTGCTCGGCGTGCTCGCCCTCGTCGGGGATTCCTACCAGCTGCGCCTCGCCACCGTGGCGTGCATGTACGCCGTGATGTCGGTGTCGTGGAACGTGATCGGGGGGCTTGCGGGATATCCATCGTTTGCGACCGCTGCTTTCTTCGGACTGGGCGCCTACGTCGGCGGCATCACGCTGGCAAAGGGGGGTGCCCTGACGCTCGCGCTGGGGCTTGCCGCGTCGAGCGCGTTCGCGGGGGCGCTGCTGCTTGGCGTAGTGCTCTTGCGGCTCAGGGGACATTACTTCGCGATCGGCAGCCTCGCCGTGGCCGAGGTACTGCGCGAAGTCACGAACGCGGCGACCGACCTCACCGGCGGCGGGATGGGGCTGAACATTCCGCTGGGCACGTCGGCGGGCGCCGGGGTCATGGCCGAAGCAGTGTTCTTCTTCGTCGCGATGTGGGCGCTGCTGCTCGCAAGCCTTGTGGTGCTGGTGGCGCTGGAGCGTTCAAAGCTCGGATTCGGGCTGAAGTGCATTCGCCAGAACGAGTCGGCGGCTGACATGATCGGCGTCAATGCCACCGCGTACAAGAGCTTCGCATTCGCCTTCTCGGGTGTATTCGTCGCGATGGCCGGCACGCTGTATGCGGGCTGGGTTCACTACATCGAGCCCCCCGATGTCTACGATATCCTTCTATCGGTCAAGCCTATAGTGATGGCACTGCTCGGTGGGCTTGGATCGATCGTTGGGGCCGTGACCGGTGCGTTCGTCTTTCTCGCGGTCGAGGAACTCGTCTGGCGCAACTACCTGCAGGTTCACACCGGAGTGCTCGGTTTCCTCATCGTGGCGCTGCTGCTGTTCTTTCCAGGTGGGATCGTCTCGGTTGGGCGGCGCTTGGGCGCAATGAGGGCACGCGATGGCTGAACTGCTGCGCCTGGAGTCGGTGTCGCGGCGCTTCGGCGGTCTTCAGGCGCTGCAGGATGTTTCGTTGAAGGTCGGACAGGGCGAGGTCATCGGACTGATCGGGCCGAATGGCGCCGGAAAGACCACCCTGGTGAACGTGATCAGTGGCGTGCACCGGGCCTCTTCCGGGCGCGTCATCTACGAAGGGCGGGAGATCACGCGTTATCGCCCGTATCAGACGGCGCGCGCCGGTCTTGCGCGAACGTTTCAGGTGGTGCAGCCGTTTCCCGACCTGAGCGCGTTGGAAAACGTGGCGGCAGCCGCGCTCTTCTCCGGAGGCTGCGCCGGAATGCGAGACGCACTGCGCGTGGCCGCGGCGCAGCTTGATTTCGTCGGCTTGTCCGAGTTTGGCAACAAGCCTGCCGCCAACCTCACGCTTGCGATGCGAAAACGGCTCGAACTGGCAAAGGCGCTGGCGATGAGGCCGAAATTGCTGTTTCTCGACGAGGTCAATGCCGGTTTGAATCCGACCGAAATCGAGCGCGCTCTGGGTCTGATCCGTACGATCGCCGCGTCCGGCGTCACGATCGTTCTGATTGAGCACCTGATGAAGGTGGTGCTGTCGGTCTCCTCGCGGGTCGTCGTGCTGCACAACGGTGCCCTGATCGCGGACGGTACGCCCGGAGAAGTGGTGGCCGATCGCCGGGTCGTCGAGGCCTACCTGGGCAAGAAGTACGCTCAGGCGGCCTGAGAGCGAACTCAATGAGCACGCAGTCCGGTATCGCAGGGCGAGCACCCGAGTTGATGCGAATCGAGGGCCTTCAGTCCGGCTACGGCGAGGTAATCGTGCTGTGGGGCGTCGATCTCGTCGTGGGTGAGGGCGAAATCACCGCGTTGATCGGTTCGAACGGCGCAGGCAAGTCGACGCTCATGCGAACCGTATCCGGGCTCGTGCAGCCCCGCAAGGGACGAATCCTTTGGCAGGGCAAGGAGATCCAGGCTCTGACCCCTGCGGGCATTCTAGGCCTGGGCATCGCGCACGTCCCCGAGGGCCGCCGGCTGTTCAGCGCGATGTCGGTCGAGGAGAATCTGCTGATGGGCGCTTACTTGCGCGTCGCAAGTCGCGCCGTACTGAGGCGCGACATCGACCGGGTCTATTCGATATTCCCGAAGCTCAAGGAGCGGCGCCTTCAGGCCGCGGGCACGCTATCGGGCGGCGAGCAGCAGATGTGCGCGATCGGACGCGGCCTGATGAGTGCGCCGCGCCTGCTGATGATCGATGAACTCTCTTTGGGATTGTCGCCGCTTCTCGTCGAGCAGCTTATCGAGGCGCTGATGACGCTGAACCGCTCTGGGCTGACGATCCTGGTGGTCGAGCAGGACGTGGTGACGGCGCTCGAGGTGTCCACGACAGCCTACGTGATGGACATGGGCCGGGTCGCCCAGCATGGGCCCAGCCGCGACCTGCTGCGCGACCCCGCCGTGCGCAGTGCCTATCTGGGCCTGGCGACAGATTGAATCGTCTTTTCGGGAGCCAAGCAGTGACCACGCAGATTCTCGAGGCGGGCGGATACCGCTACATTCCAGCCGTTTCACAATACTCGGGCGGCGTCGCCGCGCAGCCCGGTTTCCGTATCGAGCGGGTGAGATTCACGCGCGTTCTCGGGTTGCGCGAGGGCTTCGGGCGAATTCAACGTTTCCTCGCCGATGCAGGGCGCGCGAACACCGCATTGTGCGCATGCGAGTTGCGCTCGCCGGCGCCGTTCACCGAGCAGGGTTTCCGCGACTTCAACGCGGTGTACATCGAGACGCTCCGCCAATGGGGCCTGATGCGCGATCAGGTCAACCCGGTTGCGCGCAGCAACGTCTGCCCGGAACTCGATCCGCCGATCGAACCGGGTTTCTTTGCTTTCAGCTATACCGTGCCGGACCCTGGCGCGCCCGCGTCTTGCGTCGTCGCGGGCAGCGCAGAGGCGCCCGAGGGAATGGGCGATTACCGCGACAACGTCGTCTCTCGCGGCGACACCTCCGCAAAGGGGCTGCGAAACAAGGCGCGCTGGGTGCTCGGCGAGATGGAAAACAGGCTGAAGGCACTCGGCTTCGACTGGTCGTCGGTAACGGCGACTCAGATCTATACCGTGCACGATTTCCACCCCTTCGTCGGCGAGGAATTGGTGCAGCGAGGCGCGGCGCGCGCCGGGGTCGTCTGGCATTACTGCCGCCCGCCAGTCATTGAACTCGAGTACGAGATGGATTGCCGTTCAATACCGCTGGAGCGCGTACTCGGCGTCTGACGCACGGCCGCTGGCAGGCCGGCGCGTGGGTGGGTGGGGCGATCGTTCCCGCGACCTCAGCGCTTGCCGGTGCTCCCGAACCCCCCGGCGCCGCGCTCGCTCGCGGCGAACTCGTCCACGATCTCGAACTCGGCCTGCACCACCGGCACGATCACCAGCTGTGCGATGCGCTCCATCGGCTCGATCGTGAAGGGGCTCTGGCCGCGGTTCCAGCACGACACCATCAGCTGGCCCTGGTAGTCGGAGTCGATCAGCCCCACGAGGTTGCCCAGCACGATGCCGTGCTTGTGACCCAGCCCCGAGCGCGGCAGGATCAGCGCGGCGTGTCGCGAGTCGCCGATGTGGATCGCCATCCCGGTCGGGATCAGTTCGGTCCTGCCCGGCGCGAGCGCGAGCGGCGCGTCGAGGCACGCGCGCAGGTCGAGCCCGGCGCTTCCCGGCGTGGCGTAGGCGGGCAGCTGCGCGTGGATGCGCGCGTCGAGGATCCTGACTTCGAGTTTCATCTACTCTCTTTCCGGAGAAGCTCGCCAGGAACCCGCGCGGCTCTCAGGCAAGGCCCCTGGCAATTCGCCTCACGACCGCGGCGCCCGCGAGCAGCGCGATGCCCACGATCGGGTCGATCGGCACCGGCGGCTCGTCGGCGAAGGACATTGCCAGCAGCACGACGCCGGCGAAGATCGCGATCGACGCGATGCGGGCGAGCACGCGCGCGACCATCGCCGACTCGGCGCTCGCGCCGCCCGCGCGCGCGCGCGCCGAAGAGGGCACGGTGCGAGGCTGCATCGGCGCCGGGCTGCGCGCGGTTGCCGGCGCCTGCGCGCGCTCGGGCGCCGGCAACCGCGCGGAATCCGGGCCGGACCCCGCAGGCGGCGGCGTGCCGGTGCGCGGCGGTGCGCCCGCACGGTTCGTGAGCACGTCGCGCAGCGTCTGCAGCAGCGACTCGCGCTCGCCGCGCGCAGCGGGAACGACCTCGCCGGGCCCGGGCGCCTGGGGAAGCGGCGCCCCGGGCGACCTGCGCATCAGCTCGTCGACGTAGCGGACGAAATCGCCGTCTCTGGGCTCGTTGGACTCGATCATCGCAGCCTTCGCGCGATTTCCGCGACGAGGGCGCGCGCTTGCGCCTGCTTGTCCGCGCGCGCGAGCTTTCGCGTGCCCTCGGCGTCGACCAGGATCAGCTCGCTGTCGTCGCTCCCGAAGGTGTCCGGGCCGATGTTGGCCACGAGCAGCGGCACCCCCTTGCTCTTGCGCTTGGCCTGGGCGTTGCGCACGAGGCTCTCGCTCTCGGCGGCGAATCCCACGCAGAACGGCGCGTCGGGGCGCGCCGCCACCGTGGCGAGAATGTCGGGGTTCTGCGCGAACTTCAGTTCGGGCGGGGCGCCGCCGGGGCGCTTCTTGATCTTGCTCGCGCTCACGTTCTCCACCCGCCAGTCGGCAACGGCGGCCACCGCCACGAACACGTCGGCGCCCGCGGTGTCGAGAGCCGCGGCCACCGCGGCGTGCATCTCGCGCGCGCTGCCCACGTCGATGCGCGCGACGCCGCGCGGCGTGGCGAGCGCCGTGGGGCCCGCGACGATCGTGACCTCGGCGCCGGCGTGGCGCATCGCCCGCGCGATCGCGAAACCGGTCTTGCCCGACGAGAGGTTGGTGATGCCGCGCACCGGGTCGATCGGCTCGAACGTGGGGCCGGCCGTGACCAGCGCGCGACGGCCCGCGAGCGACTTGGGCGCGAAGAACGCCACCAGTTCATCCACGATTTCGTCGGGCTCGAGCATGCGGCCCTCGCCGACCTCGCCGCAGGCCTGCTCGCCGCTGTCGGGGCCGAGCAGCGCGACGCCGTCGCCGCGCAGCGTGCGCGCGTTGCGCGCGGTGGCCGCGTTGTTCCACATCTCGCGGTTCATCGCGGGCGCGACGAGCAGCGGGCAATTGCGCGCCAGGCACAGCGCGGTGAGCAGGTCGTTGGCCAGCCCGTGCGCGATCTTGGCGAGGAAGTCGGCGGTGGCGGGCGCCACCACGATCGCGTCGGCGCCGCGCGTGAGCTCGATGTGCGCCATGTTGCTGGGCACCGAGGCGTCCCACTGGTCGGTGAACACCGGCCGCCCGGTGAGCGCGGCGAAGGTGGCCGTGCCCACGAATCGCGTGGCCGCGTCGGTCATCACGACCTGCACGCTGGCGCCGGCGCGCTGCAGTTCGCGCGCGAGGAGCGCCGCCTTGTAGGCGGCCACCCCGCCCGTGACCCCGAGCACCAGGTGGCGGTCAGCAAGTTCCATGAACGCTTTTTATCACAGGCCGTGCCGTGCGCGGGCGCGCTCCTCGCGCGCCCGGCGCCGCCGGCCTCACCGCCCGCGCCGCACCCGGCGCCGCCGGCCTCACCGCCCGCGCCGCACCCGGCGCAACTCGTCCGCGATCAGCAGGACGGCCCCGATCGTGATCGCGCTGTCGGCTACGTTGAACGCGGGGAAGTGGTAGTTCTGCCAGTACAGCAGCACGAAGTCGGTGACCTTGCCGTGCGCGAAGCGATCGATCAGGTTGCCGATCGCGCCGCCCAGGATCAGCGTGAGCGACCAGCCGAACAGCCGCTGCGACCCGTGCCGCCAGAGCAGGAAGACGATGAACACCGCCGCCGCGACCCCCACCGCGGTGAAGAACCAGCGCTGCCACCCGCCGGCGTCGGCGAGGAAGCTGAACGCCGCGCCCGTGTTGTAGACCAGCGTGAAGTCGAACAAGCCCGCAATGACCGGAACGCGGTCGAAGTCCTGCAGCGTGCGCACCGCGATCCACTTGGTGAGCTGGTCGAGCGCGACCACGACCGCGGCGATCGCGAACCAGCCGGTCAGGCTCGATGCCTTGCGCGTGCGTGCCATGGCGACGTCGTCTCGAACGGGTGCGGGTTGGGTGGCGCAGGGCCTGGACTCGGGCTCGAGCCGGCGCTTCGCGCGCTCAGGCGAACTCGCGCGGCTCGCCGCCGCCGTGCAGGTTGGCCACGCAACGCCCGCAAAGCCCCGGGTGCGCCTCGCTCGCGCCCACGTCTTCGCGCCAGTGCCAGCAGCGGTCGCACTTGGCGTGGGCGCTGGGCGAAGCGGTGATCACCGGCTCGCCCGCGTCGCTGGTCGGCACGATTCGCGCGGCCGAGGTGATCAGCACGAAGCGCAGGTCGTCGCCCAGCGTCGCGAGCAGGTCGTGATCCTCGCTCGAGACGCGAAGCTCCACTTCGGCCTGCAGCGACGAGCCGATGCTGCCCGCCGCGCGCAGGTCTTCGAGCTTGCGCAGCACCTGCGCGCGGATCTCGCGGATGCGCGCCCACTTGGGCTCGAGCAGGTGGGCGTCGGGCACCGCGGGAAACTCGTGGTAGGTCTGCGTGAAGATCGTCCCCCCCTGCGCCTTGCACAGCTGCGGCGCGAACAGCGGCCACGCCTCCTCGGCGGTGAAGGAGAGGATCGGCGCCATCGCGCGCAGCAGCGCGCTGGTGATCTGGTGCAGCGCGGTCTGGGCCGAGCGGCGGGCGCGGCTCGCCGCGGCGGTCGTGTAGAGGCGGTCCTTGAGGATGTCGAGGTAGAACGCGCCGAGATCCTCGGAGCAGAAGGTCTGCAGCTTGGCCACGACCGGGTGGAACTCGAAGCGCGCGAGATCTTCCTCGATGCCCTTTTGCCACTGCGCGGTGAGCGCGATCGCGTAGCGGTCGATCTCGAACAGCTCGGCCACCGGCACCGCGTCGCGGTCGGGGTCGAAGTCCGACACGTTCGCGAGCAGGAATCGAAGCGTGTTGCGGATGCGCCGGTACGACTCGACCACGCGCTTGAGGATCTCGTCCGAAATCGACAGCTCGCCCGAGTAGTCGGTGCTCGCCACCCACAGCCGCAGGATCTCGGCGCCCAGCGTGTCGGAGATCTTCTGCGGCGCGAGCGTGTTGCCCAGCGACTTGGACATCTTGCGGCCGTCGCCGTCGACGGTGAAGCCGTGCGTGAGCAGCGCCTTGTAGGGCGCGCAGCCGTTCAGCATGCACGAGGTGAGCAGCGACGAATGGAACCAGCCGCGGTGCTGGTCGGAGCCCTCGAGGTACATGTCGGCCGGGAAGTGCGACGCGGCCGCGTGCGAGCCGCGCAGCACGGTCTGGTGCGTGGTGCCCGAGTCGAACCACACGTCGAGGGTGTCGCGGTTCTTCTCGTAGGTTGCGGCATCGTCGCCCAGCAACTCGGCCGGGTCGAGCCGCTGCCAGGCCTCGATGCCCTCGCGCTCGATTCGCTGTGCCACCTGCTCGATCAGCTCGGGGGTTCGCGGGTGCAGCTCGCCGGTTTCGCGGTGCACGAAAAAGGCCATCGGCACGCCCCACTGGCGCTGGCGCGACAGCGTCCAGTCGGGACGGTTGGCGATCATGCCGTGCAGCCTCGCCTTGCCCCAGCCGGGGTAGAAGGCGGTGGCTTCCACCGCCTTGAGCGCGGTCTCGCGCAGCGTGGGGCCGCCGTCGTTGGGTGTGACGTCCATGCCGGCGAACCACTGGCTCGACGCGCGGTAGATCACCGGTGTCTTGTGGCGCCAGCAGTGCATGTAGCTGTGCGTGTGCTTGACCGCGTTGAGCAGGTTGCCGCGGGCGCGGATCGCCTCGACGATCTTCGGGTTGGCTTCCCAGATCGACTGCCCGCCGAAGAGCTCGAGCGAGCTGGCGAAGGTGCCGTCGCCGAGCACCGGCTGCAGGATTTCTGAATCCTGCATCCCGTAGCTCTTGCACGAGACGAAGTCGTCCACCCCGTAGGCCGGCGACGAGTGCACGACGCCGGTGCCGGTTTCGAGCGACACGTACTCGCCGAGGTAGACCGGCGAGAGCCGGTCGTAGAACGGGTGGCGGAAGCTCACGCGCTCGAGCGCCGCGCCCTTGCAGGTGGCGACCGTCTCGCCGTCGAGCCCCCAGCTCTGCAGGCACTCGCCGACCCGTTCGGCTGCCACGAGCAGCAGCGTGGCGGCGCCCTGGAAATGCGTGCGCACCAGCGCGTAGTCGAGTTCGGGGTGCAGGTTGAGCGCCTGGTTCGAGGGCAGCGTCCACGGCGTCGTGGTCCAGATCACGCACATCCCGCGCTCGTGCGCGGGCAGCGAGGCGAGCCCGAAGGCCCGCGCGACCCGGTCGGGCTCGGCGAAGGGGAACCCGACGTCGACCGCGATGTCGGTCTTGTCCGCGTACTCCACCTCGGCCTCGGCCAGCGCCGAGCCGCAGTCGAAGCACCAGTTCACCGGCTTCAGGCCGCGAAACAGGAACCCGCGCTCGAGCAGGCGGCCGAGCGCGCGCAATTCGTCGGCCTCGTTGCCGAAGGCCATCGTCAGGTAGGGGTTGAACCAGTCGCCCAGCACGCCCAGGCGGATGAAGTCCTTGCGCTGGCTGTCGATCTGCTCGGTGGCGTAGGCGCGCGACCTCGACTGCACCTCGTCGGCGGGAAGGTGCTTGCCGAACTTCTTCTCGATCTGGATCTCGATCGGCATGCCGTGGCAGTCCCAGCCGGGCACGTAGCGCGCGTCGTAGCCGGCCATGTTGCGGCTCTTGACGATCATGTCCTTGAGGATCTTGTTGACCGCGTGGCCGAGGTGGATGTCGCCGTTGGCGTAGGGCGGCCCGTCGTGCAGCACCCACACGGGCCTGCCCCTGGAAGCCTGGCGGATGCGGCCGTAGACGTCGTCTTTCTGCCAGCGCTCGGTCCACGCGGGCTCGCGCTTGGCGAGGTCGCCGCGCATCGGAAACGGCGTTTCCGGCATGTTGAGCGTGTCGCGATGCGACTTCGAGGCCTCGGGCCTGGCCTGGGATTTCCCGCCCGGCTTGCCGGCGGTTCGAGCGCCGGGCTCGGCGTGCTTGGTCTTGTCGGCGTCTGGCATCGTGGATCCGGTGGGTGCGTTCGGTGTCTTGCGTGCGGCCTTCAGTGCGCCGCGTCGAGCGCGGCGAAGTGCGCGCGCGCCTGTCGTGCGTCGCGCTCGATCTGGGCCGTGAGCGCGGCGAGGTCGTCGAAGTGGCGCTCCTCGCGCAGGCGCGCGAGGAACTCCACGCGCGCGAGTTGCCCGTACACGTCGGCGTTGAAGTCGAACAGGTGCGCCTCGAGCAGCGGCTTGCCGTCGCGCTCCACCGCGGGCCGCGTGCCCAGGCTCGCCACGCCCGGGATCGGGCGCTCGCCCAGGCCGTGCACCTGCACGACGAACACGCCGTGCACGACCGGGTTGGCGAACGGGATGCGGATGTTGATCGTGGGGTAGCCGAGCGTGCGGCCCAGCTTGCGGCCCTCGACGACGTGGCCGGAAATGAAATAGGGCCGCCCGAGCAGCGCGTGCGCGAGCGCGAAATCGCCCGCGCCGAGCGCCGCGCGAACGGCCGAGCTCGACACGCGCTTGCCGTCTTCCACCACCGTTTCGTGGCGCGCGAGCTCGAAGCCGCTGCGCGCCGCCGCCTCGGAGAGCATCTGGAAGTCACCGCGCCGCGCCGCGCCGAAGCGGAAGTCGTCGCCGATCAGCAGGTAGCGCGCCTGCAGCCCGTGAACGATCACCTCGTCGATGAACGCCTCGGCGGGCAGCGTGGCGAGGGCGGCGTTGAAGTGCGCGACGCACACGCGCTCGATGCCGTAGTGCGCGAGCGCGTCGAGCTTGTCGCGTTCGGTGAGGATGCGCGGCGGCGCGCTCGCCTTGCCGCCCGCGAGCTGGGCGAAGTACTCGCGCGGGTGCGGCTCGAAGGTGAGCACGCAGCTGGGCACGCCGAGCGCGCGCGCACGCGCGACCAGGCGGGCGAGCACGGCCTGGTGCCCGCGGTGCACGCCGTCGAAATTGCCGATCGTGAGCGCGCAGGGCGCGCGCTGGTCGGCGGGGGGCAGCAGGCGAAAGACTTCCATCGAAGGTCTAGATCCCGGACACGCGGAATGGGGCCGCGCAAAACCTTGAATTATAAGGCTTTCCGAAGAGCCTCCGGGCGCGCGGTGCTAACATTTCGCGATGAAGGCAATCGTGGTCCTGATCTCGGGCCGTGGCTCGAACATGGCCGCGATCGCCACGGCCTGCGCGGCCGAGCGGTGGCCGGCGCGAATCGCCGCCGTGATCAGCAGCCGCGCCGACGCGCGGGGCCTGGCCACCGCGCGCGAACTGGGGCTCGCGGTGGAAGTGCTCGAGAGCCGTGATTTCAGCGATCGCGCGGCCTTCGACGAAGCGCTCGCCGGGCGCGTTCAAGCCTACCGCCCCGACGTGGTCGCGCTCGCCGGCTTCATGCGCATTCTCTCCGACCGCTTCGTCGATCGCTTCCGGGGGCGGCTGGTGAACATCCACCCTTCGCTGCTGCCCGCGTTTCCCGGGCTGAACACCCACGCGCGCGCGCTCGCCGCGGGCGTGGCCGTGCACGGGGCCACCGTGCACCTCGTGACGGCCGAGCTCGACGGCGGGCCGATCGTGGCGCAGGCCGTGGTGCCGGTGCGGGCGACGGACGACGCGGCGAGCCTTGCCGCGCGCGTGCTCGAGGCCGAGCACCGGCTCTACCCGCGTGTGTTGCGCTGGATGGTCGAGGGGCGGGTCGGGCTCGTGGCGGGCAGGGTGGCGTTGCGCGATCCGGTGCCCGGCGAGCGCTTGCTGGCGATCGGGCTCGCGACGGGCGGCCCTGACGCGGCCGGCCCGGACGCGGCCGGCCCGGATGCGGCCGGCCCGGATGCGGGCGCCTCGTGAGCGCGCGTCGCAAGGGGCCGCGCGCCTCGCGCCGCGCCGCGCCCTCGCTGCCCGCCGTCGCGCTCGCGCAGGTGCTGAAGTTCGACGCGCCGGCCGACCTGGTGCTGAGGCGGTTCTTCGCCGCGCACCCGCAGATGGGGCGGCGCGACCGCGGCGAGGTCGCCGAACGGGTGTTCGACGTGCTGCGCAACCGGCGGCTCTACGCGCACCTGGCGCAAAGCGGCGAGGGCCCGATCGAGGAGCGGCTGCTCGCGCTCTCGCGCGCGCGCGGCGCGAACGGAATCGACGCTTCGGGCCTGCCGCAGGCGGTGCGGCTGAGCCTGCCCGACTGGTTGCACGCGCGGCTGGCGGCGGGGCGCGACGCGGACGAGGTGGAGCGCATCGGCGAGGCGCTGCTGGCGCCCGCTCCGCTCGACCTGCGCGTGAACCTCGCCCGCGCGACGCGCGAGGCGGTGCTCGCCTCGCTGCGGGGCGAAGGCGTCGACTGCGCGCCGGGCGAACGGCTGGCCAGCGCGATTCGCGTCGCCGGCAAGCCCGCGCTCGAGCGCACCGAGGCGTTTCGCCAGGGGCTGGTGGAGGTGCAGGACGTGGGCAGCCAGATGATCGCGCAACTGGTCGCCCCCAGGCGGGGGCAGACCGTGGTCGACTTCTGCGCCGGCGCCGGGGGCAAGACGCTGGCGCTCGCGGCCGCGCTGCGCGGCACCGGCCAGGTCTTCGCCTGCGACGTCTCGATCGAGCGGCTGCGCCGGCTTCGCCCGCGGCTCGCGCGCTCGCAGGCGAGCAACGTGCAGCCCTTCGGGATCGAGCACGAGCGCGACGCCAAGCTCGCGCGCCTTGCCGGGCGCGCCGACGCGGTTCTGGTCGACGCGCCCTGCAGCGGCACGGGCACGCTGCGGCGCAACCCCGACCTCAAGTGGCGGATCGACGAACCGGCAATCGCCGAGCTCAGGGCCAAGCAGGTCGCTATCCTGGGCGAGGCGGCGAAACTGGTGCGAAAGGGCGGGGCGCTCGTGTACGCCACCTGCAGCCTGCTCGAGGAGGAGAACGACCAGGTGCGCGACGCCTTCGAGGCGGCGCACGCGGGCTGGGCCGTGGACCCCGCCCCGGAGGTGTTGCGCGCCCAGGGGGCGCGACTCGATCCGGTTCTGGACGCCCGGTGCCTGCGGCTGCGCCCCGACACCCACGACTGCGACGCCTTCTATGCCGTGCGCTGGCTCAGAACAGCGTAAGTTGCTCGACGTAGGCGTAAAATAAGATGGCTTTAGTACGAGATGGGCGACGTTGCCGAGGCGCGAAATAGTCCTGCGTGATCCGGGCTTCGCAGGTAAACTTCGCGTCACACAACGCGCCCTCGGGCGCACCGGCTGCGCCCGAGGGCGCGCTTGCAGGAGGCTTGATCCTTGTTCGATTCGTTTCTCTATTCGGTTCTCTCTTTCCTCGACACCGGGCTGCTGGACTTCAGCGGCTGGCAGATCGCGGCCTACACGCTCGCGGTCACCCACGTGACGATCGCGGGGGTCACGATCTATCTCCACCGGTGCCAGGCGCACCGGGCGCTCGATCTTCACCCGATCGCGTCGCACTTCTTCCGGTTCTGGCTGTGGTTCACCACCGGCATGGTCACGCGCGAGTGGGCGTCGATCCATCGCAAGCACCACGCCAAGTGCGAGACCGAGGAGGATCCGCACAGCCCGCAGACGCGCGGCCTGAAGAAGGTGCTGCTCGAAGGGGCCGAGCTCTACCGCGCGGAGTCGCGCAACCTCGAGACGCTGGAGAAGTACGGCCACGGCACGCCCGACGACTGGATCGAGCGGCACCTGTACACGCGGTACTCGTTCGCAGGCGTCTACCTCACGCTGGCGCTCAACGTGGCGCTGTTCGGCGCGATCGGCATCTCGGTGTTCGCGATCCAGATGCTGTGGATCCCGGTGTTCGCCGCCGGCGTGATCAACGGCCTGGGGCACTGGTGGGGCTATCGCAGCTGGGACAGCCCCGACGCGAGCACCAACATCTCGCCCTGGGGGATCCTGATCGGAGGCGAGGAACTGCACAACAACCACCACGCCTTCGCCAGTTCGGCCAAGCTCTCGTCGAAGTGGTACGAGTTCGACATCGGCTGGATGTACATCCGCATCCTGTCGGCGCTGGGCCTGGCCAAGGTGCGACGGGTGGCGCCCACCCCGAGGTTCGGCGCGGTTCGCCCGCGCGTGGACCTCGACACGCTGCAGGCGGTGATCAACCACCGCTACGACGTGATGTCGGCCTACGCCGCCTCGGTGCGCCGCGCCTGCGCCGAAGAGGCCAGACGGCTGGCGGTGTTGCGCCGACCCGAGGTGAGCCTGCTCGCCAACGCGCGCGGCTGGCTGCCCTTCGATGCCGCGAAGTGGTCGAACGAGCAGCGCGCGCGTCTGGGGGAGATCTTTGCCGCCAGCGACCGGCTGCGCAAGCTGGTGGAGATGCGCACCGAGCTCGCCGCGGTCTGGGAGCGCTCCAACCTCAGCCGCGAGCAGCTGCTCGCGCACCTGCAGCAGTGGTGCGCGCGGGCCGAATCGAGCGGCGTGCGCGCGTTGCAGGACCTGGCGCTGCGCATGAGGAGCTACGCTGCCGCCTGAGTCCGGCTGCGCAAATGAAAACCCCCGCGCCGGGTTGCCGGTGGCGGGGGTTTTTCGTGGCGCGCGCCGCAGCGCGCACGAAGCCGATGCCAGCTTACTTGATCTTGGTTTCCTTGTAGGAAACGTGCTTGCGCGCAACCGGATCGAACTTCATGATGTTCATCTTCTCGGGCATGTTGCGCTTGTTCTTGGTGGTCGTGTAGAAGTGCCCGGTGCCCGCGGTGGACTCCAGCTTGATCTTCTCTCGTGCTCCCTTGGCCATGGTCTTGCTCCTTCAGCGGGTGCGAATCAGACGGCTTGGCCGCGCGCGCGCAGGTCGGCCAGCACGGCGTCGATGCCGTTCTTGTCGATCAGCCGCAACCCGGCGTTGGTCAGGCGCAGGCGCACCCAGCGGTTCTCGCTCTCGACGAAGAACCGGCGCGACTGCAGGTTGGGCAGAAAACGTCGCTTGGTCTTGTTGTTCGCGTGCGAGACATTGTTGCCGACCATCGGGCCTTTTCCGGTCACTTGGCAAACGCGGGCCATGATGAAACTCCTGAACTCCCCGGCACGGCCGGAGTTGGGTATTCGCAAAGCCTTGAATTATATGCCGAGCGAGGCCGCCGCGTCAAAGGCGGCGGTGCGCCGCGGTGCGGCCCGAGGCCGCCATCGGCGCAGGCGGACGATCGCGGCGCTTGCCTGCGGCGTTGCGGTCTCGATGTGGGCGTGGGCGGCGGCCCCGGCGGCGGCGGGCACCCCGGGGGAGGTCGCGGTGGGCGAGGCCTTGCGCGATCCCGTGATGCAGGGGCTCAACGGGCCCTCGCGCAAGCTGTCCGATTTCCGGGGCCGGCCGCTGGTGATCAACGTCTGGGCGAGCTGGTGCGCGCCCTGCCGCCAGGAAATGGCCTCGCTCGAGCGGCTCGCCTGGCGCGACGACTCGGCGTGGTTCACCGTGATCGGCATCTCCACCGACGACTACGCGGACAAGGCGCGGGCGCTGCTCGTGCAGACGAACGCAACGATCAGTCACTTCGTCGACAGCCGCCTGACGCTCGAGAACATGCTCGGCGCCTCGCGCATCCCGCTCACGGTGCTGGTGGACGCCCGCGGGACGGTCGTGCGCAAGATCTACGGCGCCAGGGAGTGGGACAGCGCCGAATCGCTGCGGCTGATCCGCACGGCCCTGGGCAAGGGCGCGAGGCCGGCCGCGGTCGCGGACCCCGGCGAGCGATGAGGCCGGCCGGCGCCACGTCGATTCTGATCATCGCCGACGATCTCTCCGGCGCGGCCGACTGCGCGATCGGCACCGCGAACGCGGGCCTCGAGAGCATCGTCGTGTTCGACCCGGCGGCGCCGGTGCGCTCGCAGGTGGTGGCGGTGGACGCCGACAGCCGCCGCCTGCCCGCGAGCGAGGCGCGCGCGCTCAACGCCGCGCTCGGGGCGCGGGCGGCCGACGCGGGCTGCCTGCTGTACAAGAAGATCGACTCCACGCTGCGCGGGAATTTCGCCGCCGAGATGGGCGCGCTCACCGGCGCCGGTGTCGCGATCGTCGCGCCCGCCTTCCCGGGCGCCGGGCGCGCGGTGGTTCACGGGCGGGTGCGGGTGCACGGCGTGCCGCTCGAGCGCACCGCGATCTGGGCCAGCGAGGGGATGACGGGCACGGCCGACGTCGCGGCGATGCTCGCTGCGCAGGGTCTGCGGGCCGGCCGGGTCGACCTGGCGACGGTTCGCGCCGGGCTTCGCGCCGAACTCGTGCGGCTGGTGTCGCAGACGGACGTGCAGGCGGTCGTGTGCGACGCCGAGACCGACGCCGACCTGGCGGCGGTGGCCGCCGCGTCGGCCGGCTTGCCCGTGTATTGGGTGGGCTCGGCCGGGCTCGCGGCGCACCTGCCCCGCGCCTTCGGGATTCGCGGCAGCGCCCGCGCGCCCGCGATCAGCGTGGCCGGGCCCACGCTGATCGTGGTGGGCAGCGCGTCGGAGGTGTCGCGGCAGCAGGCGAGGGCGCTCGAGCAGCGCAGGGGCGCGACGCTGCGATCGATGGTGGCGCCCGCAGCGGTCTTGCGCGCGGGCGATGCGGATCCGCAGTGGCGCGCGCTGGGCGAGCGGGCGCGGTCGGCGCTCGCCGGGGGGAGCGACCTGCTGGTGTGCACCGGTCTGGGCGAAGGCGACGACCTGGCGCAGGGGCGCGCGATCTGCCAGTCGCTCGCGCGGCTTCTGGCACCATTGGCCCCGCGCGTGGGCGCGCTGGTGGCCACGGGGGGCGAGACGGCGCGCGCGGTGCTCGGCGCGTTCGGCGCCAGCGGGCTGCGCATGTCGAGCGAGGTGGAGCCGGGCGTGCCGTTGTCGCTCGCTCTGGGGCCGCGACCGATCGCGGTGGTGACGAAGGCCGGCGCGTTCGGCTCTCCCGGCACGCTGGTTGCGGCTTGCGAACGGATCGACGCGCTGGGGCGACAAACCCCCCGCACCTGAAGAACCGGACGAGGAAGATGCGATGTACCGCCCACTGATCGCGATCACGATGGGAGACGCCGCCGGTGTCGGCCCGGAGGTGATCATGAAGAGCCTGGCGCGCCCGGCGCTCTACGAGAGCTGCCGCCCGCTCGTGGTGGGCGACGCCCGCCGGCTGCGCGAGGCGGGGCGCATCGCGGGCGTGTCGCTGGAAGTGCGGGCGGTTGCAGGCCCGGGCGAGGCCGGGTTCCGCTGCGGCGTCGTCGACTGCGTCGACCTGGGGCTGATACCCGAGGGGCTGGCGTTCGGCGAGATCTCGGCGCTGGCCGGCGACGCCGCGTACCGCTACGTGGCGAAGGCCGCGGAGCTCGCGAGCGCCGAGCAGGCCGACGCGATCTGCACCGCGCCGCTGAACAAGGAGGCGCTGCACGCGGGCGGGCACCGGTTCCCCGGGCACACCGAGCTGCTCGCGCACCTGACCGGCACGCCCGAGGTGTCGATGATGCTGGTGGCGCCGGGCCTGCGGGTGATCCACGTCACGACCCACCTCGGCCTGATCGACGCGATCGAGCGCATCGACGCCGGGCTGGTCGAGCGAACGATCGCGCGCGGGCACGACACGCTCGTGCGCTCGGGCGTGGCCAACCCGCGCATCGGCGTGTGCGGGATCAACCCGCACGCCGGCGAGCACGGGCTGTTCGGCCGGGGCGAGGAGGAGAGCAAGATCGCGCCCGCGGTGGCCGCCTGCCTCGCGCGCGGCTGGAACGTGGAGGGCGCGCTGCCGGCCGACACGCTGTTCTTTCGCGCCGGGCGCGGCGATTTCGACCTGGTGGTGGCGATGTACCACGACCAGGGGCACGGCCCGATCAAGGTCCTGGGGATCGAGGCCGGCGTGAACATCACGGTGGGCTTGCCGGTGATCCGGACCTCGGTGGATCACGGCACGGCCTTCGACATCGCGGGCACCGGCGTTGCGGACGAGCGCTCGATGCTCGAAGCGCTGCGCCAGGCGGGGGAACTGGCCACGCGGCGCGCCGGCTAGCTCAGAGCCATCCGCGCTCGGCGAACGACACGCAGCGGTTGCCCGCGACGATCAGGTGGTCGAGCACGGCCACGTCGATCTGCGCGAGCGCCGATCGCAGCGCGTCGGTGAGCACGCGGTCGGCCATGCTCGGCTCGGCCACGCCCGAGGGGTGGTTGTGCGCCAGGATCACGGCCGAAGCGTTCAGGCGCAGCGCGTGCCGGGCGACTTCGCGCGGGTAGACGGCTGTCTGGCTGAGCGTTCCGCGAAACAGCTCGAGCGCGCTGATCACGCGGTGCTGGCTGTCGACGTAGACGCCGACGAAGGCCTCGGAGGGGAGGTCGCGCAGCAGCAGCGCCAGGTACGCGCGCACCTGCCCGGGGTTGGCCAGCGCCTGGCGCCCGGCGAGCTGCTCGTGCATCGATCGCAGCAGCAGTTCGCGCGCGGCGCTCAGCCGGGCGAGCGGGGCGGAGCGGGCCAGGCCCAGGTGCGTGGCCGCGAGCAGCGGGGTGATGCCGCCGGCCTCGGCGAGCAGCGCGCTCGCGTAGCCGAGCGCGCTCGAGCCGCGCGGCGCGCGCGCGAGCACCACCGCGAGCAGCTCGGCGTTGCTGAGCGCCGCGGCACCCAGCGTGCGAAGGCGATCGGGGAGGCGTCGCGATGCCGTGCCCGCTGCGGGGCGCCTGGTTGACTCTCGCTTCATCGTTGCTTTCCGCTCGCCGCGGGGGCCTCGCTTAGAATTGGGCGACCGACCGCGACCGACCGCGACCGAGCGCACGACCGCGACCGACCGCACGACCGCACGACCGCACGACCGAGGATTGCCGAATGCCCGCAAGACAGGCCGAGAACACCGCGACCGCCGCGCGCTGCGCGCCGGCCGCCGCCGACGCGCCCGGCGTCGGGCGCGACTCCCACCTCACCTTGCACTACCGCGTCAGTCTGCTCGAATCGGGTGAAGAGGTCGTTAGCACCTTCGGCTCGCGGCCCGCCACCTTTCAGATGGGCACCGGCCAGTTGGCCGAGCCGATGGAGCGATGCCTGATCGGATTGCGCGAGGGCTCGCAGCGCGTGTTCGAGCTCGCCGCCGGCGAGGCCTACGGGCCGCGCAACCCCGAGCTCGTCCAGCGCGTGGCCGCCAGCCTGCTCGAGCGCGACGAAACCGCGGAAGGCTACAGGCCGGGCGACCCGGTGGGCTTTGCGGCGCCGCAGGGCGGGCGCATCGCGGGCGTGCTCAAGGAGATCGACGCGGGCGGCGCGCTGATCGATTTCAACCATCCGCTGGCCGGGCGCGCGGTGCGCTTCGAGGTCAGCATCGTGGGAGTGCTCTGAGATGGAAGCGCTGCTCGCGCAACCGCGCGGCTTTTGCGCCGGAGTCGACCGCGCGATCGAGATCGTGGAGCGCGCGATCGCGGATTTCGGCGCGCCCATCTACGTGCGCCACGAGATCGTGCACAACGAGCACGTGGTGAACCGGCTGCGCGAGCGCGGCGCGGTGTTCGTCGACGAGCTCGAACAGGTGCCCGACGGCGCGACCGTGATCTTCTCGGCGCACGGCGTTGCCCGCGCGGTGCGCGCCGAGGCCCAGGGGCGCGGATTGCGCGTGTTCGACGCCACCTGCCCGCTCGTGACCAAGGTGCACGTGGAGGTTGCGAAGATGCGCCGCGAAGGGCGCGAGGTCGTGATGATCGGCCACGCCGGGCACCCCGAGGTGGAGGGCACGATGGGGCAGGCCGACGACGGCATCTACCTGGTCGAGACCGTTGCCGACGTGGCCGCGCTCGAGGTGAGCGATCCGCGGCGACTCGCCTACGTGAGCCAGACCACGCTGTCGGTCGACGACTGCAGCGCGATCATCGCGGCGCTGCGCGCGCGCTTTCCCGAGATCGCCGAGCCCAAGAAGCAGGACATCTGCTACGCGACGCAGAATCGCCAGGACGCGGTGAAGCTCCTCGCCCCGCGCTGCGACCTGGTGCTGGTGATCGGGTCGCGCGTGAGCTCGAACAGCAACAGGCTGCGCGAAGTGGCCGAGAAGATGGGCTGCGAGGCGCGGATGATCGCGTCGGCCGAAGCTCTCGATCCCGCGTGGCTGGAGGGGAAGCGCCGCATCGGCGTGACCGCCGGCGCGTCGGCGCCGGAGGTGCTGGTGAGCGAACTCGTGGACAGGCTGCGCGCGCTCGGCGTCGAGAAGGTGAGCGCGTTGCCGGGAATCGAGGAGACGATCGCCTTTCCGCTGCCCAAGGGACTGTCGCGGGCGCGCACCGGCCCCCGGGAGTGAGCGTGCACGCGATCGACGAGACTCACTCGCCGGCGCTCAGGAGCTGGGTCGACTCGGCCAACGCGGCGGGCGGCGACTTCCCGATCCAGAACCTTCCGCACGGGGTGTTCCGCGCGCGCGGCGGCAGCGACCCGTTTCGCGGCGGCGTTGCGATCGGCGACCAGGTGCTCGACCTCGCCGCCGCGCACGCCGCCGGCGCGTTCGGCGGCGAAGCCGCGGAGGCGGCCGCGCACGCCGGCGCGGCCCGGCTCAACGGCCTGCTCGCCCTCGGGCCGCGGGCGTGGTCGGCGCTGCGCGGCGCGCTCTCGCAGGCGCTGCGCGAAGCAAGCCCGGCGCGAGCCCGGCTCGCGGCCTGCCTGCTCCCGCAGCGCGAGGTGGAAATGGGCGTGCCGGCGCGCATCGGCGACTACACCGACATGTACACCTCGCTGCATCACGCGACCCACATCGGGCGGTTGTTTCGGCCCGACAACCCGCTGATGCCCAACTTCAAGTGGTTGCCGGTGGGGTACCACGGCCGCGCGTCGTCGATCGGCGTGAGCGGCCAGCGATTTCATCGCCCGCGAGGGCAGGTGATGCCGCCCGGCGCCGAGGCGCCGGTGTTCACCGAGTGCAAGCGGCTCGACTACGAGCTCGAGCTCGGCCTCTGGATCGGGCCGGGAAACGCCCTCGGCACGCCGATCGCCCTGGACGCGGCCGACGAGCACGTGTTCGGGATGTGCCTGCTCAACGACTGGTCGGCGCGCGACGTCCAGGCCTGGGAGTATCAGCCGCTGGGGCCGTTCCTGGCGAAGAACTTCGCCACGACGATCTCGCCGTGGATCGTGACGCTGCAGGCGCTCGCGCCCTATCGCGTTGCCTGGACCCGGCCGGCCAGCGATCCTCAGCCCCTGGCGTACCTCGAGTCGGCGGCCAACCGCGCGCGCGGCGCGATCGACATCACGATCGAGGCTTGGATCGAGACGCCGAAGATGCGTGCGGCCGCGAGCGGCCCCGCGCGGCTGTCGCGCTCGAGCTTTCGCCACGCCTACTGGAGCGCGGCGCAGATGGTCACGCACCACGCGGCGGGCGGGTGCAACCTGCAACCGGGCGACCTGATCGGCACCGGAACCCAGTCGGGGCCCGGCGAAGGCGAGGCCGGCGCGCTGATCGAGATCACGGCCGGGGGGAAGGAACCGGTGCAGCTGCCCTCGGGCGAGTCGCGCACCTTCCTCGAGGACGGCGACGCGGTGATCCTGCGCGGCTGGTGCGAGAGGGCGGGTTTCGCGAGGATCGGGTTCGGGGAATGTCGCGCGACGGTGCTTCCGGCGCGCGCCCGAGGCGGTTAGGCTGTATCGTTGCGGGTAAACGGCGAGGGGGAAGAGATGGGCAACCTGTTGTTGATGGGCGGGCGTGTGGCCGGCATCGCCGGCGTGCTGCTCGGGGCG
The DNA here is from genome assembly GCA_036525975.1 of Burkholderiaceae bacterium. Lineage (GTDB taxonomy): Bacteria > Pseudomonadota > Gammaproteobacteria > Burkholderiales > Burkholderiaceae_E > Quisquiliibacterium. Next base: position 27,451 of record DATCZK010000048.1, on the reverse strand, counting down.
TTCTCGGTCGTGTCGCGTCTGCAGGGCAGTTACCTGATCGCGGGCTTCCAGATCGGAACCTTGCTGCAGGCGTCGATCGCGGCCATGGTGCTCGGCTGCCTGTGCTACGTCGCGGCGATCGCGGAGCGCCAGGGCCGCTGAGCGGGGCCGGCGTGCGCGCGCTCGTCGCGCTGGCCTTCGCGCTCGGCACGGCCGGGGCTGGCGCGGCCGGGGCCGCCACGGCCGGGGCTGGCGCGGCCGGCGGCGACGCGTTTCGCCTCGGGTTGCCGGTGCGCTGCGCGGTCGGCACCGAGTGCTTCATCCAGAACTACGTCGATCGTGACCCCGGCCCGGGGTGGCGCGACTACGCCTGCGGGGCGCTGTCCTACGACGGGCACCTGGGCACGGACTTTCGCGTCGCGAACCTGGCGGCGATGCGCCGCGGCGTGGAGGTGGTGGCCGCCGCCGCGGGCACCGTTGCAGCGGTGCGCGACGGCGAGCCCGACCTGAGCGTGGCCGAGCGCGGCCGCGAGACGATCCTCGGCCGCGAAGCCGGCAACGGCGTGCGCATCGATCACGGCGGGGGCTGGGAGACGCAGTACAGCCACCTGCTGCGCGGCAGCGTGCGGGTGCGCCCGGGCCAGCGCGTGCGCGCGGGAGAGGTGCTCGGGATGATCGGGATCTCGGGAAACACCGAGTTTCCGCACCTCGATTTCGTCGTGCGGCGCTCGGGGCGCGTCTACGATCCGTTCGCGCCGCAAGCCGACGAAGCCGCGCGAGCCGCGCAAGCCGCGCAAGCCGCGCAAGCCGCGGGCGCGGGGCGACCGGCGGCGGGCAAGAGCGCGAGCGCGAGCGCGCAGTGCGCCGACGGACCCTCGCAGGGCACGCTGTGGCACGACGGCGTTCGCGAACAACTGCGCTACCGCACGAGCGCGGTGCTGATCGCGGGTTTCTCCACCGAAGCCCCCGAGCGCGGCAAGGCGCAGCGTGGCGACTACGACGGGGCGCAGCTCGCGCGCGACGCGCCGGCGGTCGTGTTCTGGGTGGAGACGGCAGGCATCCGCAAGGGCGACGTCGAGACGCTCGAAGTGCGCGCGCCCGACGGCGCCGCGCTGGCACGGCGGGTGTTGCCGTTCGACGGCGACCTCGCGGTGCGCTTCAGCTTCGTGGGCCGCAGGCGCGGCGCCGAAGGATGGCCCGAGGGCGTCTACCGGGGTCGATACCGGCTCGTGCGCGGCGAGGCGGTCGTGCTCGAGCGCGAGCTGGATCTCGTGCTGCGCTGAGCGAGCGAAGCGGGGCGGCCGGCCGCGCCGCGCAGCCGCGCGCTCAGCCGGCCGGCCGCGGCGCCTGCAGCAGCGCGCCCAGCTCGCCGGCGTCGATCAGCCTGCGCAGGTCGGCGGCGCCGCCCACCAGCGTGCCGCGCACGAACACCATCGGAAAGGTGGGCCACCCGGTCCACATCTTCAGCGCGTTGCGGCGCCGCCAGTGGTTGAGGTAGCTGCCGTATTCCAGGTAGCGGTGCGCGACGCCGGCTGCGTCGAGCGCCTTTCGCGCCTTCCTCACCACCGGGTTCTGGCGCATGCCCACGACGACGACGTCGTTGGCTGCGATCGCTTCCTGCACCTGGGCCACGATGTCGGCGTGAGCGCCGGCGATTCGCTCGCGAATGGCCGGGTGAATGCACGCTTCGGGAAGGATCTGTCTGGGCATCGTCGGTTCTTGGTCGGGGGTGGGCGGCGCGGTGTGCGACGCGGTGGGCGGCGTGGTGTGCGACGCGGTGTGCGACGCGGTGTGCGACGCGGTGGAGCGGCGGCGCGCGCGGCCCGCCGCGCCGATCACGCGGTGGCGTCGTCGTCGCCGCGCCCGATGATCGCGGCGGTTGAGATCAGCTCCTCGAGCAGCGCGTGCGAAACGCGCGCCGTCAGCTGCTGCGGGTCGAGCGACGCGCGCTCGGAGTACTTGAGCAGCAGCGACGGGTTGACCTTGGCGAGGTTCACCCGACCCATCGTCCAGTGCGCGAAGCGGCGCTCGTCGATCTCGCAGTAGTGGATCAGCGTGACCTCGCGATGGCGCGCGTCGCGCACGATGTCGCAGTACAGGCGGTTGACCTCGGCGCGCCCTCCCTCGAGCACCTGGATGAAGAGGTCGCCGCTGTAGCACAGCACGCCGGTGATTCCGTGCGCCGGGTTGAACTCGCGGGAGCGCGCCAGGATCGCGTCGATCGCGCCGGCGCTGATCGCCTCGGCTGCGCGCGACGCGTAGAGAAGTCGGACGAGCATGTTCGTGCCTCAGGCTTGTTTGGACGGAATCAGCGCGAGGAACTCGCGCCGCAGGTTGGGATCCTTCAGGAACGATCCGCGCATCACGCTGTTGAGCATCTTCGACTCGGTGTCTTTCACGCCGCGCCAGTGCATGCAGAAGTGATCGGCCTCCATCACGATCGCGAGGCCGTCGGGCTTGATCATGTCCTGCAGCAGGTCCGCCACCTGCGTGACGGCTTCCTCCTGGATCTGGGGGCGGCTCATCACCCAGTCGGTGAGGCGAAGGTATTTCGACAAGCCGATCAGGTTGGAGTGGCTGTTGGGCATCACGCCGATCCAGACGCGCCCGAGAATCGGGCACAGGTGGTGCGAGCACGCGCTTCGCACCCTGATCGGGCCGATGATCATCAGCTCGTTGAGGTGCTCCACGTTGGGGAACTCGGTGGTGGCCGGGCGGCGCACGTACCTGCCGCGGAACACCTCGTTGACGTACATCTTCGCCACCCTGCGGGCGGTGTCCTGGGTGTTGTGGTCGCTCTCGGTGTCGATCACCAGGCTCTCGAGCACGCCGCGCATCTTGCCGCTCACCTCCTCGAGCAGTTGCTCGAGTTCGCCGGGCTCGATGCACGCCGCGATGTTGTCGTTGGCGTGGAAGCGCTTGCGCGCGGCCTTGAGCCGCTCGCGGATGCGCACCGAGACCGGCACGCCCTCGTCGCGTTCGGCCCCGGCGGCAGGTTGGGGAAGATCCGGATCGGGGGTGTCCATCGCGCGAGCCTACTCGTCGTCGTCCCGGATCTGGTGCGCCGAGGCGAGCTGGCGCTGCACGGTCGGCGGCGCCGGTGCGTAGTGCGCGAACGACTGGCTGAAGTTGCCGGCGCCGGCGGTGATCGCCTTGAGGCGCGACGAGTAGTCGGTGATCTCGGCGAGCGGCACCATGCCCGAGATCGTCGTGCCGCCGTGGCCGCGCGGCGCGGTGCCGGTGACGTGACCGCGGCGCGCGGAGAGGTCGCCGGTGACTTCGCCGAAGAACGATTCGGGAACGTTGATGTCCACCTCCACGATCGGCTCGAGCACGATCGGCGAGGACTTGAGGATCGCGTCGATCGCGGCCTTGCGCCCGGCCGTGATGAACGCGATCTCCTTGCCGTCCACCGGGTGCGTCTTGCCGTCGTAGACCGTGACGCGCACGTCGATCACCGGGTAGCCCGCGATCACGCCCTCGTCGAGCGCGCGCCGCACGCCCTTTTCCACCGCCGGCATGAACACGCCCGGGATCGCGCCGCCCTTGACCTGGTCGACGAACTCGAACCCGGCGCCCCGCTCGCGCGGTTCGATCCGCAGGAAGACCTCGCCGAACTGCCCGGCGCCGCCCGACTGCTTCTTGTGGCGGTGATGCCCCTCGGCGTTGCCCGAGATCGTCTCGCGGTAGGGGATGCGCGGCGGGCGCGTGTCGACGTCCACCTTGTACTGAGCGGCCATGCGCTCGAGCTTGCTCTTCAGGTGCAGTTCGCCCAGCCCGCGGATCACCCACTCGTGCCCCTCGCCGTCGCGCTCCACGGTGAGGCTGGGGTCTTCGGTTGCGAGCTTGGCCAGCACCTCGGAGAGCTTCTGCTCGTCGCCCTTGCGCCTGGGCGTGAGCGCGAGCCCCTGCATCGGCGCCGGGAACCGGGTGGCCTTGAGGTGGACGTGGTCCTCCTCGTGCGAGTCGTGGAGCACGCTGTCGAACTCGATTTCGTCCACCTTCGTTACCGCGCCGATTTCGCCCGCCACGAGCTCGGGCACCTCGACCAGGTCCTTGCCCATGACGCGGTACAGGTGCGCCACCTTGAACGCGCGCTTGGCGTCGCCCACGAACAGCTGCATGTCGCGCCGGATCGTTCCCTGGAAGATGCGGAACGCGGCGATGCGGCCCATGTACGGGTCGATCGACACGCGAAACGCGTGCGCGATCGCGTGCTTGTCCGGGTCGGCCTCGGCCGGGTAGGGCTCCTCGTCGGGGGCGCCCGGGTCGCCCGTGAAGAACTCGGGCGGGTTGCTCTCGGTGGGGTCGGGCGCGAGCGTTGCGAGGATGTGCAGCAACTCGTCGAGGCCGGCGCCCGTGCGCGCCGAACAGAACATCACCGGGATCAGGCGGCCCTCGCGCATCGCCTTTTCGAAGGGGGCGTGCAGCTCGTCGACGCTCGGGTCGGTGCCGTCGTCGAGGTAGCGTGCGAGCAGCGTCTCGTCTTCCTCCACGATCTGGTCGATCAGCGCGCGGTGCGCGTCGGCCACCGACTCGATGTCGGCCTCCCCGGAGTCGTGCTCGAGCACGTCGACGACGTCGGCGCCCTGGTGCGCCGGCAGGTCGAGCACCAGGCACTCGCGCCCGAAGTGCTCGCGCACCTCGCGCAGCACCGCGCGCAGGTCCACGCCCTCGGCGTCGATCTTGTTGATCACGATCATGCGGCAGCGGTTGCGCTCGTGCGCGCGGCGCATCATCCGCTCGGTCATCGTCTGCACGCCGGTCTGCGCGTCGACCACGAGGATCGCGGTGTCGGCCGCGTCGAGCGCGGCGATCGCCTGGCCTGCGAAGTCGGGCATTCCCGGCGTGTCGGCGAGGTAGATCCGGCGCTGCTCGAACTCGAAGTTCACCAGCGCCGTGTGCAGCGAGTGCCCGAACTGCTTCTCCAGCGGGTCGGAATCGCAGACCGTGGTGCCTTTCTCCACCGCGCCAGCCGAAGCGATCGCGCCGGCGCGCAGCAGCAGCGCCTCGGCCAAAGTCGTCTTGCCCCCTCCCGAGTGTCCGATCAGCGCGACGTTGCGAATCGTCGCGACCTGCGATGCGCTCATTCCTTCTTCCCCCGAGTCCGTTGTTGTGTTTCCGTGCCGCCGAACCAAGGCTGTTGGCCCCGGCGTCGCACGCCGAGCAGCGTGCACACCCGGTGAGCGTACCGGATTCGCGTGCGCCGAGGAAAGCGCGCGCGGCCGAGGGCTCGCGGGCCTCGGCCGCGGCCCCAGCTAAGGGGTCGGCCCGAGCGGGGTCGGTGTCGGCGCAGGCAGCGCCACAGGGGTGGGCGCCTGCCGGGGGTGCCCCGGCGGAGTCGGCGCCGGCCGGGGCAGCCCCGGCGGAGTCACTGCCAGCGCTTGCCGCGCTGCTCGCCCGGCTGCCAGTGCCTGGGGCCGCCGGAATGCGGGCCACGGTGACGATGCGGTTGGCCCCGGTGCCAATCGTCGCGGTCGAAGCGGTGGCGATGGCCCGGCGCCGCGCGATGCCACGGGAGCGGGCGCACGAGGTGGGGCGGCCGGATCACGATCGGCCGGGGCACGAACACGACCGGCGGCGGCGCGTAGACGGGCAGGGGCCAGTGAGCCGGCGCGTGGACGGCTGGCGGGTTCGGGAAGTAGACCGGCCCGGCGGTCACGAACGGCACGTTGCCGATCGTGACGCTGGCCTGCCCGTTCGATCCGATCGACACCGACCAGCCGAGGTCCTGCGCGAGCACGGGGGTGGAGGAAAGGGCGGTGGCGCCTGCGAACAGCGCTGAAGCGAGAAGTCGGTTCATGATCTTTGCTCCGCGATAATGGGGTTGCCGCGGCTGGAGTGCGGTTGCGCGCGGCGTTGATCGTGCGAACCATGCTAGGCGGTGCCGGGAGCGCGCGCCGCTCTTCTTACAATCCGTTACCCCACTTACAGCCCGATGCCGACCCGCCACGAATCGCAACGCAAACCGCGCGGCTCGGCCGCACTCGCCTGCGTGATCCTCGCCGGCGTCGCGGCGGCGCTGAACATCGGCAAGCTTCCGCCCGCGCTGCCGGTGCTGCAGGCCTCGATGGGCATGTCGCTCGTGCAGGCGAGCTTCCTGGTCTCGGTGTTCCAGCTCGCCGGCATGTGCTTCGGCCTGTTCGGCGGCGTGCTTGCCGACCGGTTCGGCGCGCGCCGCGTGATGGCCGGCGGGCTCGCGCTGCTCGCGCTCGCGGGCGCGGCCGGGGCGCTGGCAACGAGCGTGTCGGCGCTTCTCGCGCTGCGGGCGATCGAGAGTGCCGGGTTCATCCTCACCGTGCTGCCCGGACCCGCGCTGCTGCGCCGCGTGGTGGCGCCGCGGGCGATGAGCGTTGCGCTCGGTTTCTGGGGGGCGTACATGCCCACCGGCATGAGCCTCGCGCTGGTCGCCACGCCGTGGCTGATTCCGCTGGGCGAGTGGCGGCTCGCGTGGTGGCTCGCGGCGGCGGTGGCCGCGATCGCGCTGGCGTCGCTGCTGCGCGCGCTCGAGCCCGATCCGCGCCGCGCGCTCGCCGAGCCGGGGTTGACGCGCTACGCGCTCGACACGCTGCGAAGCGGTGCGCCCTGGCTGCTCGCGCTCGCGTTCGGGCTCTACGCGGGGCAGTTCATCGCGGTGTTCGCGTTCCTGCCCACCGTCTACCAGCAGGCGGGCGTGACCGCGACGCTGGCGGGCACGCTCACGGCGCTGGGCGTTGCGGTCAACCTGGGCGGAAACATCGTGGCCGGCGTGCTGCTCCAGCGCGGCGCGACGCGCAACGCCCTGCTCGCGGGGGCGTCGCTGGCGATGGCCGCGTTCGCGCTGCTCGCCTTCGACGAGCGCCTGGGGTTCGCGGCGCGCTACGCGTCGGTGCTCGCGTTCTCCGCGTTCGGCGGCCTGATTCCCGGCACGCTGTTCGCCACCGCCCCGAGGTTCGCGCCCTATCCGGGCGCGGTCTCGAGCACGACCGGCCTGATGCAGCAGGGGGCGGCGCTCGGGCAGTTCGTCTCGCCGCCGCTGGTGGCGTGGGTCGCGAGCACCTCGGGCGGCTGGCAGCACACCGGCCTGGTGACCGGAGCCTTCGCGCTCGCCAACGTCGCGGTCGCGGCGATGATCGGCCGCCAGGACCGGCGGCGGGCGGCCTCGGGGGGCTAGACTTGCCCGGCCGAGGCGTTGCACGATCGGACCCGATGCTCCACCAGCAGACTTTCACGTTCCGCACGAGAGGTCGCGGCACCTTCGAGATCACCGCCGATCTCGCGCGCATCGTCGCGGCCAGCGGCGTCCAGGCGGGCCTGTGCCACGTCTTCCTGCAGCACACCAGCGCGTCGCTGGTCCTCACCGAGAATGCCGACCCCGGCGTGCGCCGGGATCTCGAGACCGCGATGGCCCGGCTCGCCCCCGACGCAGACCCCGCGAACGTGCACGACGCCGAGGGGCCCGACGACATGCCGGCGCACCTTCGAAGCGCGCTCACGTCGAACTCGCTCACGATCCCCTGCGCGCAGGCTCGCCTGCTGCTCGGCACCTGGCAGGGCGTCTACCTGTGGGAGCACAGGCGCGCGCCGCACGCGCGCACCGTGGTCGTGACCGTGCAGGGCCAAGGCACGCCAGGCGAATCGTCCTGAGGCCCACGCCCGCGGCGCGAGCCGACCGGGCAAGGGCGCCCAGCGGCGCGCGACGCCTCGCGCGCGCCGGGAGCGATCAGCGCTCTTCGTCCATGCCCAGCATCCTGCGAGCGCGCTCGCGGCCGGCTTGCGACGTCTGCGGCGGATCCGCCGGTTCCTGCCCGGGCGTGTCGCCGGGCGCCACGGTCTGCGCCGCTGCGTTCGCAGCGGGGGACGCGGAGGCGGGCCCCGACGCGCCGGGCGCGCCGCCCGCGCCGGGCGCGCGCATCCGGCTGCGCCGCTGCACCACCGCCCAGACGATCGCTCCGATCAGCAGCAGCAAGAACGGCGCGAACCACAGCGCGATCGTGTTGGCCTGCATCGGCGGCTTGTACAGCACGAAGTCGCCGTAGCGCTCGACCAGGTAAGTCTTGATCTCGTCGTCGCTGCGCCCGGCGGCGACCATTTTCTCCACCTCGCGCCGCAGGTCCACCGCGAGTTCCGCGTTCGAGTCGGCCAGCGTCTGGTTCTGGCAGACCAGGCAGCGCAGCTCCTCGGACAACGCCTTCATTCGCGCTTTCGCCTCGGGCGAGAGCGGCGTTTCGGTGTTCGCTGCCTGTGTCATTTCGCCTGCCATTCCTTGATCATCGGCACGAGCTTGGTCGACATCGCCTGCGCGTCGATCGGGCCGATGTGCTTGTAGCGGATGATCCCCGCCTTGTCGACGAGGAAGGTCTCGGGCGCGCCGTAGACGCCCCAGTCGATCGCCACGAGGCCGTCGGGGTCGGTCAACGACACCTCGTAGGGGTCGCCGAGCCGCGCGAGCCAGGCCTTCGAGGCATCGGGCTTGTCCCGCCAGGCCATCCCGACCAGCGGCGCGAGGCCGGTGCGCGCGAAGTCGTTGAGCACCGGGTGCTCGACCTGGCACCCCGCGCACCACGAGCCCCAGATGTTGAGCAGCCAGACCTTGCCGCGCATCTGCTCGGGCGACCACGACTTCGAGGGGTCGTCGAGGTGCGGCACCGCCCGCAGCGGCGCCGCCTTGCCCAGCAGCGGCGAGGGCAACTCGCGCGGATTGCGGTCGAGCCCGAGCAGCAGGAACGCGCCTAACCCGAGGAAGACCGCGAGGGGCAGCAGGAACTTGAGCGCGCGCATGGGTCGGGCCTCAGGCGGCGGGCGTGCCGGCCGCGGCAGCACCCGGGCGCGCGTGCGCGGTGCTTCGCGCGGCCCTGCGGTAACGCTTGTCGGCCGCCGCCGCGAAGCCGCCCAGCGCCATCAGCACGCAGCCGATCCAGATCCAGTTCACGAAGGGCTTGATCTGCACGCGCACCGCCCAGGCGGTGTTCGACAGCGGCTCGCCCATCGAGAGGTAGAGGTCGCGGGTGAGCCCGCGGTCGATTCCGGCTTCGGTCATCGGCGTGCGCGATGCGCGATAGACCCGCTTCTCCGATTCGAGCTCGGCCACCTGCTTGCCGTCGCGCTTGACGACGAAGTGGCCGCGCGTGGCGTCGTAGTTCGGGCCGCGCACGCTGCTCAACCGCTCGAAGCTGACCTGGTAACCCGAGAGCTCGATCGTCTGGCCGATGTCGATCCGCCCGTCGTAGTCGACCTCGTAACTCTTGACCAGCGTCACGCCGAACACGAAGGCCGCCACGCCGGCGTGCGCGAGGTACATGCCCCAGATGCTGGCCGTGACGAGGCGCGCGCGCGCGAGGCGGATGCGGCCGTTGCCGTCGCGCAGGAGCCCGGCGAGCGCGACCGCGCTCGATGCGAGGATCCAGATTCCGAACAGGAGCCCCAGGCTCGTGAACGGGCGGAACCCGCCCACCGTGAACGGCAGCAACAGCGCCGAGACCACCGAGACCGCGAATGCCCACTTCAGCCGGTTGAGCAGCGGGGGCAGCTCCGCGTTGCGCCAGCGCGCGATCGGGCCCACGCCCATCAGCAGCAGCGCGGGCGCCATCAGGGGGTAGAACACCGCGTCGAAGTAGGGCGGGCCGACCGAGATCTTGCCCATGCCCAGGGTGTCGAGCACGAGCGGGTACATCGTGCCGAGCAGCACGGCCGCCATCGCGACGAGCAGCAGGATGTTGTTGGCCAACAGCATCGACTCGCGCGACACGAGCCCGAATCCGGGGCCGATGCCGATGCGCGGGGCGCGCCACGCGAACAGCGACAGCGTGCCGCCCACCACCAGCGACAGGAACGCGAGGATGAACACGCCGCGCGCCGGGTCGGTGGCGAACGCGTGCACCGACGTGAGCACGCCGGAGCGCACGAGGAAGGTGCCGAGCAGGCTGAGGCTGAACGTGAGGATCGCGAGCAGCACGGTCCAGCTGCGGAACGCGCCGCGTTTCTCCGTGACCGACAGCGAGTGGATCAGCGCGGTGCCCACCAGCCAGGGCATGAACGAGGCGTTCTCCACCGGATCCCAGAACCACCACCCGCCCCAGCCCAGTTCGTAGTAGGCCCAGAACGAACCCAGCGCGATGCCCAGCGTGAGGAAGCACCACGCGGCCGTGGTCCACGGGCGCGCCCATCGCGCCCACGCGGCGTCGAAGCGGCCCTCGAGCAGCCCCGCCACCGCGAACGCGAACGCCACCGCGAAGCCGACGTAGCCCATGTACAGCAGCGGCGGGTGGAACACCATGCCCGGGTCCTGCAGCAGCGGATTGAGGTCGCGGCCGTCGGCGGCGGCGGGCACCAGCCTCTCGAAGGGGTTGGAGGTTAACAGCAGGAACAGCAGGAAGCCGGTGGAGATCAGGCACAGCGTGCCCATCACGCGCGCGCGCAGGCTCACCGACAGCGACGCGGACAGGAACGCCACCGCCGCCGTCCAGCCCGAGAGCATCAGCACCCACAGCAGCATCGAGCCCTCGTGCGAGCCCCAGCTCGCCGCCACGCGGTACTCGAGCGGGAGCGCCAGGTTGGAGTGCGTCGCGGCGAGCGCGACCGAGAAGTCGTTGTCCACGAAGATCGAGATCAGGCAGCCGAACGCGAACGCGACCAGCGCGAACTGCGCGATCGACGCGGGCGCGGCCACCGCCATCATTCGCGCGTCGTGTCGCCAGGCGCCGAGCAGCGCGAGCACGCCGGTGAGCAGCGCCAGCGGCATTGCCAGCACGAGCGCGAAGTGGCCGAGTTCGGGGATCATCGTGTTCTCCTTGCGACTGCGCCGGCGTTCGCGCCGGGGGCGCGAGCGCTGCCGCTCACTGCTTGAGGGTCTTGCTGGCGTTGTCGACGAACTGGTGCGGCGCCCCCACCGGCTGGCCGGCGCGCTTGAGCGCCTCGGCCGCCTCGGGCGGCATGTAGTTCTCGTCGTGCTTGGCGAGCACGTTGCTGGCGCGGAACCGCCCGTCGGCCTCGATCGAGCCCTGGGCCACGACGCCGCGACCCTCCTTGAACAGGTCGGGCAGGATGCCGGTGAAAGCGACGCTGATCGTCTTGGCGTTGTCGGTCACGTCGAACACGATCGTCGTGCCGTCGCCCTCGCGCCGCACGCTGCCCTCCTTGACCAGCCCGCCGACCCTGAAGGCGCGGCCCTTGGGCGCCTCGCCCGACGCGATCTGCGTGGGGGTGAAGAAGAACACCAGGTTGCTCTGGAAGGCGTTGAGCACGAGCGCGGCCGCCACGCCCAGCGCGGCGACGCCTCCGAGGATCCAGACCATGCGACGATAACGTGGTTTCACCGTGTTTCCTCTTCGATTGTCCGGCGCACGAACGCGCGCGCCTGTTTTGTCTTGCGCCTGAGCGCAACCAGCTCGATCGCGACCGCGATCGCGAGCGCGCCGTACGAACTCCAGACGAAGTAGGCGTAGCCGCCCATCTTCAGCCACTCGATCATCGTTTCACCTCCGCCAGCTCGCGCACCCAGTCGGCGTGCGCCTCGCGCTCGAGCACGATGCCGCGCACCCGCACCAGCGTGACCGCGATCGCGTAGAACCAGGCCGCGAAGGCCATCACCAGCATGCCGGTGAGCATCGTCTGCGCCATCTTCGGCGCGGCCGTGAGCGAGACCGAGGCGCCCTGGTGCAGCGTGTTCCACCACTTCACCGAGAAGTAGATGATCGGCACGTTCACCACCCCCACCAGCGCGAGCAGGCCGCAGGCGCGATCGGCGCGCCTGGGGTCGTCGATGGCCGCGCGCAGCGCGATGTAGCCCAGGTACAGGAACAGCAGGATCAGCGTCGAGGTCAGCCGCGCGTCCCACACCCAGTAGGCGCCCCAGGTGGGGCGGCCCCAGAACGCGCCGGTCCACAGGGCCACGAACGCGAACATCGCGCCGGTGGGTGCGAGCGCCTGCGCCATCATCGACGCGAGCCGCGTGCCCCAGATCAGCGCCACCGCCGACCAGGCCGCCATCACGACGTAGATGAACATCGCCATCCAGGCGGCGGGCACGTGGATGAAGATGATCCGGTAGGACTCGCCCTGCTGGTAGTCGGTGGGGGCGACGAAGAAGCCGATGTAGAGGCCCGCCACCGTGCACGCTGCCGCGGCGGCGAAGAACCAGGGCGCGAGCTTGCCGGCCAGCGGGTAGAAGCTTGCTGGGGAGGAGAATCGGAACCAGTGGGTGCGTGCCATTTCGTTACTCGTAGGCGATTCTAACGGCTAGCGCCGTGCTCGCCGGGCCGAGCACGCAAGCGCCGATGAGCCCGGCGCCCAGCAGCGAGAGCTGCGCCTGCGCGCCCAGGCCCGACTCCACGGCCTCCGCGGCGCCGGCGCCGAAGATCAGCACCGGCACGGCCAGCGGAAGCACCAGCAGCGCCATCAGCGCGCTCCCGGAACGCGTGCCCAGCGTGAGCGCCGCGCCGATCGCGCCCAGCCAGGACAGGATCGGCGTGCCGAGCAGCAGGCCCAGGACGAGCACGCCGATCGCGTCTTCGTGCATCCCGAACTGCACGCCGGCGAGCGGCGCGAGCAGAACCAGCGGGAACCCGTTGGTCAGCCAGTGCGCCAGAACCTTTCCTGCGATCACCGCCGGCAGCGGCGCCGGGGCGAGCACGAGCTGTTCGAGCGAGCCGTCGGCGTGGTCGAGCGCGAACATGCGCGGGAGCGACAACAGCGAGGCGAGCAGCGCCGCGACCCAGGCGATCCCGGGCGCGATGCGCGCGAGCAGGACCGGGTCGGGGCTGATGCCGAGCGGAAAAAGCGACGTGACCAGCACGAAGAACACCACGATCAGCGCCACTTCCGACTTCGAGCGCAGCGCCAGCGCCAGGTCGCGGCGGCACGACCAGCGCAGCGCCGCGACCACGCCCATCGTCGGGCTGGCCGCGGTTGCGCGCGCCGAACCCGCCAGCGCGGTCGCGGCGCCTTGCGCCGGGGCGCTCACGCGCCGCCTCCGAGGCGCAGCGAGCGCGCCGGCGCGCCGGTCGGGACGGCGTGGTGGGTGGCAACCACGGCGCACCCGCCGCGCGCGAGGTGCTCGTCGAGCAGGCGGGCGAACAGGTGCTCGCCGTCGGTGTCGAGCGCGGTGGTCGGTTCGTCGAGCAGCCACAGCGCGCGCGAACTGGCGGCCAGGCGCGCCAGCCCAAGCCGGCGCCGCTGGCCGGCCGAGAGCCGCAGGTGCTGGAGCCGGGCCTGGCGGCCCAGGCCGACGCGCTCGAGCGCCGCGTCCACGGTGGGCCCGAGGCCGGCGTCGCGGCCGTGCCCGGCGTCGAGCGCGAGCTGCAGGGCCAGGTTCTCGCGCGCGGTGAGCAGGTCTTTCCAGCCGCTCGCGTGGCCCTGGTAGCAGAACGACGCGTTCCACGACGGGTCGCCGACGTGGCGCGGCTTGCCGCGCCACAGGACCGAGCCCGCGGTTGGTCGGACGAGCCCCGCGATCACCCTGAGCAGCGTCGACTTGCCGGTGCCGTTGAGGCCGGTGAGCATCAGCCACTGGCCGGCGTGCAGCTCGAGGTCGAGGTGCTCGAACAGCTTGCGGTGCCCCAGCGTGCAGGCCAGCGCGCGCGTGCCGACGATCGCGGAGCTCAACTCATTCTCCCGGCGGGCGCTTTGCCGGCACCCTCAGGGCACTCGCTGGTCGATCCGGATCGCCAGGCCCTTCGCACCGGGTTTCACCGTTGCGCTGCGCCCGAACAGGTCGCCGCTGCGCCGCGCCGGGTTGCCGTCCATGCTCACCCGCGCCTCGATCACGATCGCGTCCGCGCCCGACAGCAGCCGCGCGGGGTTCATCGCCTGCGCGTCGCCGAGCGAGAAGCGAAGCGGCCAGCCCGAGGGCGAGAGTTTCACCGCGGCGTAGGGAATCGGCGGGCCCTCGGGCGCGCGCGCGATCACGAACAGCGCGGCGCCCGGCGCGATCTTCCCGGCGAGATCGGCGCTGATCTCGATCGATCCGCTCACCACGGCGTCGGCGGCTGCCGGGGAGGGCGCCTGCGCGCCCGCCGCGAACGGACCCCTCGGCGCCGCGCCCGGAGCACCCGGCGCGACCGGCGCAGCGGCCCGCGGGCCGGGCCCGCCCGGCGCGCCCGGGCCCTTCGGCGCGCCGCCGCCTGCGATCTGCGATTCGATCCGGGCGATCACTTCGGCGATCTGCTGCGCGGGCTCCGAACCCGGGGGCAGGCCGCCGGCAAGCTGGCGCATGTAGACGAGCGCCTGCGGGAGCTCTCCCGAGCGGTACAGCGCGGCCCCCATCAGCGCGATCGCCTTGCTCTCGTTCGGGTTGGCCGCCAGCGCGCGCGTCAGCAGCTCGGTCGGGCGCCCGCGAAGGTCGCCGCCCTGAGACTGGGCCAGGACTTCGGCGTAGTCGGCGAGCAGGCGCGCGTCGCCGGGCAGCAGTTCGGCCGCCCGGCCGTAGGCCGCGACCGCGGCCGCAATGTCGCCCTTGATCGAGTGCGCCTGCCCGAGCAGGGCCCAGGCCTCGGCGTCGTTCGGGTTGCGCGCCACGCGCGCGGAGAGCTCGCCGACGATTTCGGTCGCGTGACGCCCGCTCGAATCCACCCCCGGGGCGTCGGGCGACATCGCAACCAGCGCGGGTGCGCCGAGCCAGCCGTAGCCGAGGAGCGTGGCCACCGGCACCGCGATCGCGATGCCGATCGCGACGGCGATCAGGCGCCCGCGCGCGCCCGCTCCGCTGGGCGCGGCGCCGCCCGCCGGCAGCGCCGGGTCCTCGCCCGGGTCGGCGGCAGACCCGTCGTGCTCGAGCTGCACCGCCGCGTCTTCGACCAGTTCGTCGAGGGCGCGCTCGGCTTCCGCCGGGGTCAGCCGGCCGGCATGGCGCTCGGCCTCGATCTCTGCGCGGCGGTCGCGGTAGACGGCGAGGCGTCGCGCTTCATCGTTGCGGGCCTCTGGTGCGACGCGGTGCGCAGCGCGCAGCAGCGGAAGGACGAGCGAAGCGGTGGCAGCGGCCGTGATCAGCCCAACCACAATCCAGAAAAAGAACATCGGGGCGTTCCTGCCTCTTCGGGTTGCCTGGGGGGTGGCGCGGATTGTCGCACAAGGGCGACGGGAGGCTACGGATGCCTTCGCCGGCGCGCCCGCTTGAACGCGTGCCAGCCCGAGATCGCCCAGACGCAGATCGTGAACAGCGCGATGCCCGCCGCGATCGGGCGCTCGACGAAGGCGAGCCAGTTCGCGTCGGCCTTGATCATCGAGCGGATGAAGTGCTCCTCGAGCATCGTCCCGAGCAGCAGGCCCAGGATCGCGGGCGCCACCGGGAACCCGTGCGCCTCGAGGAACCAGCCGAGCAGCCCGAAGCCGATCAGCAGCAGGACGTCGAACTGGGAGTTGTTGATCGCGAACGCGCCGACCACGCAGAACACGAGGATCACCGGCATCAGCATCGTTCGCGGCGTGCGCAGCACCCGCGCCGCGGCCTTCACGCACATCCAGCCGAACGGGATCATCAGCAGGTTCGCGACGATGAACACGATGAACACGGCGTAGATGTTCTCGGGGTTGTTGATGAAGATCGTGGGCCCCGGGTTCATGTTCTTCATGTAGAGAACGCCGATCACGATCGCGGTGATCGAGTCTCCGGGAATGCCGAACACGAGCGCGGGGATCCACGCGCCGGCGAGCGCGCTGTTGTTGGCCGCCCCGGCCTCGACCAGGCCTTCGGGGTGGCCGGTGCCGAACTTCTCCGGCTCCTTCGACATCTTCCTGCTCAGCGCGAACGACATCCACGCCGCGATGTCGGCGCCGGCGCCCGGCAGCGCGCCCACCGCGGTGCCCAGCGCGCTGCCGCGCAGCGTCTGGACCTTGTACTTGCGCAGCATCGTGCCCATGCCCTTGAACACCGACCCCACCTGGGTCTTGAACTTCTCCAGTTCGGCGGGCGCGACCGCGAATCGCAGGATCTCGGAGATCGCGAACAGGCCGATCATCGCCGGGATCAGCGTCATGCCCGAGAGCAGGTCGGTAACGCCGAAGGTGAAACGGGGGTGCGCGGCCGGGTTCTCGAGCCCGACGCTGCCCAGCAGCAGCCCCAGCAGCAGCGTCACGAGGCCCTTGAGCGGACGGTCGCTGGTGATGAACACCGCGCAGGTGAGCCCCAGCAGCACGAGCCAGAAGTACTCGAAGGAACTGAAGTTGAGCGCCACCTCGGCCAGAGCCGGCGCGGCCACGACCAGCACGAGCGTGCCGAACAGGCCGCCGATCGCGGAGAACACGAGCCCGACGCCGAGCGCCGTCTCGGCGTGGCCGTTGCGCGTCATCGCGTAGGACTCGTCGACGTAGGCGGCCGAGGCCGGCGTGCCGGGAATGCGCACCAGCGCGCCCGGTATGTCGCCGGCGAAGATCGCCATCGCCGTTGCCGTGACCATCGCCGCGACCGCCGGCACCGGCGGGAGGAAGAAGGTGATCGGCACCAGCAGCGCCGTTGCCATCGTGGCGGTGAGCCCGGGCACCGACCCGACGAACAGGCCGAACAGCGCCGAGAACACCATGACCAGGATCACGGTCGGCGACGCCACCATCTGCATGGCGAGCAGCACCGCGTCCATGGCTCAGGCGGGCCGGAGCCGCGGGCGGGGCGCGATCGCCGTCGCCGGGTGGGCGCGCGGGTTCGCCGTCACCATGCGAAGCGCTGCAGCACGCCCCAGGGCAGCGGCACCTTGAGCAGCTTGAAGAACGCGGTGTGGATCACGAGGGTGGCCACGACCGCGATCGGGGCCACGAGCACCTTGCGCACCCCGTACGACCACAGCAGCGCGGTGAGCATCGCGATCGCGCAGACGATGAACCCGAGCCGCTCGGAGGCGAAGAAGTAGAAGAACAGGCTCGCGACCGTGACCGCGAAGGGCAGCAGCGCGCGGCCCGCGCCGCCCACGATCTGCACCGCAGGCAGGCCCGAGCGCAGCCCGTCGCGGATCAGCAGCGCCGAGGCGAGCGCGAGCCCGGAGGCGATCACCCCCGGGAACAACGCCGGCCCGTGCGGCTGCCCCGGAAAGTCGGGGAAGTCGCGGATGTGCCAGAGCACCGCCAGCGACAGCAGCAGCAGGACGCTGCCGATGATCGCGTCGTTGAACCTCACCTGCGCCAGTGATCCGGCTGGACTCGCGCGGCCTCTACTTGGCCAGGCCCACGGCCTTCATCACCGCGCCCTTGTCGCCGTCCTCTTTCTTCATGAACGCGGCGTACTGGGCCGAATCGCCCCAGGTGGCGCCGAAGCCGCGCGCCGCGAGAAAGTCGGCATAGGCCTTGGAGTCGTAGATCTTCTTGAGCGCCACCGACATCTTGTCGACCACTTCCTTGGGCAAGCCTTTCGGGCCTGCGAAGCCGCGCCAAGCGCCGTTGGTCCAGTCGCTCCCGGTCGCGGCCTTGAGCAGCGGCACGTTCGGGAACAGCGAATCGGGCTTGTCCGACATCAGCACCAGCGCGCGCACCTTGCCGGCTTCGATCAGCGCGCGCGCCTCGGGCAGCGAGCACGAGGCCACGTCGATGCCGCCCGCGACCAGGTCCTGCAGGCCGGGCGCGGCGCCCTGGCTCGGCACCCAGGTGATCGCGCTGCCGGCGAGCTTCGCGTCGACCAGCATGCCCGCGAGGCCGAGGTGCCAGATTCCGCCCTGGCCCGTGCCGCTCGCCTTGAGCTTGCCCGGGCTCGCCTTCGCCGCCTCGATCAGCCCCTTGACGTCCTTGATCGGGGAGTCGGTGCGAACGAACACCGCATTGGGGTCGAAGTTCACCAGCGCCAGCGGCGTGAAATCGGCGTGGCTGAGCTGCGTGAGCCCGGCGTGCCGCATCATCGTGATCTCGACCGTGATCAGCCCGAGCGTGTATCCGTCGGGAGCGGCCGAGGCGATCGCCTGGTGACCCACGACCCCGCTGCCGCCGGTGCGGTTGACGACGTTCACCGGCTGCTTGAGTTCCTTCTCCAGTTCCGCGGCGACGAAGCGCGCGACCGCGTCGGTTCCGCCGCCGGCGCCCCAGGGAACGATCACGCTGATCGGCCGGTCGGGGTAGGCGGCAAGCGCCGGCCCTGAAGCCAGGCCCAAGCCCACGACCGCCGCGCCCAGCACGCCCAGCAAATTGCGTCGCAACATGATTTTCTCTCCTCGTTGATTGCACCGGCATCGTAGCGCAAAGCCGCGCCGGCGTGTCGCCCGGCCCGACGCCCGCCCGCGCCGTTGGGGGCTTCCCGGTCAACGCGGCGCGATGCGCACGCCCTCGCGCAGGGTCTCGGGCGGGTAGACGACCACGCGCTCGCCCGCGTCGAGGCCGCGCTCGATCCACGCCATGCTCTGGTTGCGCGCGCCCACCTGCACCGCCCTGCGCTCGGCGCGCGCGCCCGAAGCGACGAACACCGCCCACCCGCCGGCATCGCGAAACAGCGCGCCCACCGGCGCCAGCGTGACGGCGTCGCGCTCGAGCACGACGATCTGCGCGTCGATCCGGTAGCCGTCGCCAACCACCGCGGGCGTGCTCGCCGCGTCGAAGTCGACGACGACGGCCACGCGCTGCTCTTCCACGCCGAGCGTGGAGATCTTGGTGCGCGCGCTCGGCTCCACGCGGCGCACGCGCCCCGTGGCCGGGGCGATCGCCTGCGAGAAGCTCATCCGCACCTTCGCCCCTGCCTCGATTCTTGGCGCGTCCTGCGAGAGCACGTCGATCACGGCCTCGAGCGACGCGGGGTCGCCCAGTTCGACCAGCGCCGAGCCCGGGGCGACGACCGCCTCGCTGCGCTGCATCACCCGCAGCACGCGGCCCGCCACCGGCGCGCGGATCTCGAGCCTTCCGGGGGCGGCGCCGCGCGCGCCGCGCGTGAGCGCCGCGCGCGCCATCTCGAGATCGTGCTCGGCCGCGTGGCTCTCGAACTGCGCCGCCTTCGACGCCTGCTCCTGCTGCGTGAGCAACAGGCGCGCGCTGTCCTCGGCGCTTCGCGAGGTGAATCCCTGCTCGGCGAGGCGCCTGGCGCGCGCGTAGTCCTGGCGCGCGAGCTCGGCGGCTGCCGAAGCGCGCGCTTCGTTGGCCTTGGCGCGCAGCGCGGCCGCCTCCGCCGCGCCGACGCGCTCGCGCAGCTCGGCCTGCGTGCGCATGTCCTGCAGCGCGGGAGGCGCCGGGCGCAGCACCGCGATCACGTCGCCGCGCGCGACCGTGTCGCCGGCGTCGAGCGCGATGCGCTCGATCAGCCCCGGCACGGGCGCCGACACCGTGTAGCGGTCGCGCACCGCGGTGCGGCCCTGTTCGTCGATCGTCTGCTCGAAGCGCCCGGTGGCGACCTCGCGGACCTCCACCGCGACCGGCTGCGGCCTGAACGCCCAGAGCGCGAGCGCGGCCAGCGCGGCGACCGCGACGGCGAGCAGCAGGGCGCGAACGGGACGGATCTTCATTCGCGGGTCTTGAGCACTGCGATCAGGTCGAGCGCGCGGAGCCTGCGCTGGACGAGCCAGCCGCTCAGCGCGCCGGCGGCGATCACCGTCAGCGCCGCGTACGCGTAGGTGGGGGGCAGGATCACGAGCGGAATGCGGAACGTGTGCGTGCTCATCAGCGTGACCAGCATGGCAGCCAGATAGTAGCCTCCCACGAGGCCGAGCGGGATCGCGATCGCGAGCTCGGCGCCTAGCTCGCCGAGCAGCAGCGTGCCGACCTCCCTGTGCGTCATGCCCAGCACCCGCAGCGTTGCGAGTTCCCACGCGCGTTCGGCGAGCGCGATGCGGGCGTTGTTGTAGACCACGCCCACCGCGATCGCGGCCGCGAACAGCGTGAGCACGGTGGTGAAGAAGATCACGCTCTGGGTCGAGGTCTCGCGGGTGTAGCGCACGAGCGCCTCCTTGAGGAACACGCCCGCGACCCCCGGCGTGCGCTTGATCTGCTCGTAGAGCTGCTGCGCGAGGTGGCCGTCGGTGGCGAGCGCGGCGGAGTTGACCAGCGGCGCCTCGCCGGCGAGGCGCCGCAGCTCGCCGGCGTCGAGGTAGGCGTTCATCCCCATCAGCTCGCGCACCACGCCCCAGACCCGGACTTCGCGCTCGCGCCGCTCGCCGTCGAGGAATTCAACCCGCACGACGTCGCCCGGCGCGACCTCGAGCACCGCGGCGAGCCGGTCGGTGAGCAGCATGCCGCCGGCGGGAACCGGGGCGACGCGAACGTACTCGTCGACCACCGCCGAGAGCTGCGCGTCGGCGTCGATGCCCTGCAGCGCGACGCGGTACTGCCGGTGGCCGGCGTGCAGCCGCGCCGGGATGCTGCGCGCGGCCTCGGCGCGCAGCACGCCCGGGAGGCGGGCGAGCTCGCTCAGCACCTCGGGGCCGCGCGGCTCGGTGAAGCCCAGGTAGTAATCGCCCGGGCGCGCGACCTCGAACTGAACCTCGATCATGCGGTCGATCGCGGCGCGAAACCAGGTGCCCGACACGAGGATCGCGACGGCGCTCGCGATGCCGGCCACCGTCATCAGCGCGCGCAGCGGGCGCCGCTCCACGCTGCGCAGGATCATTCGCGCCGGCGGCGCGGCGAGCGCGCCGAGACCGACGCGATCGAGCAGGATCGGGTGGTAGTCGGCCGGCGTGGGCGGGCGCATCGCCTGCGCCGGGGAGAGCCGGGTGACTCGGCGCACCGCCAGCCACGACGCCGCGAGCCCCGCCGCGAGGCACGCGCCCGAAGCGGCGAACATCACCCACGCGGGGCTGCGGAAGACGAACTCCGGGAGGTGGAAGAAGTCGGTGTACATCTGCGTCATCACGCGCCCGAGCCACTGCCCCAGCCCGAGCCCGACGGCCACGCCGAGCATCACGATGACGGCCGACATCGCGAGGAAGTGGGTGGCGATGCGCAGCTCGGGGTAGCCGAGCGCCTTGAGCGCCGCGATCTGGTCGCGCTGCGTGGTCACCTGGCGCGACAGCACCACGTTGAGCACGAATGCCGCCACCGCGAGGAAGATCGTGGGCAGCACGGTGCCCCAGACGCGCTGCTGCTGGATCTCGCCGGTGAGCACCATGTGCGAGGGCTGGTCCTTGCGCGCGAACGCGCCGCGCGACCCGAACGGGGCGAGGATCCGGTCGACCTCGCTGATCACGCCCTCGTGGATCGCGCCGGCGCGGGCCTGCAGCGCGAGGTAGTTGAACGCGCCGCGCATGTCGAACGCTGCTTCGAGCCTCTCGCGGTGCATCCAGAAGACGCCGAACGAGCGGTCGTCGGAGAGAAAGGCGTCGGTGGTCGCGTAGACGTACTCGGGCGAGAGCGCCACGCCGACGATGCGAAGCCGCTCGCTGCGGCCGTTGAGCAGCGCGCGCACTTCGCTGCCGGGCGCGAGGCCGCGCCCCCCGGCGAAGGCCTCGTTGACGACCACCTCGTCGGTGCCGGGCGCGGGCCAGCGCCCGGCGCGCAGGCTGAGCCGGTTCAGCCCCTCGTCCATCGCGCGCGGCTCCAGGCCGATCATGCGGCCCGAGAGCGGTTGCGCGACCCCCTCGAGGCTGATCTGCGCGTTGAACACCAGCGCCGTCTGCACCTCGCGCACGTCGGCCAGCGTCGCGATCTTCGCGCGCACCGATTCGGGGGCGCGGCGGGCGTAGGCGAAGACGTCGGCGAACCTCGAGCTCGCGTAGTAGAGGTCGCGCGACACCAGCAGCGAGTCGTGGGTGAACAGCGACGCGGAGAACGCGCCCACGCCGGAGGCCACGACCATCGCGATCGTGGCGATCTGCGCGCGCATCGCCCAGAGGTCGCGCACCAGCTTGCGCTCGAGCGCCTTCACCAGGAAAGCTCCCCGGGGCCGACCTTGTGCGCGTTCGCCTCGTCGCTCACGAGCCTGCCGTCGGCCAGCCGCAGCACGCGATCGGCCATCGCCCCGATCGCCGCGTTGTGCGTGATCACCAGCGTGGTCGTGCCGAGCTCGGCGTTCACCTTCGCGATCACCTCGAGCACGATCTTTCCGGTGGCGTAGTCGAGCGCGCCGGTGGGTTCGTCGCACAGGAGCACCTCGGGGCGCTTGGCCACCGCGCGCGCGATCGAGACCCGCTGCTGTTCGCCGCCCGAGAGCTGCGAGGGGAAGTGGTCGGCGCGCTCGGCCAGCCCCACCATCGCCAGCGCTTGGCCCGGGTCGATCGGATCCTCGGCCAGGTCGGTGACCAGCGCCACGTTCTCGCGCGCGGTCAGGCTCGCGATCAGGTTGTAGAACTGGAAGACGAAGCCGACGTGCTCGCGGCGAAACCGCGTGAGGTCGGTCGCGTCGGCGGCCGCGAGGTCGTGGTCGCGCCAGTGCAGCTCGCCCGACGTGGGCGCGTCGAGTCCGCCCAGGATGTTGAGCAGCGTGGACTTGCCGCTGCCCGATGCGCCGAGCAGCACGACGAACTCGCCGGCGTAGATGTCGAGGTCCACGCCGCGGAGCGCCTCGATCTCCACGCTCCCGGTCGTGTAGACCTTGCGCAGCCCGCGCGCGCGAAACACCGCCTCGCGGCCCGCGGCGTCAACGCGGCCGGGCGTGCGGGCAGCCGCGGGCCCGGTCGGTGGTTCGGCGGGCGAAGCAGCGCTCATCCGGTGGCGCCCGCTCCCGGCGCTTCAACCCAGGCCGAGGTCGCCGCGTGCCAGCCGAGCGCAGAGCGCGTCGAGGAACTCCCCGCAGCGCGCGAGCTGCTCGCGCGGCACGTGTTCGTCGGGTTGGTGCGCGACGCGAATGTCGCCGGGCCCGCAAACGATGGTCGGAACGCCCACGCGCTGCAGGAAACCCGCCTCGGTGCCGAAGCTCACGCAGCCCGGGGCGAGGCAGCCGCAAAGCGGCATGATCGCGCGCGCCAGGTTCCCGTTGCCGGCGTCGTCGAGGCCCGGCGCGTTGACCACCTCGTCGATCGTGATCCCGCATTCGGGGGCGATCGCGCGCATCGCGGGCACGAGTTCGGTTTCGCAGAACGCCTTCACGCGGGCGACGATGCCGGCGGCGTCGACCCCGGGCAGCGCCCGGATCTCGAACAGCACCTCGCAGTCTTTCGCGGTGATGTTGTGCGCGGTGCCGCCGCGGATCGCGCCGGCGTGCACGCTGGTGAACGGGTACTCGAAGCCGTCGTGGCGCAGCTGCGTGTCGAGCTCGCGCTGCAGCCTGTTGAGGAAGCTCACCGCCTCGGCCGCCACTTCCACCGCCGAAACGCCCTGGTCGCGCAACGACGAGTGCACCGAGTGGCCGCGCACGCGCATCCGGTAGATCGCCGCGCCCTTGTTCGCGACCACCACCTGCATCGACGTCGGCTCGCCGATGATGCACGCGGCGGGCTTGACCGGCGCGCCGGCCAGGTGCGCGGACAGCTGGCGCATGCCGCCCATGTTGGTCTCTTCGTTGTACGAGAGCGCGATGTGCACCGGCGTTGCGAGGCGGGCGGCGGCCAGGTCGGGAACCTTCGCGAGGCAGCACGCGATGAAGCCCTTCATGTCGGCGCTGCCGCGCGCGTAGAGCAGGTCGTTGCGGGCCGTGAGCGCGAACGGGTCGGAGCTCCAGTCCTGGCCTTCCACGGGCACGACGTCGGAGTGCCCCGACAGCATCAGGCCCGGGCGGTCGTCCGGGCCGATCGTGGCGAACAGGTTGGCCTTGCCGGGCTCGTCGGCGTGCTGGACGAAGACCTTCGCGCCGTGCCCCTCGAGCAGGTTCGCCGCCCAGTCGATCAGCGCGGCGTTGCTGCGGCTGCTCACGGTGTCGAATGCCACCAGGCGCTCGAGGATGCCGATCGTCTCGTTGACACGCATTGCTCAAGTGTAGCCGAAGGCGAGCGGCGTGCCACGCGGCCCGTGCGGGCGCGCCGTGCGGATGGTGCGGGCAGGCGCGTCGGCGCGGGTCGGCGGGCGGGCGCTACACTGCGGCTTGTGCCATGCGCGGCGCGTGCCGCGCGAACCCGAGATGCGATGAACACGCGCCCCCTGCCGATCCTCTCGCCGCTCGAAGCGCGCGCGGTTGCCGTGCTGTTCGAGAAGAAGCGCACGGTGCCCGACACCTATCCGCTCACGCTCAACGCGCTCGTCGCGGGCTGCAACCAGAAGACCAGCCGCGATCCGGTGATGAACGCCTCGGCGGCCGAGGTGCAGGCGGCGATCGACCAGCTGATCCGCCTGTCGCTGGTGATCGAGTCGAGCGGCGGGCGCGTGATGCGTTACACCGAGAACGTCAAGGCCGTGCTGCAGGTGCCGGCCGAGTCGGTCGCGCTGCTCGCGGCGCTGATGTTGCGCGGGCCGCAGACCGCGGGCGAGCTGCGCATTCACTGCGAGCGCATGCAGCGGTTCTCGGACATCTCGGCGGTGGAAGGCTTTCTCGACGAGCTCGCCCACTGGTCGGCCGGGGCGCTCGCGGTGGAATTGCCGCGCGCCCCCGGCGCGCGCGAATCGCGCTGGGCGCACCTGCTCTCGGGGCCGATCGCGGGCGCGTCGGGCGTGGCGGATCCTCACGGCGGCGGCGATCGGATCGCGGCCGCGCCGTCCGCGGGCGAAGCGGGCTGGGGCGCCGGCCCCGGTCGCGACCCCGGAGTGGCGCCGGCGAGCCTCAGCGAGTTCGACGCGCTCAACGCGAAGGTGTCGCGCCTGGAGTCGGAGGTCTCCGCGCTGAGGGCCGCGGTCGGCAGGCTCTGCTCCGAGCTCGGCGTGGAGTTCGACGAGGGCTGACACCCGGTCCGCGGCGAAGGGCGAGACCCGGCCGGCGGCGAAGGTCGGCCGGCGGTGAAGGTCGGCCAGCGGCGAAGGCCGGCCGGCGCAAGAGCCCGGCCGGGGGCGAGGCCCCGCGCAGGGTGCGCCGGGGAGCGCTCAGCCGAAACGGGCGCGCAGCGCCTCGACCCGCGCGTTCAGTTTCTCCCAGTGCGATCCACGCCAGTAGACGCGGCCGCACCCGGGGCACAGCGTGAACGCGCGCTGTCGGGCCGAAACGGCCGGCGGCAGTCGATGCGCCACCTGCGCGCGGTGCGCCGCGCGCAGGACCGCGTTGCACTCGAGGCAGCGCGTGAACGGGCGCATCGCGCGACCCAGGCCGAAACGACGGTCGATCTGGGCGAGCTGCTCGTCGCGCGGGTCCGACAGCAGCAGGCAACCGGCGAGGACGCGGCGATGCTTGAGCAGCTCGCGATCGCGCGACAGGAGAATCCTCCCCTGCGCCCGCGCGTGCTCGGCGAGCGCGGAATCGCTCTCATCGTTGGCCAGCTGCGTGTCGAAGCCGAGCAGCCGCAGGTCGCGCGCGAGCGCGCCGAGGTGCGCGTCGGCGAGGAAGCTCGGCGGCGGGTCGTCGTGCCCGCCGCCCTCCGCCCCGCCGGCCTCCGCCCCGCCGCCCTCCGCCCCGCCGCCCTCCGCCCGATCGGGCGTTTCGCGTGCCGGCGGCCACGGCAGGACCTCCACCTCGCTCGCGTCGCGGACGATCTGGTCGATCGAGGCCGGGCAGCCGTTCACGCGCACCGCCCAGATCTCGGTGTGCGGCACGCCGAGCGCCTCGACCGCGTGCTTGATCGTTGCGGTGCCGTCGGTGCGGCACACGCAGCTGTGGCCGCGCCAGCGCGGCATCGCGATCGCGCGCAGCGCGCCGTGCAGGCGAATGCGCGCGCTCACGTTCCCCGCGCCCGGGGCGTTGCGCGCCGGGCGTCCAGCGCAGGCGGGCGCGCCGGCCGCCGCATCGTTCAGCCCTGCGAGCGAAGCGCGTAGAAGTCGTCGCACTCGCGCTCGCGCCCGCGCACGACCCGCTCGCCGCGCAGCGGGCCCTTCGTTTCGGTGACCACGGTGCGCTGGTGCTCGGGCTGCGAGTCGTGGTGGAAGTAGATCACGACCCAGTCGAACACGCGGCCCAGCTTGTGCGCGTTCGCGGTGTTCGAGTAGAGCGCGGTGAAGTGCCAGCCCTCGTAGGTTTCGTGCAGGATCGGCAGCCACTTCTCGCCGCCCGGGTTGAAGCGCCGCGGCGCGATCAGCTCGAGCTTTCCTGCCTCGGCCCTGCCGCGGTAGTCGGCGTCGACCCGCAGCAGCAAGCCCACGGCGGGCTCCTCGGGCGTGCCGGTGGCGTCGTGCGCGCGCCGGCGCGGCTTGTTCAGCATGGCGGTCACCGAGTTGCGGATCGCCGCCGCGCGGCGCGGGCCGACGCCGGGCACGTCCGCGAGCCGGCCGTCGTGGCAGGCGATCTCGAGCGCCTCGAGCGTGTCCACGCCCAGCGCCTCGTGGATCGCCTCGGCCAGTTCCGGGCCGACCCCGGGAATGGAGGTGAACAGGCTCGCCGCGTCGATCGTGCCGCGCAGCCGCTCGAGCTGGGTCCACTGCCCGGTGATCAGCATCTGGGCGATCGCCGATCCGATGCTCGGCCCGATGTGCGGCAGCGCTTCGAGCCCGGCCGGCCCGCCGGCGTCGAAGATCTCGCGCACGCCGCCGTCGAGCTCGGCCAGCGTGTCGGCGCCCTTGCGATAAGCGCCCGCCCTGAAGGGGTTGGCGCCCTGCGCCTGCAGCAGGTCGGCCATCTCGCGCAGACGCTGCGCGATGTCCTGGTTCTCGGCCAGCGCATCCGTTTTCATTGGTCGTCTCCGATCGAGCAGGGCGGGTCCGCCGCGCGGCTGCGCCTGACGCCGCTCGACGCCGTCACGCTACCGAGGCTATGCTCGACCCGCTTCCCCGGCAAGAGCCCCGCCATGCGCCTGTTCTCCTACCGCGATCGACCCGTTCACCTGGGGCCCTACCCGCTCGAGCGGCTGCCCAGGAGCGCGGCGCCCGCCGACCTCGGGCTGGTGCCGCCGATGGCCCCGCTGTCTTTCGACGACCCGAACCCGGAGTCGTTGTCGCACGCGATGGCGCGCTTCATCGGCATGTTCGACGTGATTCGCGACGGGCGGGTCGCGCCGCTCGAGGGCGAGATCCCGGCCGACCCGCGCCAGCGCTCCGAGCACCTGAAGGCGGCCGGCTACTACTTCGACGCCTCGCAGGTCGGCGTGTGCGCGCTGCCGCGGGCGGCGCTGCTGGACGAGCCGATCCGCAACCCGATGGTGGAGCAGCTCGCGGCCGAGCTCGAGGCCAGCCAGCCGAAGAGCTTCGCGGCCGGGATGGACATGATCCTGGCCGACGTGCTCGATTCGGCGCGTGCCGTGCACGGCACGATCGAGCGCCACGGTCACGCGATCGTCTTCCTGGTCGAGTACCCGCGCGACCCGGGCGCCGACGAGCCGGGGTGCGACTGGATCCGGGGAACGCAGGCGCAGCGCGCCGCCACGCTCGCGGCGCAGACCGCGGTGCTGATCAGCACCTACCTGCGCATGCTGGGTTTCGAGGCGAGGGCGCACACGGCCACCTGCTCCGACCTCGACCTCGGCAGGCTCGCGGTGGCGTGCGGGCTCGCCGAGATCGTCTCGCGCGGTGGCGAGCTGAGCCTGGCCAACCCCTATGTCGGCACCCGCTACGGGCTGGCGGCCGTGAGCACCTCGATCGAACTCGCTGCGGACGCCGCGCTCGCGCCCTCCGACTGGGCGAGCCGCACGCGGTCGCACGGACCCTCGTGGTGGCTCGGCAA
>DATCZK010000047.1:0-6173 GCA_036525975.1 Burkholderiaceae bacterium | reverse complement strand
GGACTCCGCGCTCGACTGCGCTGGCCGATGCGCACGCGCCGGCGGCTCGGTCGGTGCGCTGGCCGGCACCTGCGCACCGGCCGCCGGGGGCTGGGCAACCGCGGGCGCCGCGCCCGGTGCCGATGCACGCGGATCGCGCCGCCCCGCTTCCTCCTGTACAGCCTCGCCGGCGCGCTTCCTGCGCGACCAGCGCGAGAGAAACGACTCGTCCGCGTTCATCGCCTGCCGGCGTCCGGCCTTGGATTGCGGTTCACGTTGCCGTTCGCGTCGCGCTTGGCGTCGCCGTTCACGTCGAGCGCCCGGGCGCCGCCCGCCGCCTCGCGCTCGGCCATCGCCGCGAACTCTTCGCGCCGCATGAACGAAGGCTTCGCGCCGCGGCGCTTGCGCGCCTTCTCGGGCCGGTAGTGCAACTGCACGTACTCGGCCAGCCAGGCCGCCATCTCGCCCGGCATCGGCACGCGGTCGACCATCTCGCCCCCGTCCATCCACCGTCCGGCCTCGTCGTAGCTCAGCGTGACCGCGACCGCAGCCGGTTGCCCGGCCGCGAGGCGCCACAGCACGAAGATCGACGGCTCGGCGGTGGTCACGTTCAGGTAATAGCCCTGGGCCTCGTCGCGGTGCAGCTCGATGCGCAGCGGGTCGCCTTCGTCTCCCGGCTCGACCGCGCCCAGCCGCCAGCCGCCCACCTGCGACGGCGCCGCCTCGAACGCGACCCTCACCGGAATCGGGTCGACGCGCTGCAACGGCTCGGGCGCGCCGCCGGCGCCATCGCTCGATTCCATCGTCGCGGGCTGGGTCATCGAATCACCGACTTGCTAAGATTCGCCGCATCATAACGGCATCCCGATGGCAGAACGGAACATCCCCATCAGCGACCAGCGTTATCCGGTGCGCGTTCCCAGCGTGCCGGCCACCGCGCGCCCGGCCACCGGCCCGCTGCTCGACGCGCGCGGCCGCAAGCTGCACGACCTTCGCCTCTCGGTCACCGACCGCTGCAACTTCCGCTGCACCTATTGCATGCCGAAGTCGGTGTTCGACAAGGACTTCGAGTTCCTGCCGCACTCGGCCCTGCTCAGCTTCGAGGAGCTCGCGCGCGTGGTGTCGATCTTCGTCTCGCTCGGCGTGGAGAAGGTTCGCCTCACCGGCGGGGAGCCGCTGCTGCGCAAGGACGTGGAGCGGCTGGTGGCGATGCTCGCGGCGCTGCGCACCCCGGCCGGTGCGCCCGTCGACCTCACGCTCACCACGAACGGCTCGATCCTGGCGAGGAAG
Organism: Burkholderiaceae bacterium; assembly: GCA_036525975.1. GTDB lineage: Bacteria > Pseudomonadota > Gammaproteobacteria > Burkholderiales > Burkholderiaceae_E > Quisquiliibacterium. Next base: position 4,904 of record DATCZK010000047.1, on the reverse strand, counting down.
GCGAAGGCGCTGCGCGAAGCCGGGCTCAGGCGCGCCACGGTGAGCCTCGACGCGCTCGACGACGCGGTCTTTCGCGCGATGAACGACGTGGACTTCCCGGTCTCGGACGTGCTCGCGGGCATCGACGCCGCGACCCGCGCCGGGCTCGCGCCGCTCAAGATCAACGTGGTGGTCAAGCGCGGCGTGAACGACGGGCAGATCGTGCCGCTGGCGCGGCACTTTCGCGGCACCGGCCACATCGTGCGATTCATCGAATTCATGGACGTGGGCGCCTCCAACGGCTGGCGGATGGACGACGTCGTGCCGAGCGCCGAGGTGATCCGGCTCGTTTCGGAACACTTTGCGCTCGAGCAGGCGCAGCCGAACTACGCGGGCGAAGTGGCGCAGCGCTGGCGCTACGCCGACGGTGCGGGCGAGATCGGCGTGATCTCCTCGGTCACGGCCCCGTTTTGCGGCTCGTGCTCGCGCGCGCGGCTCTCGACCGAAGGGCGGATCTACACCTGCCTGTTCGCCACGACGGGCCACGACCTGCGCGCGCTCGTGCGCGGCTCGTACAGCGACGACCAGGTCGCGGCGGCGATCGCCCAGATCTGGCAGGGGCGCGGCGACCGCTATTCCGAGATCCGATCCGAAGCGACCGCAGGGCTGCGCCGGATCGAGATGTCGTACATCGGCGGTTGACGCCCGCGCCGCGCGCCATGCCCCCCGTGCTGGAGATCAGCGACAACGCGCGACCGACCACGTACACGGTCGACGCGGTGAACGAGCGCGGCGAGCACGTGCCCACCCCGATCGCCGGCGAGCACCCGCTCACGATCTACCTCGACAAGCGCGAGCTGGTCACGCTGATGACGCTGGGCGCCGCCCCCGAGCACCTCGCGCTGGGCTACCTGCGCAACCAGCGCCTCGTGCGCTCGATCGACGAGCTCGCGGCGGTGCAGGTGGACTGGGACGTGGACGCGGTGGCGATCACCTCGCGCCGGCTGCGCGACACCGGCAAGACGCTGTGGGACGACGCCGGCGCCGAACTCGAGTCGCGCCTCGGGCGGCGCACGGTCACGACCGGCTGCGGCCAGGGCACCGTGTTCGGCGACCTGATGGACGAGGTCGACTCGGTGCGCCTGCCCGAGCAGGCACGGCTCACCGAGGCGGTGCTCTACGCGGTGATGGACAACGTGCGCCGCCACGAGTCGATCTACAAGGTGGCGGGCGCCGTGCACGGCTGCGCGCTGTGCTCGAACGCGGGGAGCGACCGCGGCGAGATCCTGAGCTTCGTGGAGGACGTGGGCCGGCACAACGCGGTGGACGCGATCGCCGGCTGGATGTGGCGCGCCGGCCTGAGCGGCGACGACAAGATCTTCTACACCACCGGCCGGCTCACCAGCGAGATGGTGATCAAGTGCGCGCAGATGGGCGTGCCCTTCCTGCTTTCGCGATCGGGTCTCACGAAGATGGGGCACGAGATCGCGAACCGGGTCGGGATCACGATGATCGGCCGCTGCCAGGGCAAGCACTACCTGCTGTTCACGGGCAGCCACCGCTTCGTGGCGGCCGCCGGCACCGCGTACGCCTGAGGCACGCGCCGTGATCGCCCGGGAGGACATCACCGGCGCCGTGCTCGCGGGCGGCATGGGGCGGCGAATGAGCGCCGACGGAGCCGGCCTGGACAAGGGCCTGGAGCCGTTGCGCGGCCGCCCGCTCGCGGCCCACGTGATCGAGCGCTTCGCGCCGCAGGTGGGGCCGCTGATCGTGAACGCCAACCGCAACCGCGAGCGCTACGCCGCCTTCGGATACCCGGTCGTTGCGGATTCGATCGAAGGCTTCGCGGGCCCGCTCGCCGGCATCGAAGCCTGCCTCGCCCGCTGCCGCACGCCCTACCTCGCGACCACGCCGTGCGACACGCCGTTCATACCGCGCGACCTCGTCTCGAGGATGGCGCAGGCAATCGACCGCGAGCGGGTTGCGCTCGCAGTTGCGCGCACCGCCGGGCAGGCGCACCCGGTGTTCCTGTTGTTGAGCGTGTCGCTGCACGGAAGCCTTCGCGACTTCCTCGCCACCGGCCGGCGCAAGATCGACGCGTGGTATGCGGGTTTTCCAACCGTTGAAGTCGACTTCGACGACGACGCCGCGTTCAGCAACATCAACACCCCCGACGAGCTGAGCCGGCACGAGGCCCAATGAGCACACGACCCACGCTGGCGCAGGCGGTGAGCTGCCTCGACGACTACGACCCCGACGCGATGCGGGTGGCCGACGCGCGGCGGGTGATCGAGCGCTTCGTATCGCCGGTGCAGGCGGTGGAGCGCGTGGCGATCCGCGCCGCTCTGGGGCGCGTGCTCGCCGCCGACGTGGTCTCGCCGATCGACGTGCCCGCGCACGACAACTCGGCAATGGACGGGTTCGCGGTGCGCTGGCGCGATCTCGAGGAAGGCGGCGAGACCTCGATGCGCGTTGCGGGCACGGCATTCGCGGGCAAGCCGTTCACCGGTGCGCTCGCCAGCGGCGAGGCGGTGCGCGTGATGACCGGCGCCGTCATGCCCGCCGATTGCGACACCGTCGTGGTGCAGGAAATCGTGCGCGTGGACGCGCACACGGTGGCGATCCCCGCGGGGCAGGCGAAGGGGCAGAACCGGCGCCTGCGCGGCGAAGACCTGAGCGCCGGGCGCGCCGCGCTGGCTGCGGGTCGTGTCGTGTCGCCCGCCGACCTGGGCCTGCTCGCGTCGCTGGGAATCGCCGAAGTGGCGGTGCGCCGACGCCTGCGCGTGGCCTTCTTCTCCACCGGCGACGAGCTTCGCTCGATCGGCGAGCCGCTGGCCGCCGGCGAGGTCTACGACAGCAACCGCTACACGCTCTACGGGATGCTGCGCCGGCTCGACGTGGAGCTGATCGACATGGGCGTCGTGCCCGACCGGCGCGATGCGCTCGAGCAGGCGATGCGCGTGGCCGGCGAGAGTGCCGACGCGGTCATTTCTTCGGGCGGCGTGTCGGTGGGCGAAGCCGACTTCACGCGCGAGGTGATGGCGCGCCTGGGCGACGTCGCGTTCTGGAAGATCGCGATGCGGCCGGGGCGGCCGATGGCCTTCGGCCGCGTGGGCAACGCCTGCTACTTCGGCCTGCCCGGGAATCCGGTGGCCGTGATGATCACCTTCTACTTCTTCGCGCGCGAGGCGCTGCTGCGGATGTCGGGCGCCACGGTGAAGCCCGCTCCGCTGCTGCGCGCGCGCGCGCTCGCTGACATCCGCAAGCGCCCCGGGCGCACCGAGTACCAGCGCGGCATCCTCGAGCACGGGCCCGACGGTTCGATGCAGGTGGGCACGGTGGGCACGCAGGGATCGGGGGTGCTGCGCTCGATGTCGCAGGCCGACTGCATCATCGTGCTCGGCCACGACCTCGGGGCCGTGAAGGCCGGAGACCTGGTCGACTGCCTGGCCTTCGACGGCCTGGTCTGAGCGCGCCGCCCGGGCCGATTCGCGGTCAGCCGGGCGCTTCGGTCAAGCGAGCGCGCGATCCGAGATCAGGATGCCGTCGGCATCCGCGTAGCACCAGTGGCCGGGTTCGACGCGCACGCCGGCGATCTCCACCGGCACGTCGCGCTGCCCGCCCCCGCGCTTGGCGCCGCGCCTGGGGTTCGAAGCGAGCGCGCGAATTCCCGCCTTGCACTGGCGCAGCTCGGGCGTGTCGCGAACGCAACCGTAGACCACGACCCCCGCCCAGCCGTTGTCCTGCGCGAACTGGCCGAGGTTCCCGCCCACCAGCGCGCAGCGCGTGCTCCCGCCGCCGTCGACCACCAGCACGCGGCCCTCGCCCGCCTGCTCGAGCGTCGAGCGCACCAGGGCGTTGTCCTCGAAGCACCGGATCGTGGTCACGGGGCCGGCGAAGGCCGAGACCGCGGAGTAGCTGCTGAACACCGGTGGCACGACACGCAGGCTGCCGTCCGCGAGCGAGACCTCGTTCGCGTCGCACAGATCGGCGGTGGGAATCCGGTCCATGACCGGCTCGCTACTTCTTGCTGAGCAGCTGGCCCGGAAGGCTCGCGTAGTAAGCGGCGAGGTCGCGCATCTCGTCGTTCGTGAGCGGCTTGGCCATTGCGCCCATGATCGCGTTCTTGCGCGACTCGTCCTTGTAGCCGAGCAGCGCCCGGTAGAGATAATCGGCGTGCTGGCCGGCGAGGCGCGGGTACGACGGGTCGACCGGCGTGTTGCCGTCCTTGCCGTGGCACGCGGCGCAGACCTGTTCGGCCTTCTCGCGTCCCTTCGCCAGATCGGCCGCCGACGCGGTGGTTGCGGCAAGCGCGGCCAAGCCGGCGATCGCGGCCACGGTGAGGCTTTCGGTGATGCGTTTCATGCTCGTCGTCCGGTTCACTTCGTGCCGTAGTAGGCGGCGAGGTCGGCGATGTCCTGATCCGACAGGCTGCCCGCGATGCCGCGCATCGAGGGGTGGCTGCGCTCGCCCTTGCGGTACGCGATCAGGGCGTTCTCGATGTACTTGGCAGTCTGTCCGCCGATCTTGGGCACCGAGTAGACGACCGGGAACGCGGTCTTGTAACCCGGAATTCCGTGACACCCGACACACATCGAAACCTTCGACCGCGCGGCGTCGGCGCTGCCCTGCGCAGCAACTGCGAAGGGGGCAAACGCAACCGCGGCAACGAACACCGTCTTGATGAACATATCCACCCGGAAGTCTTGATGGCCCGGAATAACGCCCGGACCGGCGCGCGCTGAGCCTTCGGCGCGAAGGCGGCATTCTAGCGGAGCGGCCCGGAGCGGTCCAGTTGGGCCGCGTGGCCCCGGGAACCCGGAGCCTCGCTGTCGGGGCTTGCTGCCTGGCCTTCCCGTATACTGCGCCGACCATTCTCCGCGCCCCCAGGCCCATGCGATTCGAAGGCACATCCAACTACGTTG
>DATCZK010000046.1:0-15260 GCA_036525975.1 Burkholderiaceae bacterium | reverse complement strand
CGTCAGGCACGCGGTCTCGATTTCGGGGGCGATGCGCCGGGCTTCCACGAGCGTGCGCCAGTCGAACGACTGGATCGTGACGCGATCGGCGAACCCCTCGGCGCGCACCGCGCCCACGACCATCGCGGCGAACCGCGCCGGATCGGGCGTCTGTTCGCCCGAGGTGGGCGTGATCTTCGTCTCGAGGTTCAGTCGCACGGCCTTGCCGCTGGCGCGCACCAGCGCGAACAGTTCGGCCAGCGTTGGAAAGCGCTCGCCGTCGGCCGGCTGCTGCTCGCCCCACTGCCGCGCATACGGCGAGTCGGGATTCAGTCGCCCGACGTCGAAGCGCCGCAGTTGCGCGAGCGTGAGCGAGCGCACCGCCGGGCCCGCCTGCGCGAGCCAGCGCCCGCCCTCGCGCACCAGCGCCGGGTTGAGGAGCGGGTCGTGCGCGAGCACCAGGTGCTCGTCGCTGGTCGCGGCGAGGTCGGTCTCGATCGTCGTGACCCCGATCGCGAGCGCGCGACCGAACGCGGCGAGCGTGTTCTCCGGCGCGAGGCCGCGCGCGCCGCGGTGGCCCTGCAGGTCGAATGCAGGGGCGAGCGACGGCGCCGCGCCGCCGATCACGGCGGCGGTCACGAGCGCGAACAACCGGCGTGGCGATTTCACGGAAACTCCCTTCGCTCCCTGGACGTTGGCCGCGATTCTGGCACACGCGCGCGCCGCTGCGGGCGCCGGCCCGGGCGCCGCCGCGCACGCCATCGCGCCGCCGGCCGGGGCCGCGCGCGTCAGTAGCTGCCTCCCTCCCCGCTGAGCGCCACGCCCAGGCGCAGCAGCACGAACGAGATCGCGTTGAGCAGCCGCAGCGGCCAGGGCCGGTGCTGGTGGTGCTGCAGCGGCACCGGCACCGCGCCCCCGGCGATGGCGGCGTCGATCCGCGCGCGCAGCTGCGCCGCGAAGGCCCTGTCGTTCACGAACACGTTGGCCTCGCGCGCGAGCAGCAGCGAGAACGGGTCGATGTTCGAGGAGCCGACCGTGGCCGCGCCGTCGATCACGGCCACCTTCGCGTGCAGGAAGCTTCGCGTGTACTCGAAGATCTCGACGCCTTCGCGCAGCAGCTCCTCGTACAGCGCGTGCGCGGCGAAGTGCGGCAGCCGGTATTCGACCCGGCCCTGCAGAAGCAGTCGAACGCGCACACCGCGCCGCGCCGCGGCGACCAGCGCGCGCCGGAAACGCGCGCCGGGAAAGAAGTAGGCGTTGGCGATCAGCACCTCGGTGCGGGCACGGCCGATCAGGCGCAGGTAGCGCCGCTCGATCGCGCGCCTGAAGCGAAGGTTGTCGCGCAGCACCAGCGTGGCCCGGATCGACCCGGCCCTCGTCGTGTCGCTCACCAGTTCCTCGACCAGCGCCCGCCAGCTCGCCTCGGCGTCGCGCAGCGCGCGCAGCGGGCTCCTCACGACCGAGAGCTCCCACCAGAGGCGGTGCGCGGCGAGGTGCACCTTGGCAACGATCGGCCCGCGAACCCGCACCGCGAAGTCCAGCCGCGGTTCGGCGAGCGGGCCGTGGTTCGGGTCGAAGCGATCGTCGAGCATGTTGATGCCGCCCACGAACGCGGTCTGCCCGTCGATCACCGCGATCTTGCGATGCAGGCGCCGCAGGCGCTGGCGCGACGGGAACCAGCGCGCGCGCTCCGGACGATAGAACCGGATCTCGACCCCGGCGCCGCGCAGCGCGCGCCCCACCTCGCCAGCGAGCGCGGGCGTGCCATACGCGTCGACCGAAAGGCGCACGGTCACGCCGCGCGACGCCGCCAGCGCGAGCGCCCGCGCGACCGCGCGGCCGGAGGCGTCGTCCTCGAAGATGTAGGTCTCGACCATGATCTCGGCGCGAGCCCGGGAGATCGCGTCGATCAGCGCGGGAAAGAACTCGCCGCCGCTCTCGAGCAGCATCACCTCGTGCCCGCCCGCCTCGACCGGGCGCAGGCTCTGGTACCAGTGCCGAGCGTCGGGCCGGCTCTCGATCACGGCTGCAGCGTGAGGTCCGCGATCAGCGGACTGTGGTCGGACAGCTGCGCCCACCGCGGCCCGCGCAGCACCTCGGCCGCCTCCACCCGAAAGCCGCGCGTGTAGATCCGGTCCATCCGGAACCACGGCACCAGCGCCGGGAAGGTGCGCGCCGTGCGCACCATGCGCGGCAACACCTGCGGCACCACTTCGCCTGCGCGGTCCTTCACGCGCAGACGGTCGCGCACGAAGTGCGCCACGCGCTCCGAGACCCGGTTGCGGCGGCGCGCGACGTCGAAGACTTCGGTCACGCCCACGGCCTCGCACAACCGCTCGTTGAGCTGGCTGCGCCAGTCGTTGAAGTCGCCCGCGATGATCACCGGGGCGCGCGCCGGAATCTCGCGCTGGATCCAGTCGATCAGCACCTGCAGCTGCCGCCCCCGGCTGCGCGCCAGCAGCCCGAGGTGCACGACGAAACAGTGCACGCGTCGCTCGCCCAGATCGATTTCACAGTGCAGCACGCCGCGCTTCTCGAGCGCGTGGTCCGACACGTCGCGGTTCTCCAGGCCGAGGATCGTGTAGCGCGAGAGCAGCGCGTTGCCGTGGTGCCCGTGCAGGTAGCTCGCGTTGCGCCCGTACGCCGCTTCGAAGGTGTGGCGCAGCGTGGGCGACTTGGCGAGGAACTGATCCTGCGGCTCGGGGGGCCACTGCTCGAAACGCCGCGCGTGGTACTCGTTCTGCCCCTGCACCTCCTGCAGGAAGATCAGATCGGCGTCGAGATCGTGCAGGCGCGCGCGCAGCTCGTGGATGCGCGGCACGCGGCGCAGGCCGTAGAAGTCGCGGATCACCCCCTTGTGGATGTTGTAGGTGGCAACGCGCAGCTTCATCGCGAGCGCTCGGGGGTCGTGGGCGCCGCCGCGGCGGCGCGCTGCGGCAACAGCCGGATGGCCTCGACGTTGGACCACGAGAAGCAGCGTTCGGCGGCCGCCTGCCAGGGCAGCCAGGCGAAGCCGAGGTGCTCGCGCGGTGCCACCCGGATCGGCACCTGCTCGGGCACGCACAGCCCGAACACGTGCTCGGTGTTGTGGGTGATCCCGTGCGGGTAGCGGCTGCGCCAGTGGGCGTAGATCTCGTAGCGGTTGGTGAGCGACCAGTCCTCGAGGGCGAACGCCAAGGTGTCGATCCCGGTTTCCTCGAGCACCTCGCGCCTGCAGGTGAGCGCGAGGTCCTCGTCCGCGCTCTCCTTGCTGCCGGTGACCGACTGCCAGAAACCGGGGTGATCGGCGCGCTCGAGCAGCAGCACCTGCAGGTCCGGGGTGTAGATCACCACCAGCACGGACTCGGGGATCTTGGTGCCGCCAGTCTCGGACATACCGCTATTGATACACGATTGCGGCCGAAAGCCGCGCGGCGCCGCTCAGGCGCTGCGCGCCGCTTCGCTCGCGCGCAGCCGGATGTGCAACTCGCGCAACTGCTTCTCGTCGACCCCCGAAGGCGCCTCGGTGAGCAGGCACTGCGCGCGCTGCGTCTTGGGAAAGGCGATCACGTCGCGAATCGAGTCGGCGCCCGTCATCATCGTGACGATGCGATCGAGCCCGAACGCGATGCCCCCGTGGGGCGGCGCGCCGTACTGGAGCGCGTCGAGCAGGAACCCGAACTTGGCGCGCGCCTCCTCGGGGCCGATCTTGAGGGCGCGGAACACCTTGCTCTGGGTCTCCTCGCGATGGATACGCACCGAGCCCCCGCCGATCTCCCAACCGTTGAGGACCATGTCGTAGGCTTTGGCCAGGCACTTGCCGGGGTCGGTCTGCAGGTAATCCTCGTGGCCTTCCTTCGGCGCGGTGAACGGGTGGTGGTTGGCCACCCAGCGGTCGTCGCCTTCGTCGTACTCGAACATCGGGAAGTCGATCACCCACAGCGGCTTCCACTCGTCTTGCACCAGCCCCGCCTTCCTGCCGAACTCGGAGTGGCCCACGCGGGTGCGCAGCGCGCCGATCGCGTCGTTGACCACCTTCGCCTTGTCGGCGCCGAAGAAGATCAGGTCGCCGGCCCGGGCGCCGGTGCGCTCGAGGATCGTGGCCACCGCGGCGTCGTGCAGGTTCTTCACGATCGGCGACTGCAGGCCTTCGCGCCCGCGCGCCGGGTCGTTGACCTTGATGTACGCGAGGCCGCGCGCGCCGTAGATGGCGACGAACTGGGTGTAGGCGTCGATCTCGCTGCGCGTCATCTCGCCGCCACCCGGCACGCGCATCCCGACCACGCGACCGCCCGGGGCGTTGGCCGCGCCCGAGAACACCTTGAACTCCACGTCTTTCATCGCGTCGGTGAGCTCGGTGAACTCGAGCTTCACGCGAAGATCGGGCTTGTCCGACCCGTACAGCCGCATCGCGTCGGCGTGCGTCATGCTGGGGAAGGCCTGCGCGAGCTCCACCCCGATCGTGTTGCGAAACACGGTGCGGATCATCTGCTCGAAGATCTCGCGAATCTCCGACTCGCCCAGGAACGAGGTCTCGCAGTCGATCTGCGTGAACTCGGGCTGGCGGTCGGCGCGCAGGTCTTCGTCGCGAAAGCACTTCGTGATCTGGTAGTAGCGGTCGAAGCCCGAAACCATCAGCAGCTGCTTGAACAGCTGCGGCGACTGGGGCAGCGCGAAGAACTGCCCCGGGTTCACGCGCGAGGGCACGAGGTAGTCGCGCGCGCCCTCGGGCGTGGACTTGGTGAGCATCGGCGTCTCGATGTCTATGAAGCCCAGCGCGTCGAGGTACTTCCGGACCTCCATCGCAACCCGGTAGCGAAGCATCAGGTTTCGCTGCATCTGCGGGCGGCGAAGGTCGAGCACGCGGTGCGTCAGGCGCGTGGTCTCGGAGAGGTTGTCGTCGTCGAGCTGGAACGGCGGCGTGACCGAGGCGTTGAGGATCTCCAGCGCCTCGCACAACACCTCGATCTCCCCGCTCGGCAGGTTCGGGTTCACGGTGCCCTCGGGGCGGCGGCGCACCCTGCCCACCACGCTGACGCAGAACTCGTTGCGCACGCGCTCGGCCACGGCGAACACCGCGGCGCGGTCCGGGTCGCAGACCACCTGCGCCAGGCCCTCGCGGTCGCGCAGGTCGATGAAGATCACGCCGCCGTGGTCACGGCGACGGTGGACCCAGCCAAACAGCGTGACGACCTCGTCGAGGCGGTCGGCCGCGAGCTGGCCAACGTAGCAACTGCGCATGATTCGGTTTCTCCAGGAAGACTTCGCCGCGGCCGCTAGGGGTGCGCGAGCTTTTTCTGCGGGTGCTTCGCCGGGGGCCTCTCGACCGACCCGCTCCCGTCGGGCGTAACCACCCCCATCGACACCACGTACTTGAGCGCGGCGTCGACGCTCATCTCGAGTTCGATCACGTCGGCGCGCGGCAGCATCAGGAAGAACCCCGACGTGGGGTTGGGCGTGGTCGGCACGTAGACCGACACCATATCCTCGCCCACCAGCCGGCGCACCTCGTCGGCCGGCGTTCCGGTCTGGAACGCGATCGTCCAGGCGCCGGCGCGCGGGTACTGCACCAGCATCGCCTTGCGGAACGCCTGCCCGGTGGGCGAGAGCACGGTGTCGCTCACCTGCTTCACGCTCGAGTAGATCGAGCGCACGATCGGGATGCGCCCGACCGCCGCCTCCCAGATGATCACCAGCCGCTGGCCGAGGAAGTTGCGCGTGAGCAATCCGGTGACGAAGATCACGAGCAGCGTGAGCACCACGCCGAGCCCGGGGATGTCGCGCCCGAAGATCGCGCGCGGGTGCCACTGCGCGGGCAGCAGCGAGAGCGTCTGGTCCATCGTGCCCACGATCACGCTCAGAACCCACAGCGTGATCACGAGCGGCACCCAGATCAGCAGCCCCGTGATCAGGTATCCGCGGATGCTGGCTGGCTGCGTGTTCTTGCCCGGTGCCATCTTGCCTCTCCTGTCCTTCAGGCCGCCTTGCGCGCGCCGCCGCCTGCCCGCCCGGCGGGCTTGGCGCCGGCCGGCGGCGAGTCGGGCGCCTTGCCCGGTGCCGGCGCAGCGGCGGCTGCGCTCGCGGTGCCCGCAGCGGCGGCCGACGAGCTCTCCCCGGCCGCGACGCCGGTCTTCGCCTCGCCACCCCCGGCCTCGCCGGACTTGCCTTCGCCGGCCTTCGCCTCGTCCGGCTTCGGTTCGCCCTTGGCCTTGGCGCCGTCGCGAAAGTCGGTCACGTACCAGCCGCTGCCCTTGAGCTGGAACGCGGGCGCCGTGAGCCGGCGGGCGAACTTCGGCTGCCCGCATTGCGGGCAGTCAACCAGCGGGGGATCCTGCCGCTTCTGAAGGGCGTCCTTGTCGAAACCGCAGTGCGCGCATCGATACGCGAAAATGGGCATCTCGTACTCTCCGCAACATTGGGCGCGCCCGCCGGGCCGGCCGCGAAAGCGCCGCCCGCGACTCCCGCACGGCGAATCGGCGCGTTTTCGGGAAAACCCGTTATTTTATGCGATTTTGCGAAGAGATTCCCGGCGACCCGGCGGCTCGCCCGCGCCAGCGCCCGCGCCGGCGGCAACCCCCGCGCGAACGCGGGCGCGCGCTGCGCAACGGGGCCGGCGCGCGCCGCGCGGGTGCCCTAGAACGGGATGTCGTCGTCGAGGATCTCGGGGCCCGCCGTGGGCGCGGGCTTGCGTGCGGCCTGCTGCGCGCGAGCCGGGGCAGGCGCCGACGCCTCTCGCGTGTGGCCGCCGTCTTCGCCGCCCGACCCCCCCTCGCGGGAACCGAGCATCTGCATGTCGGTGGCGACGATCTCGGTCGTGTAGCGATCCTGGCCGTCCTTGTCTTGCCACTTGCGGGTTTGCAGGCGCCCCTCCACGTAGACCGAACGGCCCTTGCGCAGGTACTCGCCGGCGATTTCGGCCAGACGGTCGAAGAACACGACGCGGTGCCACTCGGTTTCTTCGCGTTTCTCGCCGCTGGCGCGGTCGTTCCAGGCGCGCGTGGTTGCGAGCGAGACGTTGCAGATCGCGCCGCCGCTGGGCGCGTAGCGCGTTTCGGGGTCTCGCCCCAGGTTGCCCACCAGGATCACCTTGTTCACTGAAGCCATGCTTTCCTCCGTGGCGGAACGCCCGCCCGATACCGTTTCAACCGTCCGCCGCCGCTCGCCCCGGCCAGCGGCGCTGCCCGCTCGCGGCCGCCAACCATAACACCAGCAGCGCCGCGCACATCGCGAACACCGCGCCGCCGCCCCAGCGCGACTGCATCCAGCCCCCGACCGCGCCACCGGCGAACAACCCGAGCGCCTGCGCCGTGTTGTAGACGCCCAGCGCAGCGCCCTTGCCCCGCGGCGGCGCCAGCCGCGACACCAGCGAAGGCAGGCTCGCTTCGAGGATATTGAACCCCGCGAAGAAGGCAAGAAGCAAGCCCGCCATCGGAACTAGGCCAGCGGGCTCGGAAGCGAGCGCGAGCGCGACCGCCACGAGCAGCGCGACCGCGCCGAGGAAGATCGCGCGCAGCCGGCCCTCGCGCTCGCTCCACAGGAGCGGCGGCACGATCAGCGCGAACGAGAGGGCCAGCACCGCGAGGTACACCTTCCAGTGCTCGGCGAGCGGCACGCCGGCGCGCTCCACCAGCCACGCCGGCACGACCACGAACATCGCCATCTGCACGCAGTGAAGCACGAAGATCCCGAGGTTCAGCCGCAGCAGGTCGGGGTCGCGCGCCACCTCGCCCAGCGTCGCGTCGCGCTGCGCGCCCCCGTGCGAGGCGCTCGCCGCGGCGGCGGCGCCGGCTTCGGGCACCACGTACAGCGTCACGGCGATCGCGCCGAGCGCGAGCGCGCCGGTGCCCCAGAACAGCCCCGACAGGCCGACCACCGCGTAGGCGAGCGGCGCGAGCACGAGCGAGATCGCGAAAGTCAGGCCGATCGAGGCGCCGACCATCGCCATCGCCTTGGTGCGCTGCGAGTCGCGGGTGCTGTCGGCGATGAACGCGGTGAGCGCCGCGGAGATTGCGCCCGCGCCCTGGATCGCGCGCCCCAGCGCCACCCCGGCCACCGTGTCCGCAACGGCGGCCAGCGCGCTGCCCAGCGCGAACAGCACCAGCCCGCCCACGATCACCGGCTTGCGCCCCACCCGGTCGGAGAGCAGCCCCAGCGGAAGGTGCAGCAGCGCCTGCGTCAGCCCGTAGGCGCCCAGCGCGAAACCCACCAGCGCCGCGCTCTCGCCGCCCGGCATCGTGCGCGCGTGCACCGCGAACACCGGCAGGATCAGGAACAGCCCGAGCATGCGCAGCGCGAAGATCGACGCGAGCGTCACGCTTGCGCGCAGCTCGCGCCGGGTCATCCGGGTGGAGTCGTCTGGCATCGGTGGGAAGGAGGGCACGGACTGGTGCAACGCGGTATATTAGTCGATTGGCCTTTCGCGACCGGTGAGGCAGGCCGCCGGCAAACGCCCGCCGCCCGATCGACCACCGATCGACCACCGATCGTCGAAGGCGCCCGATCGACGAAATCCCGATGGACGAAATCCGCATCCGCGGCGCGCGCACGCACAACCTGAAGAACGTCAGCATCGACCTGCCGCGCCAGCGGCTGGTCGTGATCACCGGGCTGTCGGGGTCCGGGAAGTCCTCGCTCGCCTTCGACACGCTCTACGCCGAGGGCCAGCGCCGTTACGTCGAGTCGCTCTCGACCTACGCGCGCCAGTTCCTCCAGCTGATGGACAAGCCCGACGTGGACCTGATCGAGGGGCTCTCGCCCGCGATCGCGATCGAGCAGAAGGCGAGCAGCCACAACCCGCGCTCCACGGTGGGCACCGTCACCGAGATCCACGACTACCTTCGGCTGCTGTACGCGCGCGCCGGCACGCCGTACTGCCCCAAGCACCCGGACAAGGCGCTCGAGGCGCGCACCGTCTCGCAGATGGTCGACGCGGTGGCGGCGATGCCCGAGGGCGCGCGGCTGATGATCCTCGCGCCGGTGGTGGCGGGCCGCAAGGGCGAGCACCTCGACGCGCTCGAAGGGCTGCGCGCGCAGGGCTTCGCGCGCGTGCGCGTGCGCAGCGGCGAGGCCGGCGAGGCGCGCCTGATCGAGCTCGCCGCCGAGCTGCCGCAACTGGCGCGCAACCAGCGGCACTGGATCGAGGTGGTCGTCGACCGGGTCCGCGTCGGCGGGCAGTCGCAACAGCGCCTGGCGGATTCCTTCGAAACCGCGTTGCGCCTGGCCGACGGGCGGGCGATCGTGCTCGACGCCGACGCCGGCGCCGAACACGCGATGTCCAGCCGCTTCGCCTGCCCCGTCTGCGAGCACGCGCTGCCCGAGCTCGAGCCGCGGCTGTTCTCGTTCAACAACCCGGCCGGCGCCTGCGCCGAGTGCGGCGGCCTGGGCGCGGTCGAGTTCTTCGACCCGCGCCGCGTCGTGCAGTTTCCCAACCTGAGCCTCGCGTCCGGCGCGATCCGGGGGTGGGACCGGCGCAACCAGTTCTACTTCCAGATGATCACGAGCCTCGCCGCGCACTACGGCTTCGACGTCGACACGCCGTTCGAGGCCCTGCCGCAGAGGGTGCGGGAGGTGGTGCTGCACGGCTCCGGCCAGGAGCGCGTCGCGTTCTCGTACCTCGGCGGGTCGCGCGGGCCGGTGGCGCGAGAGCACCCCTTCGAGGGCGTGATCCCGAACCTCGAGCGCCGCTATCGCGAGACCGACTCGGCCAACGTCCGCGAAGAACTGGCGAAGTTCCGCAACACCCGCCCCTGCCCGGCCTGCTCGGGGACGCGGCTGCGCGACGAGGCGCGTTTCGTGCGCGTGGGCGTGGCCGGCGCCGACCGCGCGATCTGGGAGGTCTCGCACTGGACGCTGCGCGAGTCGCTCGCCTGGTTCGAGGCGCTCGACCTGCCGGGCGCCCGCGGCAAGGTGGGCGAGAGGATCATCCGCGAAATCGTCAACCGGCTGCGCTTCCTCAACAACGTGGGCCTGGAGTACCTCTCGCTCGACCGCTCGGCCGAGACGCTGTCGGGCGGCGAGTCGCAGCGCATCCGGCTCGCCTCGCAGATCGGGTCGGGCCTCACCGGCGTGATGTACGTGCTCGACGAGCCCTCGATCGGCCTGCACCAGCGCGACAACGGGCGGCTGATCGAGACGCTCAAGCACCTGCGCGACCTGGGCAACACGGTGCTCGTGGTCGAGCACGACGAGGAGGCGATCCGCGCGGCCGACCACGTGATCGACATGGGCCCGGGCGCGGGAGCGCACGGGGGCGAAGTGATCGCCCAGGGCACGCCCGCGGAAATCGAGGCGAGCGACGCCTCGGTCACCGGGCGCTATCTCGCCGGCCGGCTGCGGATCGAGGTGCCGCGCGAGCGCGTCGCCCGCGGCGAGCGATCGCTGGTGGTGCGGGGCGCGCGCGGCAACAACCTCGGCGGGATCACGGCGGAGTTTCCGGTCGGGTTGCTGATCGCGGTGACCGGCGTGTCGGGTTCGGGCAAGTCGACGCTGGTCAACGACACGCTGCACCCGGCGATGGCGCGCCACCTCTACGGCTCGCAGCTCGACGCGGCGCCGCACGACGCGATCGACGGGCTCGAGCACTTCGACAAGGTGATCAGCGTGGACCAGAGCCCGATCGGGCGCACCCCCCGGTCGAACCCGGCAACCTACACGGGGCTCTTCACACCGATCAGGGAGCTGTTCGCGGAGACGCCCACGGCGCGCGAGCGCGGTTACGGCCCGGGGCGCTTCTCGTTCAACGTCAAGGGCGGGCGCTGCGAGGCCTGCCAGGGCGACGGGCTGATCAAGGTCGAGATGCACTTCCTGCCCGACGTCTACGTGGCCTGCGACACCTGCCACGGCCGCCGCTACAACCGCGAGACGCTGGAGATCCGCTACAAGGGCCGCAGCATCGCCGACGTCCTCGACATGACGGTCGAGCAGGCGCACGCGTTCTTCGAGCGGGTGCCGGCGATCGAGCGGCGGCTGCGCACGCTGCTCGACGTGGGCCTGGGCTACGTCGGGCTGGGCCAGAGCGCGACCACGCTCTCGGGCGGCGAGGCCCAGCGCGTGAAGCTCTCGCAGGAGCTCTCCAAGCGCGACACCGGGCGCACGCTGTACATCCTCGACGAGCCGACCACGGGCCTGCACGTGCACGACATCGCGCTGCTGCTCGGAGTGATCCACCGCCTGCGCGATCACGGCAACACGGTGGTCGTGATCGAGCACAACCTCGACGTGATCAAGACCGCCGACTGGGTGATCGACCTCGGCCCCGAGGGGGGCGCGGGCGGCGGCGCGGTCGTGGCCGCCGGGACGCCCGAGCAGGTTTGCGCGAACCCGGCGAGCCACACCGGGCGTTACCTGTCACGCGCGCTCGCCGGGCGCGGCCGGCGCGAGGGCGGGCGCGCGGCTCAGTCGAAGCGCCCGTAGGCGCTGGCGGCGAAGCGCGCGCGCACCTCGCGCATCTGGCGGGCGTCGAGGATCGACGGAGCGCCGGCGAGCGTCGCCTGCCAGTACATCCGGCAAAGCGCCTCGACCTCGATCGCGAGCGCGAGGGCCGCGTCGAGCCCCGCGGCGGCCGCGATCATGCCGTGGTTCGCCATCAGGCAGGCGCGCCGTCCGCTCATCGCCGCGAGCACCGCGTCGGACAGGTCCTGCGAGCCGAAGGTGTGATAGGCGGCGCACCGGATGTCGTCGCCGCCGGCGACCGCGATCATGTAGTGAAACGCCGGGATGCCGTCGCGCTGGACCGCGGGCAGGCACGCCAGAGACGCGGCGAACGAGGCGTGCGTGTGCACGAGGGCGTGATCGTCGGGCCGCGACGCGAGCAGGTCGCGGTGCATCCGCCACTCCGACGAGGGCGCGCGCTGCGAACCGGCGGCGCCGCCGTGCGCCGCAGCCGGCGCCGCGGCCGGCGCCGCGGTCTCGTCGCCGGTCTCGAGCGCGATCCAGACGATGTCCTCGACCGTCATCGCCTCGTAGGCCAGCGCGCTCGGGGTGATCAGCATGCCCTCGGCCGCGCCGCGATGCCAGCGCAGCGAGACGTTGCCCGCGCGGCCGTGGTTGATGCCGGCGGCGTTCATCCGCAGGCAGACGTCGATCACCGCGCGCCGCGCGTCGTCCTCGGTGGCGAGGCGCCCGGGCCCGTCGTTCATGGCGCCTGCGCCGCGAGCAGCGCCTGGCGCACGCCGGCCGCCGCCGCGTCCACGCGCCCGTGCTCGGTGATCAGCGCGGTGACCAGCCGCGCGGGCGTGACGTCGAACGCCGGGTTCAGCGCCGCGGTTCCGTCCGGCGTCACCTGCACCTCGGTCGCCACGCCGTCGGCGCCGCGCCCGCGCACGTGCGTGACCTCGCGCGGGTCGCGAAGCTCGATCGCGATCGCGTCGCCGTCGGGGGCGCTGCGGTCGATCGTCGACACCGGACAGGCCACGTAGAACGGCAGGTCGTTGTCGCGCGCGGCGAGCGCCTTGAGGTAGGTGCCGACCTTGTTCGCGACGTCGCCGTTGCCGGCCACCCGGTCGCACCCGACCACGACCGCGTCCACGCGGCCCTCGCGCATCAGCTGCCCGCCGGCGTTGTCGACCACCACCGTGTGCGCGATCCCGCGCTCGAGCAGCTCCCAGGCCGTGAGCGCCGCGCCCTGGTTGCGCGGCCGCGTCTCGTCGACCCAGACGTGCACGTCCACGCCGCGCGCCGCCAGCTCGTAGACGACGGCGAGCGCGGTGCCGTGGCCCACCGTGGCGATCGCGCCGGCGTTGCAGTGCGTGAGGATGTTCAGCGCCCTGCCCTGTCGGGCCAGCCCGGCGAGCAGGTCGGCGCCGTGCCGGCCGATCGCCTCGTTGCACGCGACGTCCTCGTCGCAGATCGCGACCGCCTCGCGCCACGCGGCCGCGGCCCGCTCGCCGTCGCCGACCGCGCGCGCGCTCTCGCTCACCCGGTCGAGCGCCCAGCGCAGGTTCACGGCAGTGGGGCGGGTCGCGAGCAGCGACGCGTGCGCGGACCGCATCGCGGCGTCGCGGTGATCTTCGCGCAGCGCGAAGGCCAGCCCGAAAGCGCCCACCGCGCCGATCAGCGGGGCGCCCCGCACCTGCATCGTGCTGATCGCGCGCGCGCAGTCGGCGGCGCTCGCGAGCACGATCGCACGCCGCTCGAAGGGCAGCACGGTCTGGTCCCAGGTCTTCAGGGTTCCGTCGTGCTCGAGCCAAAGGGTGCGCTTCATTCGCCGGCTGCCTCCAGACCCGCCGCGCGCGGGTCGGCCGTTCGCGTCGGGGTACACTGCCCGGATTGTAGGCGACGCGGCGCGCAGGCGGCGGCCGCGGCGCCGTGCGCGCGCTGCCGATGCCCGAACTCACTCTCTTCTCGGTGTTCCTCGTCGGACTGCTCGGCGGGCTGCACTGCGCCGGCATGTGCGGCGGAATCGCCGCCGTGCTCGGCGCGGCGGGCCGGGGCGCGCCAGCCGCCGCGGCAGCGGCCGATCGCAGTCCGGATCGTGGCGCCGGCCCGCCGGCAGCCGCGCGCACGATCGCGATCCACCCGGTCGGCGCCCGGGCCGCCCAGGCGCGCGGCCAGCCGCTCGCGCGGCTGGTGGGCTACAACCTCGGGCGCATCGCCAGCTATGTCGTTGCGGGGGCAATCGCCGGAACGCTGGGTTCCACCGCCGCGCTCGTGGGCGGCGTCCTCCCGGTGCAGCAGGCGGCGCTCGTCGCCACCAGCGTCTGGCTGATCGCCATCGGCCTCTACCTCGCCGGCGCGCTCGGTTCGCTCGCGTTCCTCGAGCGCGCGGGGCGCGCGCTGTGGCGCCTGCTCGCGCCCACCGCGTCGCGGCTGCTCGGCGCGCGCGGCTGGTTCCGGGTCGTGGCCGCCGGCATGGTCTGGGGCCTCGTGCCCTGCGGGATGGTCTACGGCGTGCTGATCGCCGCGCTGATCGCGGGCGGCGCGCTCGAGGGCGCGGCGCTGATGCTCGCGTTCGGGCTGGGCACGCTGCCGAACCTGGTCGCGCTCGGCTGGTCGGCGCACGCGCTCGGCGGGTGGCTCAACCGGCGCGGCGTGCGGGTGGCCGCCGGCATGCTGCTCGTCGCATTCGGCGTGGCCGGGCTCGCGCGCATCGACCCGATGCAGCACCTGCACCGGCTCGTCGACGCCTGCTCGACGCTGTTCTGAGCGTGCCCGAGCGCGTGACCGCAACCACCGCAACCACCGCAACCGACGCGCGGCGCTGCTATCACTGCGCGCTCGCGCTGCCGCCGGGCGCGCACTGGTTCACGTCGATCGACGGGGTGCGACGACCGATGTGCTGCGCCGGCTGCCAGGCCGTGTCGCAGGCGATCGTCGACGCCGGGCTCGACGACTACTATCGCCACCGCAGCGCCCCGGCGAGCGGCCCCGAGGCGCTGCCCCCGCAGCTCGCCGACCTCGCGCAGTTCGACACCCCCGAGGCGCAGCGCGGCTTCGTGCGGCGAGACGGCGAGCTCGCCGAGGCCACGCTGATGCTCGAGGGCATGCGTTGCGGCGCGTGCCAGTGGCTGGTCGAGCGCGCGCTCGCCGCGCAGCCCGGCGTGGCGCGCGCGGCGGTGAACTTCGCCACCGAGCGCGCGATCGTGCGCTGGGATCCGCAGCGCACCCGCCTCTCGCAGCTGCTCGCCCGCGTCGCCGCCGTCGGCTACCACGCGCGCCCGTTCGACGCGCGCGCCCGCGAGGCGCAGATCGCCCGCACCTCGCGCGCGATGTCGCGCCGGCTGTTCGTGGCCGGGATCGCGATGATGCAGGTGATGATGTACGCGCTGCCCGGGTACACCGCCGAGCCCGGCGAGATCGAGTGGCCGCACGCGCTGCTGATGCGATGGGCGAGCTTCGTGCTGACGATTCCGGTGGTGCTGTACTCGGCGCAGCCGTTCTTCGCCGGCGCCGTGCGCGACCTGCGCGCGCGCAGCCTCGGCATGGACGTGCCGGTGGCGCTCGGAATCGGGGCCGCGTTCGCCGCGAGCGCGTGGGCCACCGTGATCGGCCGCGGCGAAGTCTACTTCGACTCGGTCACGATGTTCGTGTTCCTGCTGCTCGGCGCGCGCCACCTCGAGTGGGTCGCGCGACGCAGGGCCAGCCGCGCGGTGGACGCGCTCTCGGCGGCAACCCCCGAGCACGCCACGCGGCTCGTCGGCATCGGGCAAGGCGCTTCGCCGGCGGACCTCGCCGCGGCTGCCGCCGAGTCGGTGCCGGCGGCGCGGATCGCGGTGGGCGATCTGTTGTTCGTGGCCGCAGGCGAGCGCGTGGCGGTCGACGCCGCGGTCGTGGCCGGGTCCACCGAGATCGACCAGTCGCTGCTC
>DATCZK010000045.1:0-11848 GCA_036525975.1 Burkholderiaceae bacterium | reverse complement strand
TCGAGTCGCTCGACGAGAGCGGGCGCGCGGCGCTGCTCGGCGAGCTCGAGGCGCTGCTCGGGCAGTCGAACCGCTCCGGCTCCGATTCGCTGGTGGCGCCGTCGGAGTATCTCGAGATCGTGATCACCAGGGCCTGAGGCGCGCGGCACCGCGAAGCCGGCCGCGGCGCCGCCGCGCGCTTGCAATTGCTCGCGCGGCGGCGCATGGTAGTCGGTGGTCCCAAGCGGATCCGAAACGGCTTCGCTGGACCGCTCAACGACAAGAAAGGAGACTGACATGCCCAAGTACCTGATCCAGGCCAACTACACGAGCGAAGGCGCGAAGGGAGTGCTCAAGGAAGGCGGCACGAAGCGTCGGGCGGCCGTGGAGAGAGCTGCCAAGTCGGTGGGCGGCAAGCTCGAGTCGTTCTACTTCGCGTTCGGCGACACCGACGCGTTCGTGGTCGTCGACGCGCCCGACAACGCGAGCGTGGCCGCCGTCGCGCTGATGGTGGGCTCGAGCGGGGCCGCGTCCACCAAGACCACCGTGCTGCTCTCGCCGGCCGAGATCGACGAGGCGGCGAAGAAGACGCCCTCCTACCGCGCGCCGGGCACCTGATCCGCCTGCACGCCCCCGCGCTCGTTCACCGGTCGCGCGGGGGCGCGTCGCTCAGACGCAAGCCGCGAGCTTCGGGTCGGCGGTGAATCGCCGCCCGAGTTGCTGCACGCACTCGCGGCGGCGTGCGCTCGCCGCGCCCAGCAGCGCGAATCCCTCGAGGCGATCCTCCTCGTCGAGGAAACTCATCGCCAGCGCGTCGTCGCCCTCGGCGCATTCCCATCGCCCCCGGACGTGGTCCGGCGGCGGCAGCACCGCAACCGGGCACGCGGGCGTCTTCACGACCACCGGCATCGCGCCGAAGTCGATCGGCGTGGGGCGCCCCGCGAGCGTGGCGGCCAGCGCGCGGCCCGCGACCATGATCGGCTGCACGTAGGGGAGCCATCGGCCCGAGTAATGCGCGCAGTCGCCGAGCGCGTAGACGTGCGGGTCGCTGGTGGCCCCGAAGGCGTCGACGTCGATGCCCCGCCCCGCCTTCAGCCCGGCGGCCGCCGCGAGCGCGGTGCGCGGGCGCAGGCCGACGGCCGAGAGCACCGTGTCGGCGCGCAGCCGCGCGCCGCTGCGCAGCTCGAGCGCGAGCGCGCCTTCGTGCCACGACAACGCCTGCGCGGCGTCGCCCAGGTGCCAGCGCACGCCCGCGCTCGCGAGCCGGCTCGCGAACCAGCGCCCCGCCCGCTCGGGCAGCAGCGCCGAGAGCGGCCGCGCGGCGAGGTCGACCACGTCCACCTCGGCCCGTGCGGCGAGCAGGTCGTTGGCGAACTCGCTGCCGATCAGCCCGGCCCCGAGAATCGCCACGCGCGCGCCGTCGCGCACCCCCTCGCGGAAGGCCCGGTAGTCCTCGAGGTCGTTCACCGGGCGCAGCGCGGCGAGCGCGTCGCCCTCGAGCTCGAGCGCGATCGGGTCGGCGCCGAGCGCGAGCACGAGCTTGTCGTAGCCGATCGGCCCTTCGGTGGTGCGCACGGCGCGCGCGCGCAGGTCGATGCCCTCGACCCGCGTGCGCGCGCGCAGCGTGATGCCGAGCTGCGCGGCGATCGCGGGTCCCGGCGTGGTCACGAGCGCATCCGGGGCCTTGGCCTGCGCGAGCGCGTTGGACAGCGAGGGCTTCGGGTAGAAGTGGCCGTCGTCGCGGGTCACGACCGTGATCGGGCGCTCGCGGTCGAGCTTGCGCAGCTCGCGCGCCACCGTGAGGCCCGCGAGCCCCGCGCCCAGGATCACGACGCGCCCGCGCGCGTCGTTGCGGTTGGCTTCGTCGCGCATCGCGCTCAGGCCATCTCGACCATCTCGAAGTCGCTCTTGGCGACGCCGCACTCGGGGCAGGCCCAGTCCTCGGGGATGTCGGCCCAGCGCGTGCCGGCGACGATCCCCTCCTCGGGAAGCCCGGCGGACTCGTCGTAGACGAAGCCGCAGACGATGCACTGGAGAACTTTGAATTCGGGGTTGCTCATGTCGGTTCCTTTCGGTGTTCGTGATCGGGAATGTTCGGGTCCGGGCCGCGGCGCCGGTTCGGGCCGCGGCGCGCGGGTTCAGGCCGCCGCCTTTTCCAGCGACGCGAGCTGCGCGCGGTA
Source organism: Burkholderiaceae bacterium (assembly GCA_036525975.1). Taxonomy (GTDB): domain Bacteria; phylum Pseudomonadota; class Gammaproteobacteria; order Burkholderiales; family Burkholderiaceae_E; genus Quisquiliibacterium. The sequence goes on along the minus strand of DATCZK010000045.1, from coordinate 9,689 downwards.
CTGGTTGGCGTGGCGCTCCTCCACCTTGGCGAGCGCGGCGAAGCGCTTGCGCGCCTTCTCAAGCGTGAGCAGGAAGCGCTCGGCGTGTTCGCGCGACTCCGCGATCTGCTCGTCGATCTCGCGCACCGCCGCGGCGTTGCCCTCGGCTTCGGCGGTCTTGCGAAAGCCCGGGTACATCTCGGTGTACTCGTAGGTCTCGCCCTCGATCGCGATCGCGAGCGCGCGCGCCGGGGTGATCTCGCTGGCGGGGTAGAGCAGGTCGAGGTGGCCGAAGGCGTGCTGCACTTCCTGGTCGGCGGTTTCCTCGAAGGTCTTCGCCGTTTCCTCGTCGCCGGCGGCGCGCGCGAGCTTCGCGAAGTAGCGATACTTGATGTGCGCCATCGACTCGCCCGCGAAGGCCGATTCGAGGTTCTGGATGGTCTTGATCTCTGGGCGTTTCATTGCATTCTCCATTCGTCGTTGGATCGGGTTCGTGTTGCTGACGAACGAATGATGCCCACGATTGATAGAGAATACCAATCGTATATTTGCATACGATAGATAGCTATATTCTATCGTGTATGGAGCTTCTATTGTCGCCTGGCGATCGCCCTTTGCACCCGGCGAAACGCCAGGTACCCCGCCGCGGTGGCGGCGAACAGCGCCGACGCGAACGCGAGCGGCCCGAACGGCGTGCCGCTGCGATCGAAGATCCAGCCCGCGAGCGGCGGCGAAGCGGTCTGCAGGACGAAGTAGACGGTCATGTAAACGCCCATCCCGAAAGCGCGCCGCTGCGGCGCCATCGCCTCGGCGGCAAGCGCCATGATGATGCCCGCGGGCGCCATGCCGACCAGCCCGAACGCGAGGCTCAGCGTCACCGCGAGCCCGGTTTGGGAAAGCAGCAGCATCACGGCCACCGCCACCGCCATCGCGCCGTAGAGGATCAGGTCAGGCTTGCCGGTGCGGTCTGCGATCTTCCCGAACGCGGCACCGGAGAAGATCATCAGCCAGCTGCCCAGGCTCACGACCCCCGCGGCCTGCGTCGCGCCATAGCCGCCGGCAACGAGCATCTGCGGCGCGAAACTGAGGTAGACGACGTATCCGGCATTGAACAAACCCCAGGTCACCGCTGCGATCATCGTCAGCACGAGCTCGTGGCGCGGCAAGCCGATGGGTCCGATTTCGCGCGCGCGGGGCGCGTGCACGGGTGGGCGGTAGAGCAGGAAGATGGCGAGCGCGGACACAGCGCTGTACGCGGACGCGACCGCGAACGCCATTGTCCAGTTGATGTTCTCGGCCACCCAGGCGTGACCGATCTGCCCCATTGCGATGCCCAACGGCCAGCTCATCACGAACAGGCTCATCGCGGTACCGAGCTTCTTTCCCTGGAACCAGTCGACCAGCATCTTGGTGAGATAGATCGTGCTCACGACGAAACCGAAGCCGGCGGCCACGCGCCCCAGGGCGAGCTGGCCGAAGCCGTGCGCGAAGGCCGCGATCGCCCCGCCCGCGGCCAGCGCGCCAAAGCCGGCGCTCATCAGGATGCGATCCGAAAAGCGGCGTCCCAGGTAGCCCGCCGGCAGCGAGAGCACGAGGCCGGGCAGCATGAACAGTGCAATCAGCGTGCCGATTTCGGTGTAGCTCAAGCCCAACTGCGCGACCAGGGACTCCGAGACCGAGCCCATCGTCTGGAACTGGAATCCGATGCTGGCGCGAACCGCGACCAGCAGCGCCAGCATCAGCCAGCGCGCGCGCTCGGATTCGGTGTCGGCGTGCAGGATCGCGTTCACGGCCACGCAGCCTAACACCGCAACCGCGCCGAAACCCACGAAACGTGCGCGCTCTGGGTTAAGGTATCGCCCATGATCGACGCATCCACGTTCAGGCTCGACGGGCGCACGGCGCTCGTCACGGGCTCGTCGGCCGGAATCGGCCTGGCGCTGGCGCGCGGCCTGGCGCAGGCGGGCGCCGCGGTCGTGCTCAACGGGCGCGACCCGGCGAGGCTCTCGGCGGCCGCCGCCGCGCTGCGCGCCGAAGGGCTCGCGGTGCACGAGCGCGCGTTCGACGTGACCGACCGCGACGCGGTGGTCGCGGCGGTCGACCGGATCGAACGCGAAATCGGCCCGATCGACATCCTGGTGAACAACGCCGGGATGCAGCGCCGCGGCCCGTTTCACGAGTACGACCCGGCCGACTGGGCGACGCTGATGCGCACCAACGTCGACAGCGTGTTCTTCGTCGGCCAGGCGGTGGCCCGGCACATGGTCGCGCGCGGGCGCGGGCGCATCATCAACGTGTGCTCGGTGCAGAGCGAGCTGGGCCGCCCCGGCATCGCGCCCTACACGGCGAGCAAGGGCGCGGTGAAGATGCTCACGAAGGGCATGGCGATCGACCTGGGGCCGCTGGGGATCACGGTGAACGGCCTGGGGCCCGGCTACTTCAAGACCGAACTCAACGCCAAGCTGGTGGCGGACCCCGCCTTCGACGCCTGGCTGGTGGGCCGCACGCCCAGCCGTCGCTGGGGGGAGGTGCACGAACTGGCCCCTGCGGTGGTGTTCCTCGCCAGCGACGCGGCGGGTTTCGTCAACGGGCACATCCTCTACGTGGACGGCGGGGTGACGGCAACGCTCTAGGGTTCGCGGTCAGCTCCTTCGTTCCCGCGAAGGTCTTGCAACGGGCCCTGGCCTCGCCGGATCAGCCGCTCTGGATCTCGGCCGCCCGAAAGGCGTTCGCGAGCGCGGTCGGCGTGAGCTTGCACAGTTCCTTGAGCGAATGCAGCTGCTCCTTGCCGCAGCCGCCGCACTTGTAGACCGCCATCGTCAAATCGACCTTGAGCCCCGGCTGATCGGGCAGCCCCGGCTCGACGCTGAAGGTGTGACGATGATCGGGCTTGGGCAGCAGTTCCTTGCCGCAGTCGTTGCAATGGAAGTGCTTGAAGAAGAGCCCCTTCTCCTCGCCCGCGGGCAGCTCCGGCTCGTCTTCCTCGACCAGGTGCTTGAGCAGCTCGAGCGGAGAGTCCGCGCGCGTGAACTGCCTGTGTCCGTTGGCGCACTCGAGCACGTTCAACGCGCGCACCGCCACCGCCAGTTCCTTGTCCTCGCCGGCGATCGAGTCGAGCACCTTCGGCTTGGTCTCGCCGCGGCAGGTGATGCACGCACGGTGTGTGTCGGTCATTGTCGCCTCCTTCGCGTGGATCCCGGGACAGCGGCGCACGGACAAGCAGCGCACTCGCCGGCCTACGCTAACACGCGTGCGCCCTCGCCTCAACGGCGCGCCCGCCCCACGATGCGCCCCCCGGCGCCGTCCCGGCCCTGCCCGCGCGGCGCGAGCGCGATCAGCCGATGTCGTAGTCGATCGTGAGCGGGGCGTGATCGCTGAACCGCTGCTCGAGGTAGATGCTCTCGCGCCTGGCCCTGGACGCGATCCCCGGCGTGGCGATCTGGTAGTCGAGCCGCCACCCCACGTTGTTCGCCCACGCCTGCCCGCGGTTGCTCCACCAGGTGTATCGCTCGGGCTCGGGCGCGAGCGTGCGGAACACGTCGACGAAACCCACTTCGTCGAACACCCGCGTGAGCCACGCGCGCTCCTCGGGCAGGAAGCCCGGGTTCTTCTGGTTCGACTTCCAGTTCTTCAGGTCGATTTCCTTGTGCGCGATGTTCAGGTCGCCGCACAGCACGATCTCGCGCCCGCTGTTCTTGAGCCTCTCGAGGTGCGGCAGGAAGCGATCGAGGAAGCGGAACTTCCCGGCCAGGCGCTCCTCGGAACTCGACCCCGAGGGCAGGTAGAGCGAGATCGCGGTGAACGCGCCGAAGTCGGCTTCGATGTAGCGGCCCTCGGCGTCGAACTCGGCCTCGCCGAAACCGACGGTGAGCGTCCTGGGCTTGCGCTTCGCGTACAAGCCCACGCCGCTGTAGCCCTTCTTCCGGGCGAAGTGGAAGTGCCCCTCGAGCTTGCCGATCGTGCGCATCTGGTCGGTGATGTCCTCGGGTTGCGCGCGCACTTCCTGCACGCAGACCACGTCGGCGCCATGCGCGGCCATCCACTCGAGCCAGCCCTTGCGCGCGGCCGAGCGGATGCCGTTGAGGTTGAGCGAGACGATCCTGATCATGGGGGGCAAGTGTAGCGAGTCGCGCCGCGCTTGCCCCTCGCGCCGTTTTCGATCCCTGGCCGCGCTAGGGCTTGCGTGCGGTCGTGAGCAGCAGTTCGTTCGGGCCGACCCAGCCGTCGTCGGTGGAAAACTGCTGCAAACGGGCCTCCATGTCGGCCCACGCCGCTTGCGCCGCTTCCCGGTCGAGTCGTTTCAGAATCTGCTGGATCGGGCTGGCCGAACTGCGAATGAACGCGAGATAGTGCGCGGCCGAGGGCAGCCTGAAGGGCGCGTCGAGCGCAGTGGTGGCGACGTCGACAAAGCCGGCGGTCCGGAACAGCCCGTCCAGCAGTTCTGGCTTGCCCAGACTGAGAAGGCCGCCCGGCTGGAACGGGTCGCGGGGCGGCAATCCGGCGTGGCGCAGCGCGGTGGCCATCAGCGTGACGACGCAGGGGTTGCTCTGCGGGCCCGAGAACACCATCGTGCAGATGCCGCCCCCGGGTCTGAGCGAACGGTGCATCTCGCGAAGCCCCTTCAACGGGTCGGGAAAGAACATCAGCCCGAGCCTGCAGACGGCCGCGTCGAAACTCGCCTCGTCCACCCCGAGATCCTCGCCGTCCGCCACCCGCACCTCGACGTTGCCCAGGCCCGCGCGCGCGGCATTTCGCGCCGCCAGAGCGACGATCGCGGGCGAAAGATCGGTGGCCAGCACGCTGCCGCCCCGGCCCACGCGCCTGGCGATGTCCAGCGTCTGGTCACCCGCGCCGGCGGCCACGTCCAGAACCCGCATACCCGCGCCAACGCCCGCCATCCCGAGCATCGCGTCGGTCGATCCGGCGAGCCAGGCGCGAATCTGCGGGGTGTGGTCGTCCCAACCCGCGGCCGACCTGTCCCACTGCTCGCGGGTCGCGTCCTTGAACGCCACGCCGTCGAACGGCGCGCTCGAGCTCGCCGCGAAATCCGGAGCACCGGCCGCTGTCCTCGTCGCTGCACCTTCCATTTGCACTACCTCCTGGTTGAGCGTCGCGATCGGATCGATGCACGACTGGTACCCATGCTAGGGATTGCCGGCACAGCGCAAAAGGCGCAGGATCGCGCAGCCCCGCCGCGGAATTGCATAAGGCCTGCATGGCGCTGAAGATCGACTGGAACGACCTGAAGTACTTCGTCGCGGTGGCCCGGCACGGCAGCACGATCGCGGCCGGTCGCGCGCTGGGTGTCGACCAGTCCACCGTGCAGCGACGGCTGGCGAGCCTGGAGCGCGAGATCGGGCGGCAACTCGTGCAGCGGCACCCGACCGGGTATCAGCTCACCGATTTCGGCCGGGAGATGGTCGAGCACGCCGAACGCGTGGAGCACGCGGTGCAGAGCTTCGAGCAACGGCTCGACTCGTCGGGGCGCGACGCGGTGGGGACGATCAGGGTGACCTGCCCGGAACCCATTGTGTTGCGACTCACGCGCTCGAAGATCCTCGATCGTTTCCACGCGAAGTATCCGGCGCTGCGCGTGGAGTTCGTGATGAGCGACAAGTACCTCGACCTGATGAAGGGCGACGTCGACGTGGCACTGCGCTCGGGCGACACCGTCGACAGCGAGCTGATCGCGCGCAAGCTGGGGGACTCGCTGTGGGCCGTGTACGCGAGCCGGGGCTACATCGAGCAGCACGGAAAGCCCGAGCGGATCGAGGACCTGGACCGGCACACGCTGGCTGGATTCGACGAGACGATGGCCGGGCACCGGGCCGCGCAGTGGATTCGCAGGGTCGCGCCCAACGCGCGTGTTGCGGCACGAAACAACAGCGTGCTGGGTCTCGTTTACTCGGCGAAGGCCGGGGTCGGCATCGCGCCGCTCCCGACCGCGATCGGCGACTCGGAGCCCGACCTCGTGCGCGTTCTCGGTCCGATTCCGGAGCTGACGCGAATCTGGCGGATACTCGCATCGCCGCAAATGCGGCACACGCCTCGCGTGAAAGCGTTTTTCGACTTCATGGTCGGCGAGATCGACGCACTGAGACCGATCATCACCGGCTGACCACGGTCACGCCTGGGCGGGGCCTCGTCGCCGCTTCGAATATTGCCCCCCGATCCGTATCATTGGGATTGGACCGGCGCCGTCTCCGGTCGGGAGAACACCGTTGTCAGAGAAGGACCCCCAGGAATTCATCCGTTTCGCGCTCGAGTCCGGCGTGCTCCGTTTTGGCGAGTTCAAGACCAAGGCGGGCCGGATGTCGCCGTACTTCTTCAACGCCGGGCTGTTCCACGACGGCGCGATGCTCGCGCGCCTGGCGCAGTTCTACGCGCGGGCGCTGCTCGACGCCGAGGCCGCCGGCACGATCCGCTTCGACATGCTGTTCGGGCCCGCCTACAAGGGCATCACGCTCGCCTCGGCCACCGCGGTGGCGCTCGCGGCGCGCGGGCGCAACGTGGGCTTCTCGTACAACCGCAAGGAAGCCAAGGACCACGGAGAGGGCGGCACGCTGGTGGGCGCGCCGCTGTCCGGACGGGTGGCGATCATCGACGACGTGATCTCGGCCGGCACCTCGGTGCGCGAGTCGGTGGACCTGATCCGGCACGCCGGCGCGCAGCCCGAGGCGGTGCTGATCGCGCTCGACCGCCAGGAGCGCGGCGGCACCGCCGAGTACCCCACCGAGAGCTCGGCGGTGCAGGAGGTGCACGCGCTGTTCGGGATCCCGGTGGTCTCGATCGCGTGCCTCGACGACGTGCTCGCGTTCCTCGAATCGGCCAGCGGCGGCGCCGCCAGCCTCGCGCAGTACCGCGACAAGGTCGCCCAGTACCGCGCGATGTACGGCGTCAGCGGCGAGCCCAGATGACGCAACCGCGTGCGCGCGAGGACGGCACCGGCGCACGCACCCACCGCCCGCTCGAGGAGACCCCGATGGCCCTGTGGCCCAAGCTAGCCGACGACGACGCCAGCGCCGAGGCGCGCGCCGTGTTCGACGACATCCGCGCAACGCGCAATTCCGACTACGTGAACGACATCTGGCGCGTGCTCGCCAACGACCCGGCGCTGCTCGCGCGCACCTGGGAGCAGGTGAAGACGGTGATGAAGCCCGGCGCGCTCGACGCGCTCACGAAGGAGCTCGTCTACGTCGCCGTCTCGATCACCAACAACTGCGAGTACTGCATCACCACGCACACGGGCGCCGCGCGCGCCAAGGGCATGACCGACGCGCAGCACGGCGAACTGCTCGCCGTCGTGGGCCTGGCGAACCAGTTGAACGCGATCGTCTCCGGCACCCGCGTCGAGGTCGACGAGAAGTACCGCGGCTAGCCGGCCCCGACGGGCTCGGCGCCGCTCGAGCACCCCCCGGCGGGCTCGGCGCCGCTCGAGCACCCCTCGACGGGCCGCGCGCCGCTCGAGCACTCCTCGACGGGGTCCCGGCGCGCGCCGGGAAGGGCACGCAGGCCCGCCCGAAGCGCGGACGTCGCGCCCCGCTGCGCGGGGTTCCCTCGCTCCCTTCGGAAGCCGCTGATCCGCCTGCTCCGAGAGCAGGCGGGCGCTTCCTCGTACGCTCGGCGCGCCCTGAGCGCTTCGGGCGGGCCTGCGTGCCCTTCCCTCGGAGCGGGGCGTCGAGCGAGTGCGCGGGGAGTGCACAGCCGCGCGCGACCGGTGCCGCGCGGCGCCCGGTCAGCCCGCCAGTTTCCTGCGCAGCAGCTCGTTGACCTGCTGCGGGTTGGCCTTGCCCCTGCTCGCCTTCATCACCTGGCCGACCAGCGCGTTGAAGGCCTTGTCCTTGCCGGCGCGGAACTCCTCGACCGAGCGCTGGTTGGCGGCGAGCACCTCGTCGACGATCGCCTCGATCGCGGAGGAGTCGCTGATCTGGCGCAGGCCCCTGGCGTCGATGATGCGGTCGGCTTCGTCCTCGGCCCCGGAGGGCGCCGCCCACATCGCGGCGAACACTTCGCGCGCGATCTTCCCGGAAACCGTGCCGTCCTGGATGCGCGCGATCAGGCGCGCCAGCTGCGCGGGGCGCACCGGGCAACGCTCGATCTCGACGCCGTCGCGGTTGAGCGCCGCGGCCACGTCGCCCATCACCCAGTTCGCAACCAGCTTGGCGCGGGCGCGAACCGCGTCGTCGGCCGCGCCCGCCGCGGCCGCGGCCGGCGCCTGCATGGCGGCGTCGAAATAGGCGGCCGTGCCGCGCGTGGCGGTGAGCGTGGCCGCGTCGTAGCCCGACAGGCCGTATTGCGCCGCATAGCGCTCGCGCAGCTGCCCGGGCAGAACCGGCATCGATCCGCGCACCTGCTGCACCCAGGCCTCGTCGATCACCAGCGGCGGCAGGTCGGGGTCGGGGAAGTAGCGGTAGTCGTGCGCGTCTTCCTTGCTGCGCATCGAGCGGGTTTCGTCGCGGTCGGGGTCGTACAGGCGCGTTTCCTGCACGACCGTGCCGCCGTCCTCGATCAGCTCGATCTGCCTGCGCACCTCGAACTCGATCGCGCGCTCCATGAAGCGGAACGAGTTCAGGTTCTTGATCTCGGCGCGGGTGCCGAATTCGGCCTGGCCCGCCGGGCGCACCGACACGTTGGCGTCGCACCGGAACGAGCCTTCCTGCATGTTGCCGTCGCAGATGCCGAGCCAGGTGACGAGTCCGTGCAGCGCCCTGGCGTAGGCCACCGCCTCGCGCGCCGAGCGCATGTCGGGCTCGGTCACGATCTCGAGCAGCGGCGTGCCGGCGCGATTGAGGTCGATGCCCGACATGCCGTGGAAGTCTTCGTGCAGCGACTTGCCGGCGTCTTCCTCGAGGTGCGCGCGGGTGAGGCGCACGACGCGCTCGCGCTGCTCGCCGCCCTCCTCCCAGACCACCGGGATCGACCCGCCCGCGACCACCGGGATCTCGTACTGGCTGATCTGGTAGCCCTTCGGGAGATCCGGGTAGAAGTAGTTCTTGCGGGCGAACACCGAGCGCGGCGCGATCCGCGCGCCAACCGCCAGCCCGAGGCGGATCGCGCACTCCACCGCCGCGCGGTTCATCACCGGCAGCACGCCCGGCAGCGCCAGGTCCACCGCGCTCGCCTGCGTGTTCGGCGCGGCGCCGAAGGCGGTCGAGGCGCCGGAAAAGATCTTCGAGCGCGTGGCCAGCTGCGCGTGCGTCTCCAGCCCGATCACGACTTCCCAGTTCATCGCCCGCTCCAGTGCCCGCGCCTCAGTTGCGCGCGCAGCGGCCGCTGCCCGGATCGAACATCACCGGCCACGCGCGATCGTAGACGCCCGGCGTGCAGCGCGACTCGCACCCGGCGTGCGCGAGCGTCACGCGCCGCGGCTCCTGCCACACCATCAGCTTGCAGCCGGTGCCGTCGCGCGCGCGCAGCTCGATGTGCGGCGCGCGCTGGGTCTGCTCGAAATCGTCGCGCTCGAAGCGGCACCCGCCGCGCCGGCCCACCCACAGCTCCCACGACAGCGACTGCACCACGTCGCGATCGATGCGCAGCCGCGCGAGCTCGCGAAAGCCGTCGTCCTCGGTCTGCTCGCAATGCGCGTCGAGCGTGATCACCCGCGCGGCGATCGGCGGCGGGCCCGCGTAGCCGTGACGCGGCGGCGAAGCGTCCGGGAGCATCGCGCAGGCGCCGGCGAGGGCGGCGAGCCCCAGCGGCGCGAGCCGCGA
>DATCZK010000044.1:0-4421 GCA_036525975.1 Burkholderiaceae bacterium | reverse complement strand
GTAGGTAAGGTTTTTCGCGTTGCATCGAATTAATCCACATCATCCACCGCTTGTGCGGGTCCCCGTCAATTCCTTTGAGTTTTAACCTTGCGGCCGTACTCCCCAGGCGGTCAACTTCACGCGTTAGCTGCGTTACCAAGGAAACGAATCCCCGACAACTAGTTGACATCGTTTAGGGCGTGGACTACCAGGGTATCTAATCCTGTTTGCTCCCCACGCTTTCGTGCATGAGCGTCAGTGTCATCCCAGGAGGCTGCCTTCGCCATCGGTGTTCCTCCGCATCTCTACGCATTTCACTGCTACACGCGGAATTCCACCTCCCTCTGACGCACTCTAGCCTTGCAGTCACAAATGCACTTCCCAGGTTAAGCCCGGGGCTTTCACATCTGTCTTACAAAGCCGCCTGCGCACGCTTTACGCCCAGTAATTCCGATTAACGCTCGCACCCTACGTATTACCGCGGCTGCTGGCACGTAGTTAGCCGGTGCTTATTCTGCGGGTACCGTCATTCGCGCCCGGTATTAGCAAGCGCTGTTTCGTTCCCGCCAAAAGTGCTTTACAACCCGAAGGCCTTCTTCACACACGCGGCATTGCTGGATCAGGCTTTCGCCCATTGTCCAAAATTCCCCACTGCTGCCTCCCGTAGGAGTCTGGGCCGTGTCTCAGTCCCAGTGTGGCTGGTCGTCCTCTCAGACCAGCTACGGATCGTCGCCTTGGTAGGCTTTTACCCCACCAACAAGCTAATCCGACATCGGCCGCTCCAATAGCGCGAGGCCTTGCGGTCCCCCGCTTTCACCCGTAGGCATATGCGGTATTAATCCGGCTTTCGCCGAGCTATCCCCCACTACTGGGTACGTTCCGATGTATTACTCACCCGTTCGCCACTCGTCGCCAGGGTTGCCCCCGCGTTACCGTTCGACTTGCATGTGTAAGGCATGCCGCCAGCGTTCAATCTGAGCCAGGATCAAACTCTTTAGTTCGATCTTTGGTTTGCCATTGCTTCTGACCGGTTCTTGCGTTCCGGCCCGAGCGTTGGCTGCTCAACGGAATCGACATCTGCTCGGCTTTCACCGAGTGGATATCTATTACTTACCGTGTGAGCGTTTGATTTTCTGAGGCTTTCGGTCCGAAGACCTCGAGCTTGGCGTGTTCCGCCCAAACGCCCACACTTATCGGCTGTTCGATTTTTAAAGATCAAGCTGCTTGCATTCGCAATCAGCACAGAAGCGGAATGATCGCATTTCTGCTTGGGCCTGTCAAATCGCTATGTTTTCCAGGCCTGCTTTCCGCCGCGCACCCGCCGGCTTTCGCCAGGGGAAAAAAACGTGCAGCAGAGAATGAAGACTATAGCACGATCGGGCCGCTTCCCCACAAGCAAGGAGCCCCCTGAAAGCTTCCCCAATGTTGCAGCGCCACAACCGCGTGCGGCGGCAGCGAGCGGCCACTGACGCCGAGAACCGCGCCGATTCTCAGCGGTGCTTGAAACTGGGCTTTCTCTTCTCGAGGAAGGCGCTCATTCCCTCCTTCTGGTCCTCGGTGGCGAACAGCGAGTGGAACAGCCTGCGTTCGAACTGCACGCCCTCGGCGAGCGGCGTCTCGTAGGCGCGGTTGATCGCCTCCTTGGTCATCATCACCGACGGCAGCGAGAACGCGGCGATTTCGGCGGCCGCGCCCAGCGCCTCGTCGAGCAGTTTCTCGGCCGGAACGACGCGCGAGACGAGGCCCGCGCGCTCGGCCTCCTCGGCGCCCATCATCCGCGCCGTGAGGCACATGTCCATCGCCTTGGCCTTGGACACGGCGCGCGGCAGGCGCTGGGTGCCGCCCGCGCCGGGCATCACGCCGAGCTTGATCTCGGGCTGGCCGAACCTGGCCGTGTCGGCGGCGATCACGATGTCGCACGACATCGCGAGCTCGCACCCGCCGCCGAGCGCGAACCCGGCAACCGCGGCGATCACCGGCTTGCGAACGCGGCGAATCGTCTCCCAGTTGCGGCCGATGTACTCGGTCTTGAACACGTCCATGTAGGTCCACTGCGCCATCGCGCCGATGTCGGCGCCGGCGGCGAAGGCCTTCTCGCTGCCGGTGATCACGATCGCGCCGATGTCCTCGCCGGCGTCGAAAGCCATCAGCGCGTGGCCGATCTCGTTCATCACCTGGTCGTTGAGCGCGTTCATCTGCTTGGGGCGGTTGATCGTGATCAGCCCGACGCGCCCGCGCGTCTGGACGACGATCGTCTGGTAGTCCATCGTTGTCTCCGGGGTTCGAAAGTGCGCGCCGATTGTGCCACGCGGGGGTGTCGCCGGGCGCGGCGAGCGTGATAACCTCGAATCGCACGGCAACCTCCCCGCGACAACGCGCCCGAGCCATGTCCGACACGATCGAATTCACCCGCGAAGCGGCGGTGGCGCGCATCGCGCTCAACCGCCCCGACAAGCTCAACAGCTTCACGCGCGAGATGCACGCGGCGCTGCGCGCGGCGCTCGACGCCTGCGAATCCGACGACTCGATCCGCGCGGTGGTGCTCACCGGCAACGGGCGCGGCTTTTGCGCCGGGCAGGATCTGGCCGACCTGTCGTTCGAGCCGGGCAACATGACCGATCTCGGGGCGCTCGTGCACGAGAACTTCAATCCGCTGATCCGGCGCCTGCAGGCGCTGCCCAAGCCGGTGATCGGGCGCGTGCGCGGCGCCGCGGCGGGCGCCGGCGCCAACCTCGCGCTCGCGTGCGACCTGGTGATCGCCTCGCGCAACGCGAGCTTCCTGCAGGCCTTCGTGCACATCGGGCTCGTGCCGGATTCGGGGGGCACGTTCTTCCTGCCCCGGCGGGCGGGCGTGGCGCGCGCGATGGGTCTGGCGATGCTCGGCGAGAAGATCTCGGGCGAGCAGGCGGCGCAGTGGGGCCTGATCTGGCGCTGCGTCGACGACGAGGCGCTCGACGCCGAGGTGGACGCGCTGGCCAAGCGGGTGGCCGCGATGCCCACGCGCGCGCTCGCGGCGATCAAGCGCGCGATCCACGCCGCGGCCACCAACGGCCTGTCGGCGCAGCTCGACCTCGAGCGCGACCTGCAAAGCGAACTGGGCGCGAGCCACGACTACAGCGAAGGCGTGAACGCGTTCCTGCAAAAGCGCCCGCCCAGGTTCGAGGGCCGCTGAGCGCCCCCCGGCCGCGCGAGCCGCACGAACAGGCCGCCCGATGAGCCCCCAGGAGATCGCCGAGGCGTGCGCGCGCGCGATGTACGCCGAGGACACGACCTCGCAGAACCTGGGGATCGAGATCGCGCAGGTTCGCCCCGGGTTCGCGCGGCTGTCGATGCGCATCGGCAAGCAGCTCACCAACGGCCACGGCCTGTGCCACGGCGGCTACATCTTCATCCTCGCCGACACGGCCTTCGCCTACGCCTGCAACACCTACGACCAGCGCGCGGTCGCCTCGGGCGCGAGCATCGAGTTCGTCGCCCCGGCGCACGCGGGCGACACGCTCGAGGCGGTGGGCGAGGAGCGGTTGCACACGGGCCGGCGCGGGATCTACGACATTCGCGTCACCAACCAGAGCGGGGAGCTGGTGGCCCTGTTTCGCGGGCGCTCGGCAACCATCAAGGGCACGTTCATCGACAGCGCAGTGGGGGCACCATGAACACTCAGGCAACTACCGGCGCCGAGCATCGTTCGCACGGCGGAATGGCGCTCGAACCGATCGAGAAGGCGAGCGTGGACGAGCTGCGCGCGCTGCAGCTCGAGCGGCTCAAGTGGTCGCTCGCGCACGCGTACGCCAACGTGCCGCACTACCGCGCGAGCTTCGACGCGGCCGGCGTGAAACCGGCCGACCTGCGCACGCTCGACGACCTCGCGCGATTTCCGTTCACCGTGAAGACCGACCTGCGCGCGAACTACCCGTTCGGGATGTTCGCCGTGCCGCGCGAGCAGGTCGTGCGCATCCACGCCTCGAGCGGCACCACCGGCAAGCCCACCGTGGTCGGCTACACCGCCGCCGACATCGACCGGTGGTCCGACCTGGTTGCGCGCTCGATCCGCGCCAGCGGCGCGCGCGCGGGCGACATCGTGCACGTGAGCTACGGCTACGGCCTGTTCACCGGCGGGCTGGGCGCGCACTACGGCGCCGAGCGCCTCGGGCTCACCGTGGTGCCCTTCGGCGGCGGGCAGACCGAGCGCCAGGTGCAGCTGATCGGCGACTTCCGGCCCGACATCATCATGGTCACCCCGAGCTACATGCTCGCGATCGCCGACGAGATGGCGCGCCAGGGCATCGACCCGAAATCCACCAGCCTTCGCATCGGCATCTTCGGCGCCGAGCCCTGGACCAACGAGATGCGCGCCGAGATCGAGGCGCGCACCGGGCTCGACGCGGTCGACATCTACGGCCTGTCCGAGGTGATGGGCCCGGGCGTGGCCAACGAGTGCATCG
>DATCZK010000043.1:0-3526 GCA_036525975.1 Burkholderiaceae bacterium | reverse complement strand
AGCTGGGTGATTGCGCCGTCGTTGAGGACCAGCACGCGGTCGGCGACCGCGAGCAGGTTCTGCGCGTGAACGACCATGAAGACCGTGGTGCCGCGCGACTTGAGGAAACCGATCGTGTTCGCGAGCGCCGCGATCCCGACGTCGTCGAGGTTGGCGTTGGGCTCGTCGAGCACGACCACTTGCGGGTCGCCATAGACCGCACGCGCCAGGCCAACGCGCTGGCGCTGGCCCCCCGAGAGCAGCCGACCCGCCACCCCCATCGGCGTGTCGTAGCCCATCGGCAGGCGCAGGATCATGTCGTGGATGCCTGTGCGCTGGGCCGCTTCGATCACCTTGGCCGAATCCACCTCGCCGAAGCGCGCGATGTTCTGCGCCAGCGTGCCGTCAAAGAGCTCGATGTCCTGCGGCAGGTAGCCGATTCTCGGCCCGAGCTCCTCGCGCGACCACTCCTCGATCGGGTGCCCGTCGAGCAGGACCGCGCCCTCGGTTTGCGGCCAGATGCCGATCAGGCAGCGCGCGAGCGTGGACTTGCCGGCGCCCGAGGGCCCCACGATCGCCACCACCTCGCCCGGCCGGAACACCGCGTCCAGCCCCCTGAGAATGGGCTGCTCGCGCTTGGGCGCCGTGGCGACCAGCCCCTCGAGCGTGATCTGCCCCTTCAACTGGTCGGCCGAGCGGCCGGCGGTGCGTTCGGGGTGCTCGCGCAGCAATGCCTCGAGATTGACGTAACCGCGGCGCGCGTCGACGAACTGCTTCCAGGTGACCACCAGCGTGCCGATCGGACGCATCGCGTTGTTCATCAGCATGTTGGCGGCGATCATCGCGCCGATCGTCAGTTCGCCGCGAATCACGAGCCACGCGGCCGCCGCCAGGATGATCGACTGCTGGCTGTACTGGACGAACTTGGTCACGGCCTGCACGCGGTGAGAGGTGCGGTGCGCCCTGGTCTGGCAGTCGAGCTGGTCCTCGTAGACGGCGCCCCACTGCCGGCGCAGGTTGCCGAGCATCCCCATTGCCTGCACCGTCTCGGCGTTGCGCAGCTTGCTCGCGAGGAAGGTGCTCGAGTTCACCACGCCCTCGGTGGCGAGCTCGTGCCGTGGCGCCGTGACCAGGTGCCCGCCCCAGGCGAGCAGGCACAGGATGAGCAGGGAGGCCAGCGACACCCCTCCCAGCAGCGGGTGCATCAGGAACAGGACGACGATGTAGATCGGCGTCCACGGCGTGTCGAAGAACGCGAACACGCCGTTGCCGGTGAGGAACTGGCGCAGGTTCGTGAGGTCGGTGAACGAGCGCACGGGGTTGTGGCCCGCCCGATTGAGGTTGGCTTCGAAATTGGCGTTGAACACCCGCTCGTTGAGGAACTCGTCGAAGCGCAGGCCGGCGCGAATCAGCAGGCGCGTGCGCAGCCACTCGGCGAAGGCCATCGCGAGGAAGAACACGACGATCACCGAGGTGAGCGCGATCAGCGTGAACTCGTTGCCGCTGAGCAGCACGCGATCGAACACCTGCATCAGGTACAGCGCGGGCGAGAGCATCAGCAGGTTCACGAACAGGCTGAACACGCCAACCCAGGCGAATTCGCGCCTGAAGGTCCACAGCGCCCGCCCCAGGTCGTTGCGCGCGCGCCCCCGATCATTGCGGGCACGTCCCTGGTCGCCGCGCCCCAGCACAACCGGTGTCGCGCTCATGCCGTGCCTCCCGCGGCGCCCGGCATCGGCAACGTTCCCGGGGGCTGCGGTTGCGCCCGCGGCGCACCCTGCTGCCCCTGAGCCGGCGGCTGCCCTTGCGCCTGCTGACCTCTTGCCTGCGCCTGCGCCTGCGCCTGCGCCTGCGCCTGCGCCGCCTTCTGCATCGCGGCCAGCACTTCGTCTCGCGGCCCGAACAGCGCCACCTGTCCGTCGCGAAGGATCAGCATCTTCTCGGCCACGGCCAGCACGCTGGTGCGGTGCGAGACCACGACGATCGTGGAGCCGACCGCCTTGAGGTGCTGGAGCGTGCGGGCGAGCGCCTGCTCGCCGGCCTCGTCGAGGCTGGAGTTGGGCTCGTCGAGCACGACGAAGCGCGGCGTGCCGTAGATCGCGCGCGCCAGCGCCACCCGCTGTCGCTGGCCGCCCGAGAGAATGGCGCCGTCCTCGCCGATGCGCGTGTCGTAGCCTTCGGGCAGCGCCGCGATCATCGGCCCCAACCCCACGAGCTCGGCGGCGGCGCGCACCTGGCCCATGTCCACGCGGCCGAAGCGCGCGATGTTCTCGGCCAGCGTGCCGTCGAACAGTTCCACCCCCTGCGGCAGGTAACCCACGTGAGGCCCCAGCTCTTCCTTGTTCCACCCGAACACGTCGACGCCGTCGAGGCGCACCTTCCCGGCCGCCGCGGGCCACACGCCCGTGAGCAGTCGCGCCAGCGTCGTCTTTCCGGCGGCCGAGGGGCCTGCCACCACCAGCACCTCGCCGGGCTGCGCGGCGAAGCTCACGTTCCTCAGGATGGAAACCGGGCTTCCCGGCGCGTTCGCGAACACGGCCTCCACCGTGAGCCGCCCCTTCGGTGGCGGCAGGCTCATGCCGGGTTCGCGCTTCGGAACGGCCTCGAGCATCTGGTCGAGGCGCGCGTATGCGTCGCGCACGTTGACCACCGCCCGCCACTGCGCCACCAGCTGCACCAGCGGCGCAAGCACGCGCGCGCCGAGGATCGACGCCACGATCATCATGCCGCCGCCCCCGAGCAGCCCCCCCGTGACCGCGAGCCACGCGGCGGCGCCGAGAATGAGCGAGCCCTGCATCGTCTGGACGAGCCTGCCGACCGAATTGTTCAGCCCGTTGTGGTCCGACGCGTTGGCCTGCAGTTGCAGCGTGCGCCGCTGCAGCTTCATCCAGTTGCGCTGGATGCTGCCCATCATCCCCATCGCCTCGATCACCTGGGCGTTGCGCAGCGTGTTGCTGGCGTAGTTCTGCGCCTCGATCCCGGCGCGGTTGGCCTCGGTGAGCACGGGCATCGTGCGCTTCTCGGTGCGCGCCGCGATCACCAGCTGAACCGCGGCGCCGAGCATCGCCATCGCCCCCAGCCACGGGCTGATCACGAACACGAGCACGAGAAAGACCACGGAGGCCGGCGAGTCCATGATCGCCATCAGCGCCGGCGACGACAGGAAATCGCGCAGCGTGCGAAGGTCGCTGAACACCTGCGCACCCCCCGTTCCGCCGCCCTGCGCCAGCGTGATCTGAAACGAGCTGTCGAACAGCCGCACGCGCAGCGCGGAGTCGATTCCCAGCGCCGCCTGGTTCATGATCTCGGCCCGGATCGCGTCGAGCAGCACCAGCACCACGTACGCGCCGATCACCATGCCAAGCAGCATCAGCAGCGTGGTGGTGTTGCGGCTGTTCACCACGCGGTCGTAGACCTCGAGCATGAAGTAGGTGGGCGCCAGGATGAGCAGGTTCACGATCAGGCTGAAGAAGATCGCCTTGCGATACTGCGGCCAGTGCCGCCCGACCTCGGCGCGCAGTTCGGACGCGGGGCGCTTGCCCGGTGC
>DATCZK010000042.1:0-25019 GCA_036525975.1 Burkholderiaceae bacterium | reverse complement strand
GAAGCGGCCCGAGACCGGCACGCGGTGCCCCATCGAGTACATGCACTGGACGTAGGCGTTGTCGTACGCGCGCTGCGCGCCCCAGCTCGAGTAGTGCGTGGCCGCGCCCGCCGAAGCGCTGCCCACGATCAGGCCCGTGCCGGCGCCCACGCCGGCCCCGCGAGAGCCGCCGAGCGCCGCGCCCGCGATCGCCCCGATCGCCGCGCCGGCGATGCCGCTGCGCACCGCGTTGTCGTTGGCCGCGTAGGCCGCGCTCGCGCCGCCGATCTGTTGCCACGCGTAGTTGCGGCACGCGGCGTCGTCGTACCGGAACTGGTCGAAGGTCTTCGTGGAACCCGGCAGCACCAGCGTGCTCGGCCCGGCGGGCACGATCGCGCAGGCCCCGAGCGCGAGCGCCGCGAGTCCCGCTGCGGCCACCCGGAGCCTGGCTGGGCCCTTCCGGGCCGCGTTGTCCGGGCGCATCTCGTCGATGCGCGTGTTGTCGGTGCGCGTGTTGTCGATGCGCGTGTTGTCGGTGCGCGTGTTGTCGACGCGCGTGTTGTCGATTGCGTCGTTCATCGTTTGGTCAGCGCGGCGAGCGCGGCTGCTCCGGTGGTTGGGGCGCGACCTGCAGCCAGCCCTGCGGGCATTCGCGCACGGTGGGGTAGTAACCCTGCGGATCGGTGCACCAGTACCAGTAGCCGGGTTGGGGCGCGGCCTGGGCCGGCTCCGCCGGCTCGTCGGGCTGGGGCTCGCGCTCCACGTACTCGGGCGGTTCGGCCGGCCCGGGCGCGAACCCGGGCGGGGCCGGGTAGCCGTAGGGGTATCCGTAGGGGTAAGCGTACGGATGGCGGTAGGGGTAGCCCCACGGGTATGCGTACGGATAGGGGTAAGGGTAGCGATACGCGAAGGGCAGGGGCGCGAAGATCGGCGGCGGCACGATCCACACGCGGGAACGCGGGCCCGCCGCGTGCCGCGCGCGCAACCGCGCGGTGCCGACCACGGTGCCGCCCCTGAATTCCGCGCTCGCGCCCACGCGCCCGTCTCGGGCGCTCGCGGGGCCGGCAGTCACCGCCGCCCCCGCCACCAGCAGCGCCGCGGCGAGCGGGCCGATCGAAGCGAAGCGGGCAGTCGAGGCATTCATGACGTTCACCTCCTGATGCCATTGTCCTCCTGTTGCCGCCGCAGGCCACGCCGCGACGCCGCGGCGTTACAGATCGCGCACGCTGTTACAACCGGAAACAGCCGGGCCGCAGGAGACCGTGGGGCCAGCCGCAACCGTCGGGCCGAGGCGCGTCCCGAACGGGTCGCGAGCGGGGTGCGCGGCGCTCAGCGCCGCTTCGGGTCGAAGTTGCGCTCGAGCCCCTGCCAGCACCGCCAGTACTCGCGCTGCAGCGTGGGCAGCGCGAGCGCCTGGCGCGTGGGCACGATCATGGCCGGCGTCTCGAACATGAACGCCATCGTGTCTTCGACCTTGGCGGGCTTGGAGGTGTCGATCGCGCTGGCCTTGACGAAGGTTGCCTGGTCGGGCCCGTGCCCGGTCATGCAGCTGTGCAGCGACGCCCCGCCCGGGCTGAAGCCCTCGGACTTGGCGTCGTACTCGCCGTGGATCAGGCCCATGAACTCGCTCGCGATGTTGCGATGGAACCAGGGCGGGCGGAACGTGTCCTCGCCCGCGAGCCAGCGCGGCGGGAAGATCACGAAGTCGATCGAGTCCACGCCGGGCACCGCCGAGGGCGACTGCAGCACGAGGAAGATCGACGGGTCGGGGTGGTCGTAGCTGATCGATCCGATCGTGTTGAATCGGCGCAGGTCGTACTTGTAGGGGGTGGAGTTGCCGTGCCAGGCGACCACGTCCAGAGGCGAGTGGCCGAGCCGCGCCGACCACATCCGGCCCTGGAACTTCGCGACCAGCTCGAACGAGCCACTGCGATCTTCGTACCAGGCCACCGGCGCGAGGAAGTCGCGCGGATTGGCGAGCCCGTTCGAGCCGATCGGCCCGAGGTCCGGCAGCCGGAACGGCGCGCCGTGGTTTTCGCAGACGTAGCCGCGCGCGCCCTCGAGCCCGCCGCCCTCGGCCTTCACGTCGGGCAGCTCCACGCGAAAGCGCACGCCGCGCGGAATCACCGCGATCTCCTGCGGCTCGACCACGAGCTGGCCCATCTCGGTGAACAGGTGCAAGCGGCCCAGCTGCGGCACGATCAGCAGCTCGCCGTCGGCGTCGTAGAAGAAGCGATCCTTCATCGAGCGGTTGGCCGCGTACATGTGGATCGAGCCGCCCGAGAGCGAGAGCGGGTCGCCGGCGTGCGCCATCGTGAACAAGCCGGAGACGAAGTCGGTTGCCTTCTTCGGCAGCGGCATCGGGCTCCACCGCATCTGGGTGGGCGGCACCTCGGCCGCGTCGGGACGCCCCACCATCGCCTTGTCGGAAATGCGCTCGAAGGGCTCGTGGATCGCGCCCGGACGAATGCGATAGGTCCAGGTGCGCCGGTTGGCGCCGCGCGGCGCGGTGAACGCGGTGCCCGAGATCTGTTCGGCGTACAGCCCGTAGGCGCAGCGTTGCGGTGAGTTGCGCCCCGCGGGCAGCGCGCCGGGCAGCGCCTCGGTGGCGAACTCGTTGCCGAAGCCGCTCTGGTATTGCAGCGTCTCGGTCGCGCGGCCCCTGGCGGCGCGCGGGCCACGGGTCTTCACGGCCGCGTCCATCGGATCTCCTCGGTGTTTTCCGGCCGCGCGGCGCGCGGTCGCGGTGCTTCGGGCTCGCCCGATTCTAGCGTGCGCCGCGCGCCGCGCGAGCGGCGGCGGACGCACCGGCGAGGCTCAGAGCGGATCGTCCGCGGCCGAGGGCACCAGCAGCCACATCAGCAGGTACAGGAGCCCGCTCACGCCGCCGGCGAACAGCCCCAGGCAAAAGAGCAGCCGCCAGATCCACGCTTCGGTCGACGTGGCCGCCCCGATGCCCCCGCACACGCCGCCGATCCAGCGGTCGTCGACCGACCGCCTGAGCTTGTCGAGCGCGGGCCGGGTTCCCGGGCCGCGCGCGTCCTCGCGCAGCAGTTGCGCCTTGGCGCGCGCGTACTCGTCGTCGGTCAATGCGCCCGAGCGGTGCAGTGCGGCCACGCGCTCCAGTTCGTCAGCCAGTCTCATCGCCATCTCCCGCAGGCCTCGTCACAGCCCAATGATACGACCGCGGCCCCCGCGCGACCCCGTCCGTGGCGCTCGAGCGGCGCGAGCCCGGCCGTGGCGCTCGATCGGCGCGAGCGCGCCGGCGGTCTCAGCGGGCGGCGGCGTTCGCGAAGAACAGCTGCTCGCCGCCGACGCGGTGCGAGCCGATCGCCGCCTGCCCTTGCGGCGAGACCACCCAGTCGGCGAAGCGCCGCGCGAGCGCGGCCTTCACGCCCGGGTGCCGCGCGGGGTTCACGACGATCACCCCGTACTGGTTGAACAGCCGCGGGTCGCCCTCGACCAGCACCGCGAGCCTGCCGCGGTTGCGAAAGCCGATCCAGGTGCCGCGGTCGGTGAGCGCGTAGGCGTCCAGCGCCGAGGCCACGTTGAGCGTGGGCCCCATGCCCGACCCGGCGGGCCGATACCAGGTCGCGCCGGCGGGCGGGGTGCCCGCGCCCGACATCGCCCAGAAGCGCAGTTCGGCCGCGTGCGTTCCGCTGCGATCGCCGCGCGAGACGAAGCTCGCGCGCGCGGCCGCGATGCGCGCGAACGCGCCCGCCACGTCGCGCATTGCGCCAATCCGGGCGGGGTCGTCCTTCGGGCCCACGATCACGAAGTCGTTGTACATGACCTCGCGCCGCTCGAGGCCGTGGCCTTCCGCGACGAAGCGCTCTTCGGCCGCGCGGTCGTGCACGAACACCAGGTCGGCGTCGCCCCTTCGCGCCGTCGCGAGCGCCTGCCCGGTGCCCTGCGCCACCACGCGCACCTCGATCCCGGTCTCGCGCGTGAAGATGGGCAACAGGTGCGCGAACAGCCCCGACTGCTCGGTCGAGGTGGTGGAGGCCATCACGATGAAGTCGGCCGCGCCCGCCGGCGCCGCGAAGCCGAGCAGCCAGACGAGGGCGGCGGCGAGCGCCCGCGCCGCGCGACGCGGCGCCGCGAAGGCCGGCCGCTTCACTCGAGCCACTCCCCGCGCAGGAAGCGCTGCGCGAGGTTCGAGCTCGGCGCGTGGAAGAACGAGGGCGCGTCGCCCGCCTCCACCACGCGCCCGCGATGCATGAACACGATGCGCTCGGCCAGCCGCCGCGCCTGGCCCAGGTCGTGCGTGCTCATCACGATCCCCCGGCCGCGCTCCGAGAGGCGCAGCAGGTAGCGCTCGATGCCGGCGGCGGCGCCGGGGTCGAGGCTGGCGGTGGGCTCGTCGAGCAGCAGGCAGTCGGGCTCGAGCGCGTTGGCGCGCGCCACCGCGAGGCGCTGCTGCTCGCCCCCGGAGAGCCGGCGCGCGGGCCGCGCCGCGAGCGACGCGAGCCCGACGTCGGCGAGCGCCGACTCGGCGCGCTGCCGGCGCTCGCGGGCCGGCACGCCGGCGATCGCCAGCGCGTGCTCCACGTTGGCGAGCGCCGAGCGGTGCAGCATCACCGGTTTCTGGAACACGTAGGCGCAGCGCGCGAGCTCGCCGCCCGCGGCCTGCGCGGCGTCGCGCGAGACGCCCCGCAGGCGTCCGCCCGACAACGCGGCCAGGCCGTGGATCGCGCGCAGCAGCGTGGTCTTGCCCGAACCGTTCGGGCCGAGCACGACGGTGCGCTCGACCACGCCGATCTCGAGGTCGGTGGCGTGGAGCAGCGCGGTGCCGCCCGCGTGCACGCTCGCGCCGCGCAGCGAGATCACGCGCGCGATCGCCGCGGCGGCGCCAGCGCCCGCACCCGTGCGCGCAGCGCCGGCGTCGACGCTCGCGCCGCCCGCGCTAACCATAGCGCCTCCCGCTGTAGGCGCGCACCGAATAGGCGCCGGCATTGACGAGCAGCACGACCGCGACCAGCACGATCCCCAGCGCCAGCGCCTGCGCCAGCTCGCCCTTGCTCGTCTCGAGCGAGATCGCGGTGGTCATCACGCGCGTGACGCCTTCGATGTTCCCGCCCACGATCATCACCGCCCCGACCTCGGCGGCGGCGCGACCGAAACCGGCCAGCAGGGCCGTGAGCAGCGAGAAGCGCGCCTCGTGCAGCAGCGTGAGCACGACCTGCGCCTTGCCGGCGTGCAGCGAGCGCAGGTACTCGTCGTACTCGGCGAGCGCGTCCTCCATCGTCTGGCGCGCCAGCGCCGTGATCAGCGGCATGACCAGGACGCACTGCGCGACCACCATCGCCGCGGGCGTGAACAGGATGCCGAGCTCGCCCAGCGGACCGGCCCGCGAGAGCATCAGGTAGACGAACAGCCCGACCACGACCGAGGGCAGCCCCATCGTCGCGTTGAGCGCGGCGATCACCGCGCCCCGGCCGCGAAAGGGGGTGAGCGCGAGCCACGCCGCAACCGGCAGCGCCAGCAGCGCGGCCGCGAGCGTGGCCAGGCCGCTCACCTGCAGGCTGAGCGCCACGATCGGCCACAGCTGCGGATCCGCGCCCGCGACGAGCGCGGCCGCGGTCGCGAGCGCCTGGCCGATGTCTCCCATCCGGGCGACTCTAGCGACGAATTACGGGAGCGTGAAAACCGCGGAAATTTTGCATATCATGGCGACGGGAGGGGTTCCGATGCCCGACTGGCTCACGACCAACGAGGTGGCGGCGCTGCTGCGCATGCGCCCGCGCACCGTCTACCACCTGGTGGCGCGCGGCGCGATCCCGCACTCGCGCGCGCGCGGCAAGCTGCTGTTCGCGCGCGCCGAGGTCGAGCAGTGGGTGGCCTCGCAGGCGGCGGGCACGATCGACGGCGGCGCGCCCGAGCCTGCGCCGGTGATCGCGGGCAGCCACGACCCGCTGCTCGACTGGGCCGTGCGCGAGAGCCGTTGCGGCCTGGCGCTCGCCGCGCTGGGCAGCGTGGACGGGCTCGACCGCTTCGTCGCGCGGGGCGCCTGCGCGTCGCTGATCCACATCCCGAATTCGAGCGACGGCGGCTTCAACGACGACGCGTTTCGCGAGCGCCTCGCCTCGCTGCCCGTGGTCGCGCTGCACTGGGCACGCCGCGAGCAGGGGCTGATCCTCGCGCGCGGCAACCCGCGCCGGATCCGCTCGCTCGCCGCGCTGGCGAGCGCGCGCCTGCGCTTCGCGTCGCGCCACGCCGGCGCCGGAAGCCAGCTGCTGCTGGCCCGGCTCGCGCGCGAGGCTCGCGTGAGCCTCGCGGCGCTGCGCTCGATCGGCCCGCCCGCGAGCAGCGAGACCGAGGTCGCGCAGGCGGTCGCGCAGGGTTACGCCGACGCGGCCTTCGGCGTGCGCGCCGCGGCCGGCGCGTTCGACCTCGCCTTCGTCCCGCTCGCCTGGGAGTCGGTCGACCTCGTGCTGTGGCGGCGCAGCGCCTTCGAGCCTCCCGCGCAGGCGCTGCTCGCGTTCGCCCGCACGCGGCGCTTCGCGCGCCAGGCGGCGCTGCTCGGCGGCTACGACCTGTCGCGCTGCGGCGAGGTGCGCTTCAACGCCTGAGCGCCCCTCAGGCGAAGGTGATCGACTCGCGCCGCTGCGGGTGGTCGAGGTGCGGGGCGCCGTTGAAGCTGAGCAGCCTGAAGCGCCCCGCGCCCCAGATCAGCTCGCACACGCCGGTGTTGCGAAAGTGCAGGTTCATCTCGATCGCCGTGCTCGCCGGGCTCGACACGATGTCGGCCACCGCGCGCGAGATCGCCCCGCCCGAGCTCACCACCAGCACGACGTCGTCGCGCGCGGTGCCCGCGGCCGCCGCGCGCAGCGCGTCGCGCACCCGCGCGCCGAACGCCGACCAGGTCTCGGGCATTCCCTGCACCCGATCCTCGGACCACGCGAGCATCGCCTCGCGAAACACCCGCCAGTAGCTGCCGTAGTGGCCGAGCTGCGCGTCGCGCGGGTCGGCGCCGGTGTAGGCGCGAAACAGCGCCTCGCCGTGGTACTCGTCGAGCCCCTCGTGGATCTCGATCGACGCGGGGTCGCCGCCCATCGCGCCGAGCACTTCGCTCGCGGTGTCGCGCTGGCGCTCGAGCGTGCCCGACATCACCCGCGAGAAGCGCACGCCGCGCCCGGCGAAGTACTCGCCGAGCCAGCGCGACTGCCTGCGCCCGAGATCCGAGAGCCGGTCGTAGTTCGCGGCGCCGAAAGACGCCTGCGCGTGACGCACCATCAACACCAATGACATCGCTTTGCTCTCGCTGTGCTCGGGCGGCGCCAGGACAGCTTCGGGCCCGGGCGGCTAAGCTTGCATTATTCCAGCAAGCCACGCGGCGGCTTCCGCGGTGACCGGAGTGCGAACATGAGCGCATCAGCGCGCGCGATCCTGGTGGTGGGCGCCGGCGACGCGACCGGCGGCGCGATCGCGCGCCGATTCGCGCGCGAGGGCTACGTTGCCTGCGTCACCCGTCGCAAGGTCGAGCGCCTCGGGCCGCTCGTCGAGTCGATCCGGGCCCGGGGCGGGATCGCGCACGCGTTCGGGTGCGACGCGCGCGACGAGCAGCAGACGGTGGAGCTGGTCGATCGCATCGAGCGCGAGATCGCGCCGATCGAGGTCGCGGTGTTCAACGTGGGCGCGAACGTGCGCTTCGGCATCACCGAGACCTCCGCGCGCGTCTATCGCAAGGTCTGGGAGATGGGGTGCTTCGCCGGCTTCCTGATGGGTCGCGAGGCCGCGCGCGTGATGCTCGCGCGCGGGCACGGTTCGATCTTCTTCACCGGGGCCACCGCCAGCGTGCGCGGGAGCAGCGGCTTCTCGGCGTTCGCGGGCGCCAAGCACGCGCTGCGCGCGCTCGCGCAGAGCATGGCGCGCGAACTCGGCCCGAAGGGAATCCACGTCGCGCACCTCGTGATCGACGGCGCGATCGACACCGCTTTCATCCGCGAGAACTTTCCCCAGCGCTACGCGCTCAAGGAACGCGAGGGCATTCTCGACCCCGAGCACATCGCCGAGGCCTACTGGGCGCTTCACCGCCAGCCGCGCGACGCGTGGACCCACGAACAGGATCTGCGCCCCTGGATCGAACCGTGGTGAGCGAACGATGAGGAGGTCGCCGTGAGCAAGACCGTCGAGTTCTGGTTCGACGTGGGCAGCCCGTATGCCTACCTCGCGTATCGCGCGCTCCCGCCCATTGCCGCGGCGCGCGGCGCGCGCATCGACTGGCGCCCGATGCTGCTGGGCGGCGTGTTCAAGGCAACCGCCAACCACAGTCCGCTGGAGGTGCCGGCGAAGGGCCGGTGGATCGACCTCGACCTGCAACGCTGGGCGAACAGGATCGGCACCCGCTTCGCGATGAACCCGCACTTCCCGATCAACACGCTCGCGCTGATGCGCGGCGCGGTCGCGATGAAGGCGCGCTCGGACGAGGAATTCCAGCGATACCTCGGCGCCGTGTTCGAGGCGATCTGGTGCGAGGGCAAGAACATGGGCGACCCGCAGGTGGTGGCCGAGGTGCTGGCGGCCGCGGGCCTGGACCCGCAGCAGGTGTTCGCGCTCGCGAGCGAACCGGCGGCCAAGGACCGCCTGAAGGCCGACACCGAAGAAGCGCTCGCGCGCGGCGTGTTCGGCGCCCCCACCTTCTTCGTGGGCGGCGAGATGTTCTGGGGGCAGGATCGGCTCGATTTCGTCGCCGAGGCGCTGCGCGCCGCCTGAGCGCGCCGCCTGAGCGCGCTGGCCCAACGACCCGGGCCGGGCCGGCCGAGCGGGCGCGCCGCGCGGTGCCGCGCGCCCTTCGCGATAGCATACGGGGATGTTTGACCCCGATCGACGCCGCCAATCGCAGGCGCTGGCAGCCGGGTTGACGATGGTGGTGGTCTGGGGGGCGAACTTCAGCGTGCAGAAGTACGTGTTCACCGCGATGCCGCCGGGCGCATTCCTGTTCGCACGCTATCTGCTGATGCCCGCCTGCGCGCTGCTCCTTCTGCTCAAGGTCGGCGGCGGCCGGCTGCCGCGCCTCTCGCGCGCCGACGCCTGGGCGCTGGCGCGGCTCGGCGTGATCGGCCACACGCTGCACGTGGGGCTGGTGACCCACGGCATCCACCTCTCGACCGCGTTCTCGAGCTCGCTGATCCTGGCGCTGGGGCCGGTGTTCACGCTGCTGATCCTGCGCTGGCGCGGGGTGGAGGTGCTCACCCGGGCGCAGCTGATGGGGATGGCGATCTCGTGCGCCGGGGTGCTCGTGTTCCTCTCCGACAAGCTGGTGCGCGGGCGCTGGGAGGCCACCGGCGGCGACCTCGTGCTGCTGGTCGCGGCGGGCTTCTTCTCGTACTA
Organism: Burkholderiaceae bacterium; assembly: GCA_036525975.1. Classification (GTDB taxonomy): domain Bacteria; phylum Pseudomonadota; class Gammaproteobacteria; order Burkholderiales; family Burkholderiaceae_E; genus Quisquiliibacterium. Next base: position 15,707 of record DATCZK010000042.1, on the reverse strand, counting down.
CACGGTGGCCGGAAAGCCGCTCACGCTGCGGATGGGCTCGCTGCAGGTGATGGGGTGGGCGACGCTGCTGGGCAGCGCCCCGATCGTGCTGGTGTCGGTGCCCGCGGCGATCAGCGTGGACTGGGCCGCGCTGCCCCCGGGCATCTGGGCGGCGCTGCTGTGGGCCGTGCTGGTCTCGGCGTTCCTGGGCTGGCTCGTCTGGGGCTGGATCAACGCGATACGCGGCGTCGCGCGATCGGCGCCGCTGATGTACCTGATGCCGCCGGTGGCCGGGCTGATCGCGTGGCTCACGACCGGCGAACAGTTCACCGCCACCAAGATCGCCGGCGCGATCATCACGCTGTGCGGCGTGGCGCTCGCGCAGTTCGCGAGCCTGCCCGGTCGCCCCGCCCGCGAGGCGCCTGCGCCGGTAGACTGAACGGACACACGGCCGCGCCGCGCGCCCTGCGGCGGGCGGCGCGACCAACCGGACAGGAAGAGGAGAGCGAATGCAGCGCCCGTGGCACGCGAGCTACCCGAGCGGGATGCCCAGGGAGATCGACCCGTCGCGCTACCCGAGCGTGACCGACCTGTTCGACGAAGCCTGGCAACGATACGGCGAGCGCAGCTTCGCCGTCTGCATGGACCGGTTCATCACCTACGCCGAGCTCGAGCGGGCGTCGGCCACCTTCGGCGCGTGGCTGCAGTCGCTCGGGCTGCACGAGGGCGCGCGGGTGGCGGTGATGCTGCCCAACGTGCTGCAGTTCCCGGTCGTGACCGCCGCGATCCTGCGAGCCGGTCTGGTCGCGGTGCCTGTGAACCCGCTGTACACCGCGCGCGAGCTCGAGCACCAGCTGCGCGACAGCGGCGCGGACGTGGTGATCGTGCTGGAGAACTTCGCCGCGGTGCTCGAGCAGGCGCTGCGGGCCGCGCCCGTGCGCCACGTGGTGGTGTGCACGATGGGCGACCTGCTCGGCTACGCCAAGGGGGCGCTGGTGAACTTCGCGGTGCGCAAGGTGAAGAAGCTGGTGCCCGCGTTCTCGCTGCCCGCCGCGGTCTCGTTTCGCGAGGCGATGGCGGCCGGGCGCGCGAGCCGGTTCGCGCAGGTGCGCGCCGCGCCCGGCGACATCGCGTTCCTGCAATACACGGGCGGCACCACCGGCCTGTCGAAGGGCGCGATCCTCACCCACCGCAACGTCGTGGCCGCGATGCTGCAGTTCGAGGCCTCGTTCGACGCGGTCGAATCCACGCTCTACCAGGACAACCCGACCCTGAGCCCCGTGGCGCAGTACAACGTGGTCACGGCCTTGCCGCTGTACCACATCTACGCGCTCTCGGCCTGCGCGCTGGCGGCGATGCGCCGCGGCAGCCTGCTCACGCTGGTGCCCAATCCGCGCGACATTGCGGGCTTCGTCAAGGAGTTGGCGAAGCGGCCGTTCCACACGTTTCCCGGGCTCAACACGCTGTTCCTCGCGCTCGCCGCGAACGAGGACTTCCGCAAGCTCGATTTCTCGCAGCTGCGGCTCACCGGCGCGGGCGGCATGGCGACCAACCCCGCGGTGGCGGCGCGCTGGAAGCAGCTCACCGGATGCGTCGTGCGCGAGGGCTGGGGCATGTCGGAGACCTGCGCGGCCGGCACGACCAATTCGGCGAGGATCGACGCGCACACCGGCACCATCGGGCTGCCGCTGCCGTCGGTGGACCTGGCGGTGCGCGACGAGAACAACCGCGACCTCGCCACGGGCGAGGCGGGCGAGCTGTGCATCAAGGGCCCGAACGTGACGCCCGGCTACTACAACCGGCCCGACGAGACGGCGAACGCGCTCACGCCCGACGGCTACCTGCGCACCGGCGACATCGGCACGATGGACGAGCGCGGGTACTTCCGGATCGTCGACCGCAAGAAGGACATGATCATCGTCTCGGGCTTCAACGTGTTCCCGAGCGAGGTCGAGGCGGTGGTGGGCGCGCACCCGGGCGTGCTCGAGTGCGCCGCGGTGGGCGTCGCCGACGACGAGACGGGCGAGGCGGTGAGGCTGTTCGTGGTGCGGCGCGACGCCGCCCTGGACGAGGGCGCGGTGCGCGACTACTGCAGGGAGAGGCTCACCGGATACAAGCGCCCGAAGCAGGTGGTGTTCCGCGACGAACTGCCCAAGACCCCGGTGGGCAAGGTGCTGCGAAGGGCATTGCGCGAACCGAGCGAATAGCCCGGGCGAGCGCAGGCTGGCTCAGGCTGGCTCAGGTTGGCTGAGGTTGGCTCAGGCTGGCGCGGGCAGGCGCAGCCGCGCGGTGCACGGGCCGGCTCAGTGCTGATCGGTGCGGGTCCACTCGTCGTCGGCGAGCTCGCCCGTTTCCGGGTCGACCCAGTCGGGCACGCCGAGCACGTCTTCCGCTTCGCGCAGCGCCTCGAATTGCTCGCCCTCGTCCTCCTCGTCGAAGGACTGCATGTCGACGGCGACCTCCACCAGCGACGCGAACGGGCCGTGCTCGCGTCCGCCCTCGATCGACTGCCAGTAGAACCCGTCGGGGCGCTCGATCACGCGTGTGGTATCGAAGTCCGCGGGGGTGGTCGGAATCGGTTGGCTCATGTCATCTCCCCTTTGCGCTCGCGCGATGCAGCAGCGGCCTCGACAGCAAAGCGGAACACCCGGCGCCAGACTCGACCGCTCACGTTCACAACCCCAAGTCTACAGGTGCGGGCGCAGTTGGCGAACCGATACAATGGGGCCGCCCCGGGCCGGAAACACAACGGCTCGAACACAAGGCGCAAACACCGCTCGTGGAACCCCTGCTCGTCTCGACCGGCGTGGTCGCGATCGCCGAAATCGGCGACAAGACCCAGTTGCTCTCGTTCGTTCTCGCCGCGCGGCATCGCAAGCCGGTGCCGATCATCCTCGGGATCCTGGTCGCGACGCTGCTCAACCACGCGCTCGCCGGCGCGGTGGGCGTGTGGGTCACGCGCACGATCGACCCCGGCACCTTGCGCTGGGTGCTCGGCATCGGCTTCATCGCGATGGCCGGGTGGGCGCTGATCCCCGACCGCCTCGACCAGGGTGCGGACAAGGGCGGCCGACTCGGCGTGTTCGTGGCCACGACCCTCGCGTTCTTCCTCGTGGAGATGGGCGACAAGACGCAGGTGGCCACCGTTGCGCTGGTGGCGCAGTACGACGCGTTCGTGGCCGTGGTCTCGGGCACCACGATCGGAATGATGCTCGCGAACGTGCCGGCCGTGATGGTGGGCGAGCGCCTCGCCGCCCGGCTGCCTCTGCGCGCGATCCGGATCGTGGCCGCCGCCAGCTTCGCCGCGATCGGCCTGTACGCGCTGATCGGCGCTCGCGGCTAGCGGCCCGCGTTCGGGGCGCCCGGGCCGCGGCGCGGCCCCCCGAGCAAGCCCACGGCAAGCGCGGTGCCCGTGAGCACGACCGCCGCGCCGGCGAGCATCGTCGCGCTCAGCTGCTCGCCCAGGAACACCGCGCCGAACAGCATGCCGAACACCGGCACGAGAAAGGTCACCGTCATCGCCTTCGACGGGCCCACCCGCTGCACGAGCCCGAAGTAGACGATCAGCGCGAACCCGGTGCACGCGAAACCCAGCGCGAGCACCGAAACCCAGGCACCCGCCGAGACCGGCGCCTCGCTCCAGGCGGCCAGAGCGAGCGGCGCGAGCACGAGCGCGGCAACCAGCTGCATGCCGGCCGCAACGACGAGCGGGTCGGCGCTTTGCAGGCGCGCCCGCGTGAAGTTCACGCTCACCGCGTAAAGGCTCGCCGCAACCAGGCACGCCAGCATCGCCGGCAGCGCGCCCAGCGACCCCAGGCTCACCCGATCCGACACGAGCACGGCCACGCCGATCAGGCCCAGGCCCATGCCCGCCCAGGCCGGGCGCGACAGCCGCTCTTTCATCCACACGCTCGCGACCAGCGCCGTGAACGTGGGCGCGGTGGCGTTGAGCACCGCGGCCACCCCGGAGGGCACCGTGAACGCCGCCCAGGCGAAGAGCGCGAAGGGCATCGCGGCGCCGGTGACCCCGACGAAGGCGAGCGCGCGCGCGTCGCGCAACAACGCCCGGAGGCTGCCCCGCAGAACGACCAGCGGGAGCAGCACGAGCGCGCCCACGGCCACGCGCACGAAGGCCACCGCGAACGCGCCCATCTCGGGCACCGCGATGCGCATCAGCGGAAACGACGCGCCCCAGATCGCCGCGAGCAGGATCAGCTCGCCGATGTCGCGCGGCTTCAACGCGGCGCTTTCGCCGGTGCCCGGCCCGCGCTGCCCGGCGAGGCCGCGCGCAGGTGCATCACCGCATAGGCGCGCCAGGGTCGCCAGTGCTGCGAGATCTCTTCGGCCCGCGCCGTGGAACGCACGCCGAGCGCGCGCAGCACGCCGAGGTCCGAGGCGGGGAACGCGTCGGGCCAGCCGAGCGCGCGCATCGCGATCGTCTGCGCGGTCCACGGACCGACGCCGGGCAGCGCGGCGAGCTGCGCGAGGGTTTCCTCCACCGATGCGTCGCTGCGCAACGAAAGGCTGCCCTCGCAAACGGCGCGCGCGAGCGCGACCACCGCGCGCGCGCGCGCACCGCTCAGGCCTTGCGCGGCGAGTTCCCCCTCGCCGCGAATCGCGAGCGCCTCGGCGTGGGGAAATGCCGTGTCGAGCGACGCGAAAGGCGAGGCCACCGGCTGTCCGAAGCGGGCGGCCAGCCGCGCGGCGATCGTGTTCGCCGCCGCCACGCTCACCTGCTGCCCGACGATCGTGCGCACCGCGATCTCGAAGCCGTCGAAGGCGCCCGGCACCCTCAGCCCGGGGTTCGCGGCAGCCAGTTCGCCGAGCACGCGCGAGACCTCGTCGGGCCGGGAGTCGAGGTCGAACACGCGCCGGATCGCGGCCAGCGTGCGCGGAACGACCCCGGCGAGCGAAGCCGACAGCGTGGCCACGAGCGTGTCGCGATCGCGCGAGCGCGTCACCTGCACCCAGCCCGTTACCCGCCGGCCTGCGCTCGCGACCGCAACCACGCGCCTGTACGCGCGCCCCTGCACGCTCTCGACGCCGGCGATCGCGCGCTGCGCGAGAAAGGCGAGCAGCGCCTCCCAGTCGAGCGGCGGCCGGTACGCCAGCTCGAATCGCAGCGTCGCCTCGCCTTCGGGCGCCGCCCCCGCGCGCGCGTCGCCGGTGCCCGGCGCCTGCGCCAGTGCGCGGCTTCGGAGCCGAGACGGCGCCAGCCGGTAACGCTGGCGAAACGCCGCGTTGAACCTGCGCAGGCTCGCGAAGCCGCTCGCGTGCGCCACCTCGATCACCGCCAGCGCGGTGTCGGTGAGCAGGCGCTTGGCCAGCAGCAAGCGCAGCGTCTGCGCGTACTGCACCGGCGACACGCCGAACTGCGCGGCGAACACGCGGCGCAGGTGCCGGTCGCTCACGCCGAGCCGCCGCGCGAGCGCCACCACCGAGCGATCGTTCAGTTCGCCCTGCTCGATCAGGCTGGCCGCGCGTCGCGCGAGCGCTCCGGGCGCGTCGATCGCCGCGAAGCCGGGCGCGAGCTCGGGCCTGCAACGCAGGCACGGTCGAAACCCGCTCGCCTCGGCGGCGGCCGGGCTCGGGAAGAAGCTGCAATTGCGCCGCTGCGGCAGGCGCACGCCGCACACCGGACGGCAGTAGATGCCGGTGCTGGCCACGCCGACGAAGAATCGCCCGTCGAAGCGCGCGTCACGCGCGCGCAGCGCCTGGTAACACGCCTGGTCGTCGAGCAGCATGCCGCCGATTATCCCCCCGAAACGGCGGCGCCACTCGCCGTTTCCGGACATGTGGCCGGGCGCCGCCCCGCGCCTCCCACCGCCCTCGGCTACACTCGTCGCAGCGCCGCGCCCGCGCCCGCTCACCCCCGCCGCGCGCGACAATCTTCCCCTCCCGCCAGCGAAGAGCACGACCATGACCCGACGCCGCCTCACCCCCGACCAGCTGCGCAGCCACAAGTGGCTCGGCGTGGACACGCTGCGCGCCTTCGGCCATCGATCGCGCGCGCTGCAGATGGGGTTCTCGCGCGAGGAGTTCGCGGGCAAGCCGGTGATCGCGATCGTCAACACCTGGAGCGACATCAATCCCTGCCACGCGCACCTGCGCACGCGCGCCGAGGAGGTCAAGCGCGGCGTCTGGCAGGCGGGCGGCTTCCCGGTGGAGATCCCGGCGCTCACGCTCTCCGAGCCGTTCCAGAAGCCCACCACGATGCTCTACCGCAACCTGCTCGCGATGGAGACCGAGGAGATCCTGCGCTCCTACCCGGCCGACGGGTGCGTGCTGCTCGGCGGTTGCGACAAGACGGTGCCGGCGCTGCTGATGGGCGCGATCAGCATGGACCTGCCCACGATCTTCATGCCCGCGGGCCCGATGCTGCGAGGCAACTGGCGCGGCCAGGTGCTGGGCTCGGGGAGCGACGTCTGGAAATACGACGCCGAGCGCCGCGCCGGCAAGCTGAGCGACGGAGACTGGCAGGAGATCGAACAGGGGATCGCGCGCTCGCACGGCACCTGCATGACCTTCGGCACCGCGTCCACGATGGCGCTGATCGCCGAGGTGCTCGGGTTCGTCCTCCCCGGCGGCGCGACCATTCCGTCGGCCGACTCGAACCACCCCCGGCTCGCATCGAGCTCCGGGGCGCGGATCGTGGAGATGGTCTGGGAAGACCTCAGGCCGAGCGGGATCCTCACGCGCGAGAGCTTCGAGAACGCGATCACGGTGATGATGGCCGGCGGCGGCTCCACCAACGCCGTCGTGCACATCGTGGCGATGGCCCGGCGCGCCGGCGTCGAGATCACGCTCGAGGACTTCGACCGGATCTCGCGCGGCACGCCGGTGACGCTCAACCTCAGGCCCTCGGGCAAGTACCTGATGGAAGACCTGTACTACGCCGGCGGCAGCCGCGCGTTCCTCGAGTCGCTGGGCACCCTGCTGCATCGCAACTGCGCCACCTGCACCGGCACGACGCTGGGCGAGAACATCGCGGGCGCCGCGATCCACCTGCCCGACGTGATCCTGCCGCGCGAGCAGGCGCTCGAAGCCGCCGGCGGGGTGGCGATCCTTCGCGGCAACCTCGCGCCCGACGGCGCCGTGATCAAGACCTCGGCGGCCACGCCGGCGCTGCTCAGGCACTCGGGGCGCGCGGTGGTGTTCGACGACTACAACGACCTCGAGCGCCGCCTCGACGACCCCGATCTGGACGTGGACGAGCGCTCGGTGCTGGTGCTGCGCAACGCCGGGCCGCTGGGAGGGCCGGGCATGCCCGAGTGGGGGATGATGCCGCTGCCCAAGAAGCTGCTCGCGCGCGGCGTGCGCGACATGGTGCGCATCTCCGACGCGCGCATGAGCGGCACGAGCTACGGCACGGTCGTGCTGCACGTCGCGCCCGAGTCGTGGGTGGGCGGGCCGCTCGCGCTGGTGCGCACCGGCGACACGATCACGCTCGACGCCGAGCGCAGGCTGCTCTCGCTCGAGGTGGACGAGGCCGAACTCGAGCGCCGCCGCGGGGAGTGGCGGGCGCCCGCGCCGCGCTTCGCGCGCGGCTACGGCGCGATGTTCGCCGCCCACGTGACGCAGGCCGACCAGGGCTGCGACTTCGACTTTCTCGCGCGCCCGGGCGACACGGCCGAACCCGAGATCCACTGAGCGTGGGCCGCGCGCGCACGGCGCACTAACGCGCGCGTTTCACGCCTGTTGCACCGCAACACCCGAACCGGTGTAACTTGGTTGGTTCCCCTGCGGCCCTGCGGCCAGCGGGGCGATTCGCGCGCTTGGGCCGGGTTGGCACGGTGCTTGCATGATGTCGGGTGGGCAGGGCCGCGCACCTCGGGCCGCGCAACGTGCAATTCGATATCGATCGCATCTAGGAGAGAGTCAATGAAACGGTTCTTCAGCCTGGCGCTTGGCGCCGCAATCGTCGCCGCCGCCGCGGCACCACTGAACGCCGCCGAGATCCGCGTGGGCTTCACGCTCGACGCCCTCACGCTCGATCCGGCCAACCACCGCAAGCGCGAGACCGAGACGATCATCCGCAACATGTACGACGGCGTGCTCACGCGCGACGCCAAGATGGCGATCGTGCCCGAACTGGCCGAGTCGTACCGGCAGATCGACGCGACCACCTACGAGTTCAAGCTGCGCAAGGGGGTGAAGTTCCACAACGGCGACCCGATGACGGCCGACGACATCAAGTTCACCTTCGACCGCCTGATCAAGGAAAACGCGATGGGCGGCCAGACCAGCCCGCGCAAGAGCCTCCTGGGCCCGCTCAAGGACGTGGTCGTCGTGGACCCGCTCACGGTGCGCTTCCAGCTCTCGGCGAGCTGGCCGATCCTGCCGGCGATGCTGCCGTTCCAGGAGGTGGTGAGCAAGAAGTTCGTCGAGGCCAACGGCCACGAGGCGCTCGCCACCAAGGTCAACGGCACCGGGCCGTTCAAGCTCGTGGAGTGGCGCAAGGGCGACGCGATCATCATGGAGCGCTTCAACGACTACTACGGCGGCGCGGCCTCGATCGCGCCGGTGGGCAAGGCCTGCGTCGACCGCGTGATCTTCAAGGTGATCCCCGAGAACGCGTCGCGCGTGGCCGCGCTGCTCGCAGGCGACGTGGACATCATCAACGAGCTGCCCGCGCACACGGTCAAGCAGGTGGAGGCCAACTCGAACACCCGCGTGATGAGCGTGCGCGGCACGCGCAGCTTCTTCCTCGCGCTGAACACGAAGGCGGCGCCGCTGAACGACGTGCGCGTTCGCCAGGCGCTCGCGCACGCGATCGACAAGAAGCTGCTGATCGACCGGATCCTGGGCGGGCACGCGACCGCGATCAACGGCATCCTCAGCCCCGACGCGTTCGGCTTCGACCCCGCGCTGCCCGCGTACGGCTACGACCCCGAGCGCGCCAAGAAGCTGCTCGCCGACGCCGGCTTCAAGGACGGCATCGACCTCGTGCTCGACACCGAGGGCGCGCAGAAGGAAACGGCCGAGGCGATCGCAGCGGTCGCGCGCAAGGGCGGGTTCAAGATCCGCGTGGTCGTGAGCGAGGGCTCGCAGCTCAACACCAAGTGGCGCACGAAGAAGGAGGCCGGGGCCGGCGAGATGTTCTTCTCCTCCTGGGGCAACGGCTCGCTCGACCCCTTCGACATCTTCGACCCCACCCACGTGACCGACGGCCGCGGCAACTCGTCGTTCTACTCCAATCCGGCGCTCGACAAGCTGCTCGCCGACGCCGGCGCCGAGCTCGACCAGGGCAAGCGCGCGGTGCTGTACAAGCAGGCGCAGGCGATCATCGCGAAGGAACTGCCCTACGTGTACCTGTGGGTTCCGGCCGACCTGTACGGCGTGTCCAAGCGCCTCGCCGGATGGCAGCCCAGCGCCGACAGCCGCATCAACCTGCACGACGCCTGCGTGAAGTAACAGCGGGCCGAGGTCGGCGGCAGCGAGCGCGATCCGGGTGAGACGATGAAGCTGGGCCGGCTGATCGAGCGGATCGCGCAACTCGGGCTGGTGCTCATCGGCGTGAGCGTCATCGTGTTCTTTATGATGGCGCTCACGCCCGGCGACCCGGTCGAGATCATGCTGGGCGACCAGCACGCGACCAAGGAGCAGGCCGACGCGCTGCGCCGCGACATGGGCCTCGACCTGCCCATTCACGAGCGCTTCGCGACCTTCCTCTCGAACGCGGTCTCGGGCAACTTCGGGCTGAGCTTCTTCCACCGCCGCCCGGTGGCCGACGTGATCGCCGAGCGGCTTCCGGCCACGATCGAGCTGAGCCTCGTGGCGCTCGTGCTGGCGCTGGCGATCGCGATCCCGCTCGGCGTGCTCGCGGCGGTGAAGAAGAACACGATCCTCGACCGCATCGCCACGGTGGGGTCGCTGTTCGGCGTCTCGCTGCCCGGCTTCTGGTTCGGCATCCTGCTGCTGCTGCTGTTCGCGGTGAACCTGCGCCTGCTGCCGGTGTCCGGGCGCATCGACTACGACTACCAGATCGCCGCGGTCACGCACCTGCTGCTGATCGACACGCTGCTCGCCGGACGCATCGACGCCTTCGGCAACGCGCTCGCGCACATCCTGCTGCCCGCGATCACGCTGGGCCTGCCGATGGCCGCCATCCTGATGCGGGTGACGCGCACCTCGATGCTCGAGGTGCTCTCGCAGGACTACATCACCTTCGCGCAGGCCAAGGGCCTGAGCCAGCGGCGCGTGCTGCTGCGCCACGCGCTCAAGAACGCGCTGATCCCCACCGTGACGGTGGCCGCGATCGAGACCGGGTCGCTGCTCGGGGGCAACATGATCGTGGAGACGGTGTTCGGCTGGCCCGGCCTGGGCCGCCTCGTGGTCGAGAGCATCTTCGTGCGCAACTACCCGCTGGTGCAGGCCGCGGTGCTGTTCTACGCGGTCACCTACGTGATGCTCAATTTCGTCGCCGACATCCTGTACACGGTGCTCAACCCCAGGGTGAAGCTGTGAGCGCGGCCCCCGCGCAGGCGATCGGGGCGGCCCCCGCGGCGCACGTCTCGCCGTTCGCCCGCAACATGCGGGTGTTCCTCTCGAGCCGGCTGGCGATGGCGGCCACGCTGGTCACGCTCGCCTTCGTGCTGATGGCGATGCTCGCGCCGCTGGTCGCGCCGCACGACCCGAACGAGGCCGACCTGCTGCGCCGGCTGCTGCCGCCGATGTGGATGGAAGGCGGCGAGGCCGCCTACCCGCTGGGCTGCGACGCGCTCGGCCGCGACATCCTCTCGCGCATCATCTACGGCGCGCGCGTGTCGATCCTCATCGGCGTGGCGGTGATCCTCGTGGCCACCGCGATCGGCATCGTCGCGGGCCTCGTGGCCGGCTACTTCCGCGGCTGGGCCGACGTGCTGATCTCGCGCCTGGTGGACATCCTGCTGGGCTTCCCGTACCTGATCTTCGCGATCGCGCTGATCGCGATGACGGGCCCCGGGCTGCAGAACATCGTGCTCGCCCTCGCCTACAAGGAGTGGGTGATCCCGTGCCGCGTCGTGCGCGGCGAGACGCTCGCGGCGCGCGAGGTGGAGTACGTGGAGGCCGCGCGCGCGCTGGGCGCCTCGGGCGGCTACATCATGATGCGCGAGGTGCTGCCCAACATCCTCTCGCCGGTGATCGTCGTGTCCACCGTGCGCATGGCGCACATCATCATCCTCGAGGCGAGCCTGTCGTTCCTCGGCCTGGGCGTGCAGCCGCCCACCGCGTCGTGGGGGTCGATGGTGGCCGACGGGCGCTCGTTCATGCTCGAGGCGTGGTGGGTGAGCACCTTCCCGGGCGTGGCGATCCTGCTGCTGGTGCTGGCGATCAACGTGATGAGCCAAGGGCTCCGAGATGCATTCGACCCCCGCTTCCAGCGCTGACGCGCGCCGCCCGATGCAGGCGTCCGGGGCCGCCGGCGCCGCGCCCGTGCCCGCCTCTGCGCCCGCCCCGCTGCTCGCGGTGCGCGACCTGCGCACCTGCTTCAAGACGCGCTCGGGCGTGGTGGCCGCGGTCGACGGCGTGAGCCTGGAGCTCGCGCACGGCGAGTGCCTGGGCGTGGTCGGCGAGTCGGGGTCGGGCAAGAGCGTGACCTTCGCCAGCGTGATGGGGCTCGTGCGCGCCCCGGGCTGGATCGACCGCGGGTCGATCGTGTTCGACGGGCGCGAACTCACCGGGATCAGCGAGGAGTCGTACCGCGAGCTGCGCGGGCGCGACATCGCGATGACGATGCAGGACGCGCTCACCGCGCTCAACCCCGCGCTCACCGTGGGCGAGCAGATCATCGAGGTGCTGCTGCTGCACGACGCGTCGCTGCCCGCCGGGCGGCGCGCCCGGATGGCGGCCGCGCGCGAGAAGGCGGTCGAGATCGTGGAGCTCGTGGGGATCCCGTCGGCGCGCAGCCGTCTGGGAGACTATCCGCACCAGTTCTCCGGCGGCATGCGCCAGCGGATCATGATCGCGATCGCGCTGTCGTGCCGGCCGCGGCTGCTGATCGCCGACGAGCCCACCACCGCGCTCGACGTGACGATCCAGGCGCAGGTGCTCGAGCTGATCGCCCAGATGCGCGCCAGGCTGGGCATGAGCGTGGTGCTGATCACCCACGACCTGGGCGTCGTGGCCGAGTACTGCGAGCGCGTTGCCGTGATGTACGCGGGCCAGGTGGTGGAAGCCGGCCCCACGCGCGAGGTGATCGACCGCCCGCGCCACCCCTACACGCGCGGCCTGCTCGACTCGATTCCGCGGCTCTCGCAGCTCGAGCGCCGCATCCGCCCGATCGAGGGGCAGGTGCCGAGCCTGGTCGACCTGCCGCCCGAGTGCCGCTTCTACTCGCGCTGCGACCGGCGCAGCGACGCCTGCCGCACGCCGATCGCGATGCGCCCGATCGGCGGCGCGCGCCAGCTGCGCTGCATCCTCGAGGAGGCGGACGCGTGAACGCGATCCCGGCCACGAACGGTCACGCCGGCGCGGGCGGCGGCGCGGGCGCGAGCACGGCCACCGGCGCGCAGCGCGAGACGCTGGTGCGGGTGAGCAACCTCGTCAAGCACTACGACTCGCGCCGCGGCGCGTGGGGGCGCCTGACCGGCAACCCCGGCTCGCTGGTCCAGGCCGTGAGCGGGGTGTCGCTCGACATCGGGCGCGGCGAGACGGTGGGGCTGATCGGGGAGAGCGGCTGCGGCAAGAGCACGCTGGGGCGCGCGATCCTGCGGCTGCACGAGCCCACCTCGGGCCGGGTCGAGTTCGACGGCGTCGACGTCACGGCCCTGCCGGGCCCGCAGCTCAAGGCGATGCGCCGGCGCATGCAGATCATCTTCCAGGACCCTTACGCCTCGCTCAACCCGCGCAAGACCGTGGCCGAGATCGTGGGGCTTCCGCTCAAGCTGCACGGCGTGGCGCGCGGCGGCGAGGCGCGCGAGCGGGTGGCGGCAATGATCGAGAACGTGGGCCTTCGCACCGAGCACCTGGGCCGCTACCCGCACGAATTCTCCGGCGGGCAGCGCCAGCGCATCGGCATCGCGCGCGCGCTGATCCTCAACCCCCAGTTCCTCGTCTGCGACGAGCCGGTGTCGGCGCTCGACGTGTCGATCCAGGCGCAGATCCTGCACCTGCTCGGAACGCTGCGCCGCGAACTCGGCCTGACCTACCTGTTCGTGTCGCACGACATCGCGGTGATCGGCTACGTGAGCGAGCGCATCGCGGTGATGTACCTGGGCGAGATCGTGGAATACGGCCCGACCCGGCTGATCCTCGAGCAGCCGCGGCACCCCTACACGCAGGCGCTGCTCTCGGCCATTCCGCGCGTGGACCACGCCGGCGCGCACGAGCGCGTGCGGCTGCAGGGCGACCTGCCCTCGCCGATCGACCCGCCCCCGGGGTGCAGGTTCCACACGCGCTGCCCGCAGGCCACCGAGCGCTGCCGCACCGAGGCGCCGCGATCGGTGCGCCTCGCCGACGGACGCACCGCAGCCTGCCACCTGCTCACGCCCGCATGACGCGCGAGCCGGCGGCCGCGCCGCTCGAACTCGAGGGCGGGCCCTACGAACGCGGCGCGGCGCAGGCGCGCCTCGCGCCCGCCTCGGGCCAGGCCGTGCGCGCGGCCGTGGCGTTGCGCCTGGAGATGGCGCGCGCGCGCCTGGAGTCGGCGCCCGCGCGCGCCTTCCTCGAGGCGCAGTGGGCGTTTCACCGCGACGAGGCCGCCGACGACCTCGACGAGATGCGCGGCGTGGCGCACGGTTACGCGATCGACGAGCGCGAGCTGTTCGCGTACCTGCACCTGGGCGTGATCGACGAGCTCGCCGAAGGCTGCACGGCGTGGGCGCGCACCGACGCCGGCCACGGTGCCGTGCTCGCGAAGAACCGCGACTTCCGCGGCGAGCACGCGGGGCTGCAACGGCTCTTTCGCCATCGCGACCCGGCCTGGCAGGGGCGTCGCGTGCTCGCGGTGGGCAGCCTGGGAAGCCCGGGGGTCTACTCGAGCGGGATCAACACCTCGGGGCTCGCGCTGGCCGACACGGCGGTGGGCACGGGCGACCACGGCGTGGGGCTTCTGCGCTACTTCCTGATGAGCCGGATCCTCGCGCGCGCGGCGAGCGTGGACGAGGCGCTGGCGATCGTGGCGCAGGCCACGCACGCGGGCGGGGGCACGCTGGTGCTCGCCGACGCCGGCGGGGCGGTGGCCGCGGTGGAGCTGGGCCATCGCCGCTCGGCGGTGGAGCGCGCCGCGCGCGGCGCGGTGGCGCGCACCAACCGCTTCGTCGACCCGTCGATGGTCGACGCGTGGCGCCCGGCCAGCGGCGACCCGCTGGCGGCGAACTCGCAGCAGCGGCGCGCGCTGGTGACCGGGTCGATCGCGCAGTGGCCCGCGGGGATCGCGATCGAGCGCGCTTTCGAGCTGATGGGCCGCCACGACGGCGCCGGGCAGGCCGGGCTCTGCCGCCACAGCGAGGGCGCCGAGGCGCGCACGATCTCGTGCGCCGTGTTCGCCCTGTCACCCCCGACGCTATACTTTTCCGACGGCGCTCCCTGCTCCGGGCCGCGCGCCCGGGCAACTCCCTGACGATCGGCAGGCGCGCCGCGAGCGTGCGCGCGCCCCGAAACGCGGGGCTGGCGCCGTCGATCGAACTGGAACCGCCCGCGCATGAGCTACCACGGCGAGCTGATCGGAGAGCACCCGTCCATCGTCGAGACCCGGCGACTGATCTCGAAGGTCGCGCGCAGCGCGACGCGCGCGGTGCTGCTCTACGGCGAGACGGGCACGGGCAAGGGCCTGGTCGCGCGCATGCTGCACGAGCAGTCGGCGCGCGCGGCGGGCGAGTTCATCGACGTGAACTGCGCCGCGATCCCGGTGAGCCTGATGGAGTCGGAGCTCTTCGGTTACGACAAGGGCGCGTTCACCGGCGCCGCCGTGAAGAAGACCGGGCTGATCGAGGCGGCCCACGGCGGCACGATGTTCCTCGACGAGGTGCGCGAGCTCGACCCGGTGCTGCAGGCCAAGCTGCTGAGCCTGCTCGACACGCAGCGGTTCCGCCGCGTGGGGTCGGTGCGCTCGATCGAGGTGGACGTGCGCTTCATCGCCGCCACCAACAGGATCCTGCTCGGCGAGGTGAAGAAGGGGCTGTTTCGCGACGACCTCTACTACCGGCTCCAGGTCGTGTCGATCAACATTCCGCCGCTGCGCGAGCGCGGCAGCGACGTGATGGTGCTCACCGAGCACTTCCTGCGCGTGTTCAGCGCCCGCTACGCGCGCACGATCGCGCGGCTCGAGCCCGCGGTGGTCGACCTCTTCGGGCGCTACTCGTGGCCGGGCAACGTGCGCGAGCTCTCGAACCTGCTCGAGCGCATCTTCATCCTCGAGGAAGGCGACACGATCCGGGTCGCGCACATTCCGCCGCGCATCCTGCGCGAGGTGCACGGCGCCGGCGACGCCGGCCAGGCGCGCGAACCCGCTGCAACGCGCGACGATTCCGGTGGCGCCGCCCAGCGCGCGGGCGGCGACCGCGGGCTCGGCGACGAGCAGAGCTTCGCGCAGGCCACCGACGCGTTCCAGCGCGACCTCATTCGCGACGCGCTCGAGCGCTCGGGCGGCAACCGCGTGCGCGCCGGGCAGCTCCTGGGCCTCACGCGCCACGCGCTGCGGCACCAGATGGTGCGCCTCGGATTGATCGACTGAGGGCGCACTGCGCTCCGCCGCTCTTCCGGTGTACTGCGCTCCGCCGCTCTTCGGGCGCACTGCGCCCCGCCGC
>DATCZK010000041.1:0-9763 GCA_036525975.1 Burkholderiaceae bacterium | reverse complement strand
TGTGCGAACCCGAGATTTCCCGGACAGGCCCGCCCTGGGCGCGATCGTCTCACGGACTCGACCGACGTGACAATCCACCGCACGCCGCAGCGCGGCGTGCGGCCTGCGCGCGCGAGCGACTATGCCTTGCGTCGAGTCGCGAAGAACCAGGCCGCCGCGAAGAAGACGTAGATCAGGACGCTGGACCATCCGAGCGCGTTGACCGCGCCGGAGAGCACCAGCTGAACGGAGAGCAAGGCGCCAATGACGCTGGCGGCCGAGAATGCGCCCGCGAACCGGCGCTGCAGCGACGGGTCCGTTGTCGGGCTGATGGCATACGCGGCCGCGGCTGTGAACAGGAAAGCCGTGCCGAGGTACCTCGCTATTCCGGTCGTGCCGGGGTTCCAGTCCTCGATTCCGTAGAAGGCCCCGGTGGCCTGCGGAGCGAGAAAGAAGGCAAGCCCGAAGAGGCCGGTGACCACCCAGGCGAGCACGCACACAAGACGGAAGTTCATGTTCCCTCCTATCGGGTGCGCCGACAAGTCGGCCCGACCACGATACGCCTCGCGACGCGCTCCGACAAACGCGCACGGGCGCGCAGTGCCGCCGCTAGCCGGCTCCGCCGCTCCCCTGCGATGCGGCCGGACCGATCTCGACCACCTGCGCACCGTCGGAGACGACCGCGTCGACCTCGAACTCAACGAGCCACTCCGGATTCACGAAGCGGGTCACCTGCATGATCGTGTCAACGGGCCGAATTTCGCTGAAATATTCCGATCGCACCTGGATCACGGCTTTCCAGTCCTCGATCCGGGTGAGCAGGACGCGCGTTCGAACCACGTCGTTCATGCCGGCCCCGGCGCGCTCGAGAGCATCCTTGATGATCTCGAGGCATCGTCTCGCCTGGGCTGCCGGGTCGCCGACGCCCACGGTCTTTCCGTCGGTGCCGACCGGAGCCGTGCCGCCCACCGAGATGTAGGGCCCGACACGCACCGCGCGTGCGAAGCCGACGATCTTCTCCATGGGGTTCCCGTTCGAGACGAGGGTGCGCTGCATGGTGGTTCTCCAATCGATTTCCCGGCCCGGGCAAACCGGCACCCGGGGGCGGAACCATCGTGCCTGAAGGGATTGCCGGGCGCTCGGCCATTGCTCCGGCACGCGCATCGTTCGCGTGGACCGGCTTCTCGCTCAGGTGGAAACCCGGGCCGTGACATCGATCTCCACCAACGCCCCGAGGGGCAAGCGCGAGACCTCGACGCACACGCGTGCCGGATAGGCCGACCTGAAGTATTTCGAGTACACGGCATTGACGGCCGCGAAGTCGTCCATGTTCGTGAGGTAAAGACCGGCGCGAACGACCTGCGCCAGGCTCGAACCGCCTTCCTCCAATATGGCCTTGATGTTCTGCAGCGCCCGGTCCGCCTGCGCCGCCGCGTCCTGGCCGACGATCTTTCCGGTCGCAGGGTCGAGCGCCACCTGGCCCGTTGTCCAGATCCAGCCATCGAGAACCACGGCCTGCGAGTACGGCCCGACCGGCGTGGGGGCTGCGCTGCTCTTGATCACTCTTCGAACCACGGCGTTCCTCCTTCTCGAAATGCGAGGTTGTGACCTGGGGTCTGGACGGCTTCGGCGCCTGGGGAAGGGCCTGGCCGCTCACCGGACGTGGAGCCGACCCACGACCGAGAGCTCACCGTTGTCGTTCATTCTGGCCACGACGAGATCGCCATACTCGACGAGCTCGAGGCTGAGCAGATCGATGTTCGGCTGATGGCTGACGAAGATCACCGGCACCGCGCCTCGGCCTGCGGCAATGAGGGCAATGGCTTTCCGTTCGAATTCGGCAGCGCGCTTCGAATCGCCGGACCCTATCTCGCGCAGCAGCGGATCTTCCACAGGGTCCAGCTGGAACGCGAGTCGCGCCGTCTCCTTGCAGCGGCACACCGGCGAACTGATGACGATCCTCGGCTTGATGCCGCGCTCGCGAAAGGCCTCGCCGATCCGTCGCGCGTGCGCTCTGCCCTTGTCCGTCAACATCGCCTCGCCTTTGCAGGCGCCGCTCTGGTCCCACGCGAGCGGACTTCCGCTGGCCCTCTGCGCATGCCGCATCAAGACGACGAGATTCGGTTCCTTTGCGAGCCTCTGCCACAGCGCTTCGTCAGCCGAAGCGGCCGCACTCCGCGCGAGAAGGGCAAGCGCCAGAGCGAGAAGCGTCTGCCTGCTGATCCAGCGGCCGAGGGCTGAGCATTGGTAGCGCAACCGGAGCCGTAGCGAAAGTTCCATTTCGAGAATTCCAGCTTGAGAGCGTGGTTTCAACCGGTCGACGCCACACAGTGAGAGCCGCCTGAACAGGCCCGCGACGAGGCTCGCTCACGGCCTCGCTCGGGCGCCTGCCGCTGCCCTGCGCAGGGACTCCTGGGCGACTCTACCGATGATTTCCGCGCCGGGCCAAAGGTACGTTCTCTCGGTACGGGTGCCCGACAACCCCTGCTCGCGTGATGGCACCCTACGCGCGGCTTCAGTGGCGGGGCAAGCGCGATGCATCCTCGGGTCGCCCCGCTTCGAGATAGGCGGCGAACAGCGTCTTGGCGACGATGTCCCGCTGAGCCCGGCTTCCCCCGATGCGCACCGCCTCCGGGAGGGCCTTCTCGAGCAGCCCGATGGTTCGGTCCCAGTCACCAGCACCGTAAGCCCCGAAGGCCTCCACGAGGTCCGGCACGACCGCGCCCGGAGGGAGGCGCCCAGCGGCCACGCGCTCGCGCAGCGCGGCGGCCAGCTGCCGCAGGCCGTCGACATCGCCGGTCGCCGCCAGCGCGAGCGCCATGTGCACGTCGGCAAAGAACACGCCCGCTTTCGGAAAGGCGGCCGTGCCGTATTGGCGCAGATCGCGCCACAGCTCCGGCTTGCGAGCCGCGCCGGCGAGTTCGCTTCGCCAAAGGAACGCGGCGGTGTCGGACAACACATTGATCGGCGGGCCCCACGCGCCGCCCGGGTGGACATGCTCGCGATAGGCCTGCCAGGCGCGATCGGACTGCCCAAGCGCCAAAGCCGTGACGGCCACGTGCCACGACAGGTGACAGTGCATGAGCGCCTCCTTGGCGCAACCCGGCATCCAGGCATCGAGAAAGCGCAGCGCCTCGGCATCTTCGTGGAGCTCGTACAGAACGTGTGCCTTGACGTGCGCGCCGTGCGCGTTGCGCGCGTTGGCCTCCAGGCTGCGCTCGATTCGCGCTCGCGCGACGGCGAGCCGTCCGGTCTCGCACTCGGAGAAGGCCTTGACCGTGTCGAACCACCAGTCACCGGCGTAGCTCGGTTCCAGCCACGCCAGGAATGCGTCCATGTCTTCCTCGCGTCCCGGCTGTCCGCTGAAGCCGATGAGGCCGAATACGCCGGTCGCGGGCGCAGCGACCATGGCGTCGCGCGGCCAACGCTCGAGGTGGGCGCGCGTTGCCGCGAGCGCCTCGCCGGTGTTGCCTTCGATCGGCATCGACAGCGCCACCACGTGACTGCGTTCGCGCTCGCTGGCCTGCTCCGCGTGCTGGCGCGCCAGGGCCATCGACTCGCGCGCCGCGGGCAATCGGGCGCGCAGGAATCGCGCCCGAGCGAGCGCCGCGTGGGCGAGCGCGAAGGACGGATCGTCGGCGATGGCACGCTCGAGCAGTGCTTCCTCGCCGACCGTCCCCGCCAGAATCACGTCCACAGCGGCGCAATAGGCCTCGCACGCGGAGGCCGAGCGGGTACTCAGGGACAATCCGTAACGGTCTTGCGCCATCGTGCGTCTCCTTGGCCTGCCGCCGCGGGTCGGCTCCAGCGAACGCTCGGGCCTCGGCCTAGTCCAGCAGAAGGTGGTCGCCGTTTCGCGGCGCATGCGCCGCCTCTTGCCGCCATTGCCTGCTGTGCCTGCAGCGCACGTTCGACAGGAGTATCGGAAGAAGATTCTGAAACAGCGGGAACGGCTCCGCAGAGCTCATGACTTGAAAGTGCAGATGCGGCTGCACCGAGTTGCCGGAATTGCCTACCTCTCCGATCGGCGCGCCCGCAGCAACCGACTCGCCGGCTCTCACGACGATGGAACCTTGGCGCAAGTGTGCGTACAGCGGATAGACGCCCCCACAGTCGAGGATGACGTAGTTGCCGCCGAGCCTGGAAAATGGTGGCACGGGCTGTGGGCGGGAGAACAGCAGCGTGCGCAGATCCCGAAGCAACGATAGCTGATGACGATCGGGAACGCCGTCCGTGGCCACGACAACGGTTCCCGAAAGTGCCGCATACACCGGCATACCCCATGTCAAGGTGTTCTCCACGGTGATCCGGGACAGGGCGTGGCGGGCCAGCGATGCGTTCTTGTACGGATTCTTGCGCTCGTCCACGGCAAGAAAGTCAAAGGCAAGCGTCGGGTGTCCGGGTGGGTTGAAGATGGCCCACTGGCCGCGGACCGGTGCTTGGACGACGACTGGCTCGACCATGTGCGCCTCCTGCTGCCGAACTGGCATTTCGATGCCGGGTTGTTCGTGCAAGTGTATGCCTGACTCGGCTGGCGTTGTCCGACCGGTCTTGCCCGCTGGCCGGGTCCAACCGCTGGACTTGCCACAGGCGCGCGAGAATCGGATACTGTATATCCGTACAGTTCCTCGAATCCTGCCTCAGAGCGCTCGCCCGCGTGATCCGCCCCCATGCTCTCGCCCTACGCCGAGCTGCATTGCGCCAGCAACTTCTCCTTCCTGCACGGGGCTTCGCACGCCGAGGAACTGGTCGAGCGCGCCAAGGCGCTGGGCTATGCGGCGCTCGCGATCACCGATGAATGCTCGCTCGCCGGCGTCGTGCGCGCGCACCTCGCGGCGAAGGAGCACGGGCTGCCGCTCGTCGTCGGCGCCCAGTTCTCGCTGCGCGACGCGTTCGCGCCCTTGCCCGCCCCGCCCCACTCGCCCGCACCGCCGCGCGCGCCTGCCTCGCTTCCCGCCCCCGGCCCGCACACCCGGCTGATCCTGCTCGCGCAAACCCGCAACGGCTACGGCAACCTCTCGCAGCTGGTCACGGCCGCGCGGACGCGGGCCCCCAAGGGCACCTACCGACTTCTGCGCGAGGATCTGGCCGCAGGGGTTGCCGACTGCATCGCGCTGCTCGTGCCCTCGCCCGCGCTCGCCTACGGCGCGCCGGGTGCCGGCGACAGCACCCCGGCCCTCGCCGCGCTCGCCGAGCAGGCACAGTTTTTTCGCGAGCGCTTTCCGGGCCGCTGCTGGATCGCGGTGGAGCTCCTCGCCAACGGCAACGACGCGGTGCTGCTCGAGCGGCTGCGCGTGTTCGGGCGGCAGGTGGGCCTCCCGCTGGTGGCCGCCGGCGACGTGCTCTTTCACCTGCGCTCGCGCAAGGCGCTGCACGACACGATGTCGGCGATCCGGCTCGCCACGCCGGTGAAGGCGCTGGGCCGCGCCATTGCGCCCAATGCCGAGCAGCACCTGCGCAGCCGCCTGCGCCTGGCGCAGCTCTATCCGTCCGAACTGCTCGAGGAAACGCTCGAGGTCGCGTCGCGCTGCGCGTTTTCGCTCGACGAGTTGCGCTACGAGTACCCGCAGGAGATCGTCCCGCCCGGGGAAACGCCCGCCTCGTGGCTGCGCTCGCTCACCTACGCCGGCGTGCCCTCGCGCTACCCGCAGGGGCTGCCCGCGCCGGTCGAGCGCCAGATCGAGCACGAGCTCGCGCTGATCGCCGAGCTCAAGTACGAGCCCTACTTCCTCACCGTGGCCGACATCGTGGCCTTCGCGCGCGCGCAGAACATCCTTTGCCAGGGCCGCGGCTCGGCGGCCAACTCGGCGGTGTGCTACTGCCTGGGCATCACCGAGGTGGACCCCGCGCGCACGAATGTTCTGTTCGAACGCTTCATCAGCCGCGAGCGCAACGAGCCGCCCGACATCGACGTCGACTTCGAGCACCAGCGTCGCGAGGAAGTGATCCAGTACATCTACGCCAAGTACGGCCGCCACCGCGCCGCGCTCACCGCCACCGTGATCAGCTACCGGCCCAAGTCGGCGCTGCGCGACGTGGGCCGGGCGCTGGGCATCGACGCGCAGCGCCTCGACCAGGTCGCGAAAACCCACCAGTGGTGGGATGGCCGACGCATCGCCGTCGAGCGCTTCGCCGAAGCGGGCTTCGACCCGAACGCGCAGGTGGTGCGCCACTGGGTCGCGCTCGCCACCCAGCTGCTCGGCTTTCCGCGCCACCTCTCGCAGCACACCGGCGGCTTCGTGATCGCGCGTGACGCGCTCACGCGCCTGGTGCCGGTGGAAAACGCCGCGATGCCCGATCGCTCGGTGATCGAGTGGGACAAAGACGACCTCGACGCGCTCGGGCTGCTCAAGGTGGACGTGCTCGCGCTCGGGATGCTGAGCGCGATCCGCCGCGCGCTCGACTTCATCTCGCAGCGACGCGCAAGGCCGTTCCGCATCCAGGACATCCCGGCCGAAGACCCGGCCACCTACGAGATGATCGCCCGCGCCGACACGGTGGGCGTGTTCCAGATCGAGTCGCGCGCGCAGATGAGCATGCTGCCGCGCCTCAAGCCGCGCTGCTTCTACGACCTGGTGATCGAGGTGGCCATCGTTCGCCCCGGGCCGATCCAGGGCGGCATGGTGCACCCCTACCTGCGCCGCCGCCAGGGGCTCGAGCCGGTGGTCTATCCGCGCGAGGAGATCAAGCCGGCGCTCGAGCGCACGCTGGGCGTGCCGATCTTCCAGGAGCAGGTGATGCAGATCGCGATGCTCGCCGCCGGCTTTTCGGCGGGCGAGGCCGACCAGCTGCGCCGCGCGATGGCGGCGTGGCGGCGCAAGGGCGGGCTGGGGAAGTTCGAGAGCCGCGTGGTGGAAGGCATGCTCGCGCGCGGCTACGAGCGCGGCTTCGCCGAGGCCATCTTCAGGCAGATCCAGGGCTTCGGCGAATACGGCTTTCCGGAGTCGCACGCGGCGAGCTTCGCGCTGCTGGTCTACGTGAGCTGCTGGATCAAGCGCCACGAGCCGGCGGCCTTTCTCGCGGCGCTGCTCAACAGCCAGCCGATGGGCTTTTACGCTCCGGCGCAACTGGTGCGCGACGCGCGCGAGCACGGCGTGGAAGTGCGCGGCGCAGACGTTCTCGCGAGCGGCTGGGAGAGCACGCTCGAAGGGCGCCCCGAAGATCACCCCCACGCGCAACCGCAGCCCGCCGTGCGCCTGGGCCTGAACCGCATCCGCGGCTTCCCCGAGGCCGCGGCCAGGCGCCTGGTTGCCGCTCGCGATTCCCGCCAGGCGGCCGGCGCCTGCGCCGAGCCCGCGTTCGCATTCCACAGCGTGGAGGACCTGGCCCGCGCCGCGCGGCTCGAGCGCCACGAAATGGAGCTGCTCGCGCGCGCCGGTGCGCTCGTGCAACTGGCCGGGCACCGCGGCGCGGCGCACTGGGAGGCCGCCGCGCTGGCGCCGGCCCCGCTGCTGCTGGCCGACGCACCCTTCGACGAGGCGCCGGTGGTGCTCGCGCCGCCCACCGAGGGCGAAGACATCGTCGCCGACTACGCCTCGGTCGGCATCCCGATGGGCCGCCACCCGCTCGCGCTGCTGCGCTCACGGCTCGCGCAATTCGGCGTGCAGCCCGCGGCGGTATTGCGCGACTACCCCGACGGCCGGCTCGCGCGCGCCAGCGGCCTGGTCACGCACCGGCAGCGCCCCGAGACCGCAAAGGGCACGATGTTCGTCACGCTGGAAGACGAAACCGGCGCGGTCAACGTCATCGTCTGGCCCGACCTGATCGAGCGCTATCGCAAGGAAATCCTCGCCTCGCGGCTGATGACGGTCTACGGCGTGTGGCAGCGCGACGAGGACACCGGCGGGCAGGTGATGCACCTGGTCGCGCGCCGGGTGGCCGACCACAGCGCGCTGCTCGGGCGGCTGCGCGCCCGCAGCCGGGATTTCCGCTGACGACCGCCGGGCCGAAAACGATCAGCGGTGCACGAGCACCGGAATGCTGCACCCGGCGAGCACGCTGTGCGTCTCGCTCCCGAGCAGCATCGAAGTGAACATCGCGCGCTTGTGCATGGCCATCACGATCAGGTCGGCGCGCTTGCGCTTGGCGGCGTCGACGATCGCCTTCGAGGGCACCGCGTCCATCCGGAAGATCAGCTTGCACTCCACGCCCATCGCGGCCGCCTGCTTGCCGACCTCGGCGAGCACCTTGTCGCCCGCCTCTTTCGCCGCGACCTCGTACTCGCCGCGATCGTACATGGCCGGAATCGCAACCTCGCCGGCGAACGGAATCGTGTATGGGGGCTGCACGTTGATCACGTGCAGCGTAGAGCCGAAGTCGCGCGCAAGACGCAGAGCCGCCTTGGTTGCCTTTCGCGACAGCGCCGAACCATCGGTGGCCAAAAGGATGTTTCTGTACATCGCCATGTCCTCCGTCAGTTGCCGTTCTTTCACTCTATCACGCGCTTCGCGGCGCTCGCCACGCGCTCAGTCGCGCGCGACGAAGGTGCCGTTGTTGAAGTCTTCCACCGCCTGCATCAGCTCGGCGCGCGTGTTCATCACGAACGGGCCGTACTGCGCGATCGGCTCGTTCAGCGGCCGGCCGGCCACCACGATCGCGCGCGCATCCGCGCTGCACGCGAGCGTCACGTGATCGGCGCCGTCCGCGGTCTCGAGCACGGCCATGCGGCGCGCCTGCACCGGCGCGGCGCGCGCGCCAACGCCGAGCTCGCCGCGGTAGACGTAGACGAAGGCGTTGTGGCCCGCGGGAAGCGGCAGTTCGACCCTCGCCCCGGCCTCGAGGTGCACGTCGGCGAACACCGGCGCGGTGTCCGGGCGCACCACCGCTCCCTCGCGCCCGGTGCCGGGGCGCGCGCCGGCGCCCTCGCGCCCCGGATCGCGCAGCGAACCAGCGATCAGGCGAATTCTCGCCCCCGGCGCGAAGTCGAATTCCGGGATCGCCTCGGGCGCGATGTCCCGGTACCCGGGCGCCGTCATCTTGTTCTTCGCCGGCAGGTTCACCCAGAGCTGGAAGCCCTCCATCAGGCCGTCCTGCTGCTCGGGCATCTCCGAGTGCACGATCCCGCGCCCCGCCGTCATCCACTGCACGCCGCCGGGCGCGAGCAGGCCCTCGTTGCCGGCGCTGTCGCGATGGCGCATGCGCCCCGCGAGCATGTACGTCACGGTCTCGAAGCCGCGGTGCGGGTGCTCGGGAAACCCGCCGATGTAGTCGTTCGGGTCGTCCGAGCGGAACGCGTCGAGCATCAGGAACGGGTCGAGCCTGCGCTGCAGGTCCTGGGTGAGCACGCGCGTGAGGCGCACGCCCGCGCCATCGTGCGTCTCGTGCCCGACCACGATCCGTTCAACCTCTCGACTTCGCACCACGATCCTCCTCGTCGGCCTCCACCAGCGCGATGCCCTCGCCTTCGAGCGTGAGCGAAACGCGTTCGCCCGGGGCGCGCAGCCTGTGCTCGGGGGAGGATACGACGAACAGGGTTCCCACGTCGGTGTCGATGGTGTACTCGAGCACCGGCCCCAGGTAGGCGCTCTTGAGCACCACGCCCGCGAGGCCGTTCGCTTCCGGTTCCCCGACCCTCCACGCCTCGGGGCGGATCGCGACCTTGAGCCGCGCGTCGACACCGAGTTGCCGGCGCGCGTCGGCCACCGTCGCCGGGAGCCGCAACGGCCCCACGCACGGCGCCCCTTCCTCGTCGCGGCCGAGCGCGAGCAGGTTCGCCTCGCCCATGAACGCCGCCACGAACTAGCTGCTCGGCCGCTCGTAGAGCTCGCGCGGCGTGCCCACCTGC
>DATCZK010000040.1:0-21610 GCA_036525975.1 Burkholderiaceae bacterium | reverse complement strand
CGGCAGGCGACGTGCTGCTCGACGTGCCCCTGTGGCGCGAGGCGCGGCGCGGCGCGCAAGTGCAGGCCTGGGCGCAGGCGTGGCACGAGTTCGACCGATGGCTCGAGCGCCACTGCCCGCCGCTCGCCGGGCAGGCCGGCTTCGAGCGCGTTCGCGCCGTGTTCACCGGCGATCGGCGCCGGGTGGAGCTCGCATCCGGCGGCGCGGCCTGGACGCGGTGGTGGCGCCGCTTCGACCCGCTCGCGGCGGTCCTGTGAACGGGGCTGCGGCTTGAACGAATCGCTCCCCCTGGTCACCCGCGCCGCGCCGCCCCAGGCGCAGGACGCGCTCGCCAGGGCCGGCCTGCACCGCGTGCTCGCGCGCGTGTACGCCGCGCGCGGCGTGTCGGATCCGGCCGAGTTCAGCCACGACCTGGGCAAGCTGCTCCCGCCCGACGCGATGCGATCGATCGGCGCCGCGGCGACGCTGCTGGCCGACCTGATCGACGCGGCAAAGCCGATCGTGGTCGTGGCCGACTACGACTGCGACGGCGCCACTGCCTGCGCGGTTGCGATGCGCGGCCTCGCCGCGATGGGCGCCCGCGTCGATTACCTGGTGCCCAACCGCTTCGAGCACGGCTACGGCCTCACCCCGCCGATCGTGGACCTGGCGGCGGCGCATCCGCGCATCGGCCGGCCCGCGCTGATCGTCACGGTGGACAACGGCATCGCCAGCGTGGAGGGCGTGGCGCGCGCCCGGCAACTCGGCATCGACGTGCTCGTGACCGACCACCACCTGCCGGGCGACGCGCTGCCCGACGCGACCGCGATCGTGAACCCGAACCAGCCGGGCTGCGCGTTCGAGAGCAAGCACCTCGCGGGCGTGGGCGTGATGTTCTACGTGCTGCTCGCGCTTCGGGCCGAACTGCGCCGCCGGGGCCGCTTCGCGAGCGGCCCCGCGCTGCAGTCGCTGCTCGACCTCGTTGCGCTGGGCACCGTGGCCGACCTGGTGCGCCTCGATCGCAACAACCGCCTGCTGGTCGCGGCGGGCCTGCGGCGGATCCGCGCGGGCCAGGCGTGCCCCGGCGTGGCGGCACTGCTCGCCGCCGCCGGGCGAGACGCCCGCCGCGCAACCTGCGCCGACCTCGGTTTCGCCGCCGGGCCGCGGATCAATGCGGCCGGGCGCCTGGCCGACATCACGCTGGGCATCGAGTGCCTGATCTGCGACGAGCCCGAGCGCGCGCGCGCGCTCGCCCGCAGCCTCGACGAGATCAACCGCGAGCGCCGCGAGATCGAGACGCAGATGCGCGAGCAGGCGCTGGCCGACGCCGACGAGGCCCCCGCGGCCGGCCGCTCGCTGGTTGCGTTTCGCCCCGACTGGCACGAGGGCGTCGTGGGCCTCGTCGCCTCGCGCCTGAAGGATCGCCACAACCGCCCCGCCGTGGCGTTCGCGCCCTCGGCGGCCGACCCGCAGATGCTGCGAGGCTCGGGGCGCTCGATCGCGGGCGTGCACCTGCGCGACGCGTTCGACCTGGTCGCCAAGCGCGAGCCCGGGATGATCCCGAAGTTCGGCGGCCACGCGATGGCGGCCGGACTCACGCTCGCGCGGGTCGACCTCGAGCGGTTCACGCGCGCCTTCGACGCCGCGGTGGGCGAGCTCGCCGACCCCGGCTGCTTCGACGCGCAAATGCTCACCGACGGGCCGGTTCCGGCCGACGCGATCGACCTCGCGCTGGTCGACGCGATCGACCTCGCCGTGTGGGGACAGGGTTTCCCGGCGCCGCTCTTTTCCGACGAGGTGGAGGTGCTCTCGCAGCGCCTCGTGAAGGAGCGCCACCTCAAGCTCGAGCTGCGCCTGGGCACGCGTCGCTACGGCGCGATTGCGTTCGGGCGCACCCACCCGCTTCCGCGGCGCGCGTCGATCGCATTCAGGCTCGCGCGCAACGACTACGGCGGCGCGGCGCGGGTGGAACTCGTCGTGGAGGGGGTCGGATATACTCCGAGCCTCCCGAAGAGCATCGAAGAGCCATGGAAGCCGAACGCCTGAACCAGATCGAAACCCTGATCGACTCGCTGCGCAAGCGCAGCGGCGATCTACGGGGGTATCTTTGACTTCGATGTCAAGAAAACACGCCTGACCGAGGTCTCGCGCGAGCTCGAATCGCCCGAGATCTGGCAGAACCCCGAGCGCGCGCAGGCCCTGGGGCGCGAGCGCAAGTCGCTCGAGGACGTGGTCGACGTGATCGCGGAAATCGACGCCGCGCTGGCCGACGCCGGCGAGCTGTTCGCGATGGCGCGCGAGGAGTCCGACGACGACACGCTCGCGGCGGTGCAATCCGACGTCGGGCGCGTGGAGCAACGGGTGGAGGCGCTCGAGTTCCGGCGCATGTTCGCCAACCCCGCCGACCCGAACAACTGCTTCGTCGAGATCCAGGCCGGCGCTGGCGGCACCGAGGCGCAGGATTGGGCCGCGATGCTGCTTCGCCAGTACCTGCGCTACTGCGAGCGCAAGGGCTTCACGACCGAGCTGCTCGAGGAGTCGCCGGGCGAGGTGGCCGGCGTGAAGGGCGCGACGATCAAGGTCGTGGGCGAGTACGCCTACGGCCATCTTCGCACCGAAACGGGCGTCCACAGGCTGGTGCGCAAGTCGCCTTTCGATTCCGGCGGCGGAAGGCACACCTCGTTCGCCTCGGTCTACGTCTACCCCGAGGTGGACGACTCGATCGTGGTCGACGTCAACCCGGCCGACCTGCGCATCGACGTCTATCGCGCCTCGGGCGCGGGCGGGCAGCACGTGAACAAGACCGAGTCGGCGGTGCGCATCACGCACCTGCCCACGAACATCGTCGTGCAGTGCCAGAACGACCGCTCGCAGCACCGCAACCGCGACGAGGCGATGAGCATGCTGCGCGCGCGCCTGTACGAGCTCGAGCTGCGCAAGCGCCAGAGCGAGCAGGACAAGGTGGAAGCGGGCAAGACCGACATCGGCTGGGGCCACCAGATCCGCTCGTACGTGCTCGACCAGTCGCGGATCAAGGACCTGCGCACCAACGTGGAGATCAGCAACACGAAGTCGGTGCTCGATGGCGACCTGGACGAGTTCATCTCGGCCAGCCTCAAGCAGGGCGTCTGACGGGAACCGGGCCATGGAAGAACACACGACACCGCCGGGCGCGCCGCCCTCGCAGGCGCCCATCGACGACAACCAGATCATCGCCGAGCGCCGCGCCAAGCTGGCGCGCATTCGCGAGTCGGGCCCCGCGTTCCCGAACGACTTCGTGCCCGCCGACCGGGCCGGCGCGCTGCTCGCCGCGCACGGCGAGAAGACCCGCGAGAGCATCGAGTCGGAGCGCGTGCCCGCCTCGCTGGCCGGGCGGATGGTGCTCAAGCGCGTGCAGGGCAAGGCCAGCTTCGCCACGATCCAGGACGCCACCGGGCGGCTGCAGCTGTGGCTCAACGACGAGGGCGTGGGCGCCGACGCGCACGAGGCCTTCAAGCACTGGGACCTGGGCGACATCGTCGCGGCCGAGGGCACGCTGTTCAAGACGATGAAGGGCGAGCTGTCGCTGCGCTGCGCGTCGGTGCGCCTTCTGGCCAAGGCGCTTCGCCCGCTGCCCGACAAGTTCCACGGCCTAGCGGACCAGGAGCTGAAGTACCGCCAGCGCTACGTGGACATGATCGTGAACGAGAGCACGCGCGCCACCTTCGTCGCGCGCAGCCGCACGCTGTCGGCGATCCGCTCGTTCATGGTGGCCAACGGCTTTCTCGAGGTGGAGACGCCGATGCTCCACCCGATACCGGGCGGCGCCGCGGCCAAGCCTTTCGTCACGCACCACAACGCGCTCGACCAGCAAATGTACCTGCGCATCGCGCCCGAGCTCTACCTCAAGCGCCTGATCGTGGGCGGCTTCGAGCGCGTGTTCGAGGTGAACCGCAATTTCCGTAACGAGGGGATCAGCCCGCGCCACAACCCCGAGTTCACGATGATGGAGTTCTACGCCGCCTACACCGACTACCGCTGGCTGATGGACTTCACCGAGCGGGTGATCCGCGACGCGGCGCTCTCGGCCGCGGGCACCGCCAAGCTCGTCTACCAGGAGCGCGAGCTCGACCTGGAGGCGCCCTTCGACCGGCTCACGATCGTCGAGGCGATCCGCAAGTACGCGCCGCAGTACGCGCACGCCGCGCTCGACGACCCGGCGTGGCTGCGCGCCGAGCTCGCGCGGCTGGGGCTCGACATGGACGACGTGCGCCACCGCGACGCCGGCCTGGGGGCGTTGCAGCTCGCCCTGTTCGAGGAGAGCGCGGAGAGCAGCCTGTGGGCGCCGACTTTCATCGTCGACTATCCGGTGGAGGTCTCGCCGCTCGCGCGCGCCTCCGACACGCGCCCCGGCATCACCGAGCGCTTCGAGCTGTTCATCACCGGTCGCGAGATCGCGAACGGCTTCTCCGAGCTCAACGACGCCGAGGACCAGGCCGCGAGGCTGCGCGCCCAGGTGCAGGCCAAGGAAGCCGGCGACGAGGAGGCGATGTACTACGACGCCGACTTCATCCGCGCGCTCGAGCACGGGATGCCGCCCACCGGGGGCTGCGGCATCGGCATCGACCGCCTCGTGATGCTGCTCACCGACAGCCCCAACATCCGCGACGTGATCCTGTTCCCGGCGCTCAAGCACGAAGTCTGAGCGGCGCCAACCCGAGCTGGCCAGGCAAGTGCGCAGGCTCCCCGGTGGTGCGGTCACCGCACTGGGCATCACGCAGCTGATCGGCTGGGGCACGAGCTTCTACCTCCCCGCGGTCTTCGCGCACCGGATCGCCGAGGACACCGGGTGGAGCCTCACGCTCGTGTTCGCCGCGTTCTCGTGGAACCTGATCGTGGCCGGCGCGATGTCGAGGCGCATCGGCGAGATGATCGACCGCCTGGGCGCGCCGCGCGTGATGACGATCGGCTCGGCGCTGATGGCGATGGGGCTGCTGATGCTCTCCACCGCCACCACCACGGTGCAGCTGTTCGCGGCGTGGACGATCCTCGGCGTGGCCTCGCGGGCCGCGCTCTACGACGCCGCGTTCGCGGCGCTGGCCGCGATCTTCGGCCAGGGCGCGCGGCGCGCGATCTCGCTGCTCACGCTGTGGGGCGGGCTCGCGTCCACGGTGTTCTGGCCGCTGGGCCACTTCCTGGTGGAGGCGATCGACTGGCGCTGGAGCACCGCGGTGTACGCGCTGCTCAACCTCGCGGTGTGCCTGCCGCTGCACCGACGCTTCGCCGCGATGCACGAGGCTTCGCCCGCGGCGGCGGCCGCACCCGCGCCCGCGACGGCGCCCTCGCCCGCCTCCGCCGCGAGCGCGAACCCGCGCTTCGCGGGCGCCGCGCGCGACCGGGCGCTGCTGGTGTTCTCATCCATTCTCGCCAGCTACAGCTTCGTGTTCTCGAGCCTGTCGGCGCACCTGATCGTGGTGTTCGAGGGGCTGGGGCTGGCGGCCGCGACGGCGGTGTCGATTGCGGCCCTCAAGGGCGTCGCCCAGGTTGCGGCGCGCTTCCTCGAACTGCTCGGGCAGCGCTGGATGAGCCCGCTCGCGGTGGGCGTGGTCGCGCTCGCGCTGCTCGCGGCGGGCCTGCTGATGATGCGTTTCGGCCCTTCGGCCACGCTGCCGATCGCGATCGCGTGCCTCGTCTACGGCGCCGCCAACGGGCTGGTCACGATCGTGCGCGGCTCGGTGCCGCTCGCGCTCTTCGGCACCGCCGGCTACGCCGGCACGCTGGGCCGGCTGGCGGCGCCGAGCCTGGTCTCGTCGGCGCTCGCGCCTCTGGCCTTCGCCTGGCTGATCGAGCGCTGGGGCGTGCACGCGGGGCTCACGCTGCTCACGCTGATCGCGATCGCAGCCTGCGCCGGCATGCTGTGGCTGGCACGCCCCTCGCCGCGCCCGATCTCCTGAGAGGCGCGGCGAGAGGCGGGCGCAACGGCATTCAGCTCGCGTTCGCGGTGTTCTTCCAGACGATCAGCGCGAAGAAGGCGAAGGCCACTCCGACCGGGATCGAGAACACGCCGAGGATCGGCTCCACCTCGGGCCCGCCCTGGAAGAGCAGGATGTAGAGAACGGCGATTCTCGGGAACCAGTTGGCCATGAACGTCCCCCTTTGATTGCGGGCCGGTCTTGTCGCGGGTTCGGCCACGACGGCGACGCGGTCCTTGCTATGCTCGGGGCAACGCAAGCCACCGCTCCGGGCAGCGGAAAACAACCGACATCCGTCGTCGCACGGAGCGCTTCCTGGATCCCTGACAACTGCCGAGGCCCAACCAAGCCATGCACACGGTTCCCTGCCATCCATCGGCGCGACGCTGGGCGCGCCTCGCGATCACGCTGCTGCTCGCAGGCGCGCTCGCCGCCTGCGGCACGGGCGGGGGCGACGCGCCGGCCCCGCCGGCCGACCCGGTCGGAGCCGGCGAGCTCAAGTCCTGGGCGCTGGTGGGCACGACTTCGGCCGCGCAGGTTGCGCAGGCACTGGCCGAGGCGGAGCTGTCCGCAGCGGGCGTCACGCCCGTCTACGCCGTGGCCTCGTACCGGCTCGAGTACCTCACCACCGACGCGCGGGGCGCCCCGATCCTGGCCTCGGGGATGGTGAACGTTCCCCTCAAGGCTCCCGCGGCGCGCAGCCCGGTGCTCGGCTACCAGCACGGCACGATCTTCCGCGACGCCGAGGCCCCGAGCAACAACGCGGTGGCTTCCGAGGTGTCGGTGGCGCTGGCCTCGCTGGGCTTCATCGTGGTGGCGCCCGACTACGTGGGCTACGGCGCGTCGCTGGGCAGCCCCCACCCCTATCTGCTGGCGGGCCCGTCGGCCGCTGCCGTGGTCGACTTCCTCACCGCGGCCGGCACCTGGCGGCGAAAGAACGCGGTGGCCGACAACGGCCAGCTGTTCCTCGCCGGCTACTCCGAGGGCGCCTACGCGACGATGGCCGCGCACCGTGCGCTGCAGGCGAGCGGCTCGCCGCACCTGCTGCACCTGCGCGGCGAGGTCTCGGGCGGCGGGCCCTACGACGTGCAGGCCACGCTCGACGGGCTGCTGGACCTCGTGCGCGACGAGGAGCCGTTGCTCGGGGCGCTGCTCGACCCGGGCTTTCTGCGCCACCTCGGCTCCACCGTGCGCAACGAGCTGCGCCGCGCGCTGCTCAGGCGGGTGCTGCCCGACGACGCCGACGTCTCGTTCGACACCACCTTCATCGACAACTTCCTCGCCGACGACGTGCAGGCGATCGCGCAGCTGAGCAGCGTGCACGACTGGAATCCCGAACTGCCGGTGATGCTGTTCCACGGCCGCGACGACCGGACCGTGCCCTACGCCAGCGCGCTCAGCGCGCTGCAGGCGATGCGGGCGCGCGGCGCCGCCGGATGGGTGGGCCTCACCGACTGCCCGGCGACGCCGTCGAGCCACCTCGGCTGCGTCGGGCCGTTCATCGCCCACCTGCTCGCGCAGCTGGCGCAGACGGCCCAGGACCTCTGACGACGGGCGCAGCGCGCGCGGCGCGGCTGGCTCTCAGTCGACCTCGTCGATCCAGGCCTGCTGGATCGCCTCGAGCACCTTTTCCCCGGCGCGCCCGGGTTCGTCGTCGAAGCCCGGCAGGGCCATGACCCAGCGGTGCAGGTCGGTGAAACGAATCGTCGTCGGGTCGATCTCGGGGTGGGTGTCCGCGAGACCGATCGCGATCTCGCCCACGTCGGTCCACTTCATCTCAGTGCTCCTCGCGTGCGTAGTTGATCGTGTATTTCGGGATCTCGATCACCAGATCCTGGGCGCCCACCTTCACCTGGCAAGACAGCCGCGACTGCGACGTGAGCCCCCAGGCGCGATCGAGCATGTCTTCCTCGTCGTCCTGCGACTCGGCGAGCGAGCCCAGCCCCTCGCGCACGATCACGTGGCACGTCGTGCAAGCGCACGAGAGCTCGCACGCGTGCTCGATCTCCACGCCGTGCGAGAGCATCTCGCGGCACAGGACCGCGCCGGTCTCGACCTCGAACTCGCTGCCCTCGGGGCAGAGGTGTTCGTGCGGGAGGATCGTGATCTTGGGCATGCGGGGTCTTCGCGGTTTGCTGATGCGGTGATGTGGTGGGGCGCGCGCCGGGTGCGGTCAGCCGCGCAGCTCGTCGAGCTTGCGGCCCGTGAGGGCGCGCGCGACCGAGCGATCCATCCGGTGCGCCGCGAATTCCTCGGTGCCGCGCGACAGCGCGTCGATCGCCGCGCGAATCGCGACAACGTCCTCGCCGGCGCGCGCGGCGTCCAGGCGCGACAGCAACGCGTCGATCTTGTGGTGCTCGGCCGCCGACAGGATCGCGCCGTCCTCGGCCAGCGCGGCGCGCGTCGCGAGCGCGATCCGCTCGGCCTCCACCTGCTGCTCGCGCAGCGCGCGCAGCCGCATGTCTTCGCCGGCGTGCTCGAAGGATGCGCGCAGCATCGTCGAGATCTCGTCGTCGGAAAGACCGTAGGAGGGCTTGACCGTGATCGCGGCGGCCACGCCGCTCGACTGCTCGCGCGCGCTCACCGAGAGCAGCCCGTCTGCGTCGACCTGGAACGTGACCCGGATGCGGGCCGCGCCGGCCGCCATCGGCGGGATGCCGCGCAGCTCGAAGCGCGCCAGCGAGCGGCAATCGGACACCAGTTCGCGCTCGCCCTGCACGACGTGGATCGCCATCGCCGACTGCCCGTCCTTGAAGGTGGTGAACTCCTGGGCGCGCGCCACCGGAATCGTGGAATTGCGCGGCACGAGCCGCTCCACGAGCCCGCCCATCGTCTCGAGCCCGAGCGAGAGCGGGATCACGTCGAGCAGCAGCAGGTCGTCGTCGGGCCCCTGGTTGCCGGCGAGCATGTTCGCCTGGACGGCGGCGCCGAGCGCAACGACCGCGTCGGGGTCGAGGTTCGTGAGCGGCGGCTTGCCGAACAGCGCCTCGATCGCGCGGCGCACCTGCGGCATGCGGGTCGACCCGCCCACCAGCACCGTGCCCTGCAACTCGTCGGCGCGAAGCGCGGCGTCGCGCATCACGCGTCGCGTGGATGCGATCGTGCGCGCGAGCAGGTCGGCCGTGAGCTGCTCGAATCGCTCCGCCGAGAGCGGCAGCGTGACGCGCGTGGCGTCCGAGAGCTGAACCGAGAAGGTGGCCACCGGGTGGGTGGTGAGCGCCTCCTTGGCCCGGCGCCCCTCCACCATCAGCGCCCGGATGTCGCCCGGCGTGAGCACCCCGGCCGCGCGCGCCGTTTCGATCGGATCGGCGTGCGCCTGGTCCAGCGCCGAATCCACGATGCCCGTCTCGCGCAGCGCCCACTCCACGATGCGCCGGTCGAAATCGTCGCCGCCCAGCGCCGAGTCGCCTCCGGTGGCGATCACCTCGAACACGCCTCGGGTGAGCCGCAGGATCGAGATGTCGAAGGTTCCGCCCCCGAGGTCGTAGACCGCGAACACCCCTTCCGCGCCGTGGTCCAGCCCGTAGGCGACCGCCGCCGCGGTGGGCTCGTTGAGCAGGCGCAGCACCTCCAGGCCCGCGAGCCGGGCCGCGTCCTTGGTGGCCTGGCGCTGCGCGTCGTCGAAGTACGCGGGCACCGTGATCACGGCGCCCACCAGCTCGCCGCCCAGCGCCTCCTCGGCGCGCGCGCGAAGGCTTCGCAGGATCTCCGCCGACACCTGCACCGGGCTCTTGTCGCCGGCGCGCGTGTGCACCTTCACCATGCCGGGCGCGTCGACGAACTCGTAGGGAACGCGGTGTTCGCGCGCGTCCGCGAGCCCCCTGCCCATGAAGCGCTTGACCGAAACGATCGTGTTCACCGGGTCGACCGAGGCCTGCCGCGCAGCCGCCTGCCCGACCTGAATCGAACCGTCCTCGGCGTAGCGCACCACCGACGGGAGGAGCATCGCGCCGGTCTCGTCGACCAGAACCTCCGGGCTGCCGTGGCGCACCGCCGCCACCAGCGAGTTGGTCGTGCCCAGGTCGATGCCCACCGCGAGCCGCCGCCGGTGCGGCTCGGTCGACATCCCCGGTTCCGAGATCTGGAGGAGGGCCATCGGGATCGTTCCCGGTCAGTGACCGAGGATGCGGTCCTCGGCCGCGTCGATCTCGCCGCCGAGGCGATCGTAGAACGCGAGCTGGCGCACGAGCGCGGCCGCGGTTTCGAAATCGCGCTCGTCGTCGAGCGCTGCAGCCACGCGCTCGAGCAGCGCGTTGCGCTCGGCGCCGACCCTGGCGCGCAGCGCGTCGAGCGCCGCCGGATCGCGCTGCTCGCAGGCCTCCTCGAGCTGCTCGCGCCACTGCATCTGCGCAACCAGGAACGACTGCGGCATCGACGTGTTCGAATGCATCTCCACCGGCACGTCGTGCAACTGGCAGATGTACCCGGCGCGCCGCGCCGGGTCGCGCAGCGTGCGCAGCGCCTCGTTCGCGTTGGCCGCGAGTTGCATCGCCACGCGCCTCTCGTTGTCGGTGGCCGACGCGAAGCGGTCGGGGTGCACCACGCCCTGCACCTTGCGATACGCCGCGTCGAGAGCCCCGGGGTCGAGCGCGAAGCGCTCGGGCAGGCCGAACAGCTCGAAGTGGTTTCTTAGGAGGGTCTGGTTCATCGGTCAGTGAAAAGGGCGGCTCGCGGCCGCCCCGTGGGCTCGCACCCCGCGGGTGCCGCAAGACTCGGGCACGCGCGCGCGCAGTTCAGGAATTCAGACGCTGAACGACTCGCCGCAGCCGCACTCGCCCTTGACGTTCGGATTGTTGAAGCGGAACCCTTCGTTCAGGCCCTCGCGAACGAAGTCGAGCTCGGTGCCGTCGACGTATGGGAGGTTCTTGGGGTCGACGAACACCTTCACGCCGTGGCTCTCGAAACGCTGGTCTTCGTCGCTCTCGGCGTCGACGAATTCGAGCACGTAGGCCATGCCCGAGCATCCGTTGGTCTTCACGCCAAGACGCAGGCCCACGCCCTTGCCGCGCTTCTGGAGGAATCTCGCGACGTGGTTCGCGGCGGTCGGTGTAAGAGTGATTGCCATTCGTGCCTCCGCTGCGCTCAGGCCGCCTTGCGCTGCGCGCCCGACTCCTCGGCGTGCTTGCGGCGGTAGTCTTCGATCGCCGCCTTGATCGCGTCCTCGGCCAGGATCGAGCAGTGGATCTTCACGGGCGGCAGCGCGAGCTCGCTGGCGATCTCGGTGTTCTTGATCGCCATTGCCTGGTCGAGCGTCTTGCCCTTGACCCACTCGGTGACCAGCGACGACGAAGCGATCGCCGAGCCGCAGCCGTAGGTCTTGAACTTCGCGTCCTCGATGAGCCCCGACTCGCCCACCTTGATCTGGAGCTTCATCACGTCGCCGCACGCCGGCGCGCCCACCATGCCGGTGCCCACGCTCTCGTCCGACTTGTCGAACGCGCCCACGTTGCGCGGGTTCTCGTAGTGGTCGATCACTTTTTCGCTATATGCCATCTATCGCTCCATCTCTGTTTGTTCGTTGCCTGCGATTCGCCAGCCCCGCGCGCGCGCTCAGTGCGCTGCCCACTGCACGGTGCTCAGGTCGATTCCTTCCTGGAACATCTCCCACAGCGGGGAGAGTTCGCGCAATTTGGCCACTTTACCCCTCATGAGGTTGACCGCGAAGTCCACCTCCTGCTCGGTGGTGAAGCGCCCGATCGTGAAGCGGATCGAGCTGTGCGCGAGCTCGTCGCTGCGCCCCAGGGCGCGCAGCACGTAAGAGGGCTCCAGGCTGGCCGACGTGCAGGCCGACCCGCTGGAGACCGCCAGATCCTTCACCGCCATGATCAGCGACTCGCCCTCCACGTAACTGAAGCTCAGGTTCAGGTTGTGCGGCACGCGCTTGTCCATGTGCCCGTTGAGGTAGACCTCTTCCATGCCCTGCAGGCCGCTCCAGAGGCGGTCGCGCAGCATGCGGATGCGCTCGCCCTCCACCGCCATCTCCTCGCCCGCGATCCGGAACGCCTCGCCCATGCCCACGATCTGGTGCGTGGCGAGCGTGCCGGAGCGAAAGCCCCGCTCGTGACCGCCTCCGTGCATCTGCGCCTCGATCCGCACGCGGGGCTTGCGGCGCACGAACAGCGCGCCCACGCCCTTCGGGCCGTAGGTCTTGTGCGCCGAGAACGACATCAGGTCGACCTTGAGCGCGGCCAGGTCGATCGGCACCTTGCCGGTGCCCTGCGCCGCGTCCACGTGGAACACGATGCCGCGCGAGCGGCAGATCTCGCCGATCGCGGCCACGTCCTGGATCACGCCGATCTCGTTGTTCACCAGCATGACCGAAACCAGGATCGTGTCCTTGCGAAGCGCCTGCTCGAATGCCGCGAGATCCACCATGCCCTCGGCGTCGACGTCGAGGTAGCTGACCTCGAAACCCTGGCGCTCGAGCTCGCGCATCGTGTCGAGCGTGGCCTTGTGCTCGGTCTTGACCGTGATCAGGTGCTTGCCCCGCTCCTGGTAGAAGTGCGCCGCGCCCTTCAGCGCGAGATTGATCGACTCGGTGGCCCCCGACGTCCAGACGATCTCCTTGGCATCGCAGTTCACGAGGCCGGCGACCTGCGCACGCGCCTCTTCCACCGCGGCCTCGGCAGCCCAGCCGTAGGCGTGGCTGCGCGAGGCCGGATTGCCGAACTTCTCGCTCAGGAAGGGGATCATCTTCTGCGCCACGCGCGGATCCACCGGCGTGGTGGCCGAGTAATCGAGGTAGACGGGAAGCTGCAACATCTCTTTGGTCTCGCTCATGTTGGTGCGCCGCCGGATCAGGTCGCGGTGCGGGCGCGCGTCCCGTCGACGCGAATCGGCTGCAGCGTGGAGGTGGGAAAGTTCAGCGCGTCGCGATGCTCGCGCAGCACCGACAACCTGGACGAAGGCTCCGCCGTTTCGCGCTCGCGCTGGCGATCGACCAGTTCGGCGAGCGACACCGAGTCGAGGTAGTCGACCATCCGCTTGGTGAGGTTCGCCCACAGGTCGTGCGTCATGCACCTGCCGTCGTCGTCGCAGTTCTCCCTGCCGCGGCACTGCGTGGCGTCGACCGGCTCGTCCACCGCGAAGATCACGTCCGACACGCTGATGCTCTTCATCGGCCGCGCGAGCGAGTACCCGCCCCCCGGGCCGCGCGTGCTCTCCACCAGCTCGTGGCGGCGAAGCTTGCCGAACAGTTGCTCCAGGTACGACAGCGAAATCTTCTGGCGCTGGCTGATTCCGGCCAGCGTCACGGGGCCCTGGTGTTCCCTCATGGCGAGGTCGATCATCGCGGTTACGGCGAAGCGACCCTTGGTAGTCAAACGCATGGTCTTGCTCCAGTTTTAGAGGGCCGCGGGATCGGTGAATTGCCGAGGAAACGGCATCGGCCCACTGGCCTGTCTGATTCCCCACCATTTTAGTCGACTTTATGGTGCGGCGCAACTGCCACCGCCCCGCGAGGATCCATTTGGCCCGTGCATGGACTAGAATCCGAAGGCCACCAGGCGCCCCCCCATGAACCAGAGCGACGGGCCGTCAGGCCTCGAGAACCTGCTGCACACGCAACGTGCCGCGCACGCGGCGGCGCCGTTCCCCGACTGGGGCGTGCGGCGCGACCGGCTGCTGCGCCTGCGCGAGCTCCTGCTGGCCAACGAGCGCTCGATCGAGGCGGCGATCGACGCCGACTTCGCCGGCAGGCCCTCGATCGAGACCCAGATCACCGACTTGTTTCCGAGCCTGAGCGAGATCCGCTCGGCGCTGCGCGGCGGACGCCGCTGGATGAAGCCGCGCGGCGCGTGGGCAAGCAAGTGGTTCCTGCCCGGGCGTGCCTACGTGATGCCCCGCCCGGTGGGCGTGGTCGGGATCATCGTGCCCTGGAACTACCCCGTGTACCTGGCCGTCGGCCCGCTCGCCGGGGCGCTGGCGGCCGGGAACCGCGCGATGATCAAGCTCTCCGAGCTCACGCCGGCCTACGGGCTGCTGATGCAGAAGCTGGTTGCCGAGACCTTTCGGCCCGACGAGGTGGCGGTCGTGCTCGGCGGCCCGGAAACCGGCGCCGCGTTCGCGAGCCTGCCCTTCGACCACCTGGTCTTCACGGGCTCGACCGCGGTCGGGCGCAAGGTGATGGCCGCGGCGAGCGTCAACCTCACCCCGGTCACGCTCGAGCTCGGCGGAAAGACCCCGGCCGTGATCGCGCCCGGCTACCCGATCGCGAAAGCGGTGGAGCGGATCCTGGTGGGCAAGCTGATCAACGCCGGCCAGACCTGCATCGGGCCCGACTACGTGCTGGTGGCGCGAGACGCGCTCGAGGAATTCGTGGCCTGCGCGCGCGCGCAGGCGCGGCGGATGTACCCGGCGGGCCTGGACGACAAGGATTACTGCAGCATCGTCGATCGCCACCATTACGAGCGGTTGTCCGGCTACCTGCTCGAGGCGCGCGCCGCGAAAACGCGGATCGAGGAACTGTTCGACGGAGAATCGCTCGACGACACCGCGCACCGCATGGCGCCGCTCGCGCTGGTGGATCCGCCCGTTTCGCTCAGGGTGATGCGCGAAGAGATCTTCGGCCCGCTGCTGCCGGTGATCCCGTACGAGCGGCCCGAGGACGCAGTGGCGTTCGTCAACGCCCTGCCGCACCCGCTCGCGCTGTACTGGTTCGACCGCGACCGCAAGCGCGGCGAGTGGGCGCTGTCGCAAACCCACGTGGGCGGCGCCTGCCTGAACGAGACGCTGGTACACATGGCGCAGGAGAGCCTGCCGTTCGGCGGGATCGGCCCCTCGGGAATGGGGCACTACCACGGCAAGTGGGGCTTCGACGCGATGAGCAAGCTCACCCCGGTGTTCCGGCAATCCAGGATCAACGCCCTGGGGCTGTTCCTGCCGCCGTACCACCGGTTCGCGCGGCGGCTGCTGTCGCTGATGAAGCGCTACTAGCGGCCCCGCCCGCGCCTCTCGCCCGCCCGCGCCGGCCGGCGCTACGCCGCGGCCACCTGCGTGGCCCGTCGCTTGGCCACGTCGAGCAGGCCCGCGCAGGCGTCCTCGATGTAGTCGAGAACCTGCTCGAATCCCTGCGCGTTGCCGTAGTAGGGATCGGGGATCGTGGCGGTCTCGTGCTCGGTGGCGAAGCGCATCAGCAGCTGCAGCTTGTGGTGCGCGCGCTTCGGGAAGGCCTGCTGCAGCGCCTGCAGGTTGTCCCAGTCCATCGTGAGGATCATGTCGAACTCGTCGAATGCCGAGTCGGAGACCTTCGACGCCTTGAGGTCGGAGATGTCGTAGCCGCGCTTGGCCATCGCCGCCTGCGCGCGCTTGTCCGGCGCCTCGCCCGCGTGAAAGCCGTGCGTGCCCGCCGAGCTGACCTTGACCACGTCGTCGAGCCCCGCCTGGCGCACCAGCTGGCGAAACACGCCCTCCGCCATCGGCGAGCGGCAGATGTTGCCCATGCAGACGAACAGCACCCGCGTGTTCATTGCCAGAGAGATCGGTTCCCTTTTTCCCATTTCAATACCCGACGAAGTAGTTGAACTCTTGTGTGCGCCGCCGGCCACGAGCCTACGCAGCGCGGTCAGCCACGAACGGAACCACGTTGTCATTGCCGTTCGCCCCAAAAACCTGTTCCTTGAGAGCCGAGAGCTGGTCGCGCACCCTCGCGGCCTGCTCGAACTCGAGATTGCGCGCGTGATCGTGCATTGCCTTCTCGAGCCGCCTGATCTCGCGCGCAGCGTCCTTTTCCCCCATGGCCTCGAACCGGGTTCGATCCCGCGCCGCCCTCAGCCCCGCGCGCGCCTCCTCGGGGTTGAACACGCCGTCGATCATGTCGCGCACCTGCTTGACCACGCCGCGGGGCACGATGCCGCGCTCGGCGTTGTAGCCCAGCTGCTTGTCGCGGCGCCGGCCGGTCTCGTCGATCGCGCGGCGCATCGAATCCGTTACCCGGTCGGCGTAGAGGATCGCCGCCCCGTTGAGGTTGCGCGCCGCCCGCCCGATCGTCTGGATCAGGCTGCGCTCCGAGCGCAGGAAGCCTTCCTTGTCGGCGTCGAGGATCGCAACGAGCGAGACCTCGGGCAGGTCGAGCCCCTCGCGCAGCAGGTTGATGCCCACCAGCACGTCGAACACGCCCAGCCTGAGGTCGCGGATGATCTCCACCCGCTCCACCGTGTCCACGTCCGAGTGCAGGTAGCGCACGCGCACCCCGTGCTCGGAGAGGAAGTCGGTGAGGTCCTCGGCCATGCGCTTGGTCAGCGTCGTGACCAGCACCCTTTCACCGCGCGCGGCGCGGGCGTTGATCTCGGAGAGCACGTCGTCCACCTGCGAGCTCGCCGGGCGCACGTCGACGCTCGGGTCGACCAGCCCCGTGGGCCGCACCACCTGCTCGACCACCTGGCCCGAGCGCCGCGCCTCGAAATCGGCCGGGGTGGCCGAGACGAAGATGCACTGGCGCAGCTTGGCCTCGAACTCCTCGAACTTCAGCGGCCGGTTGTCCAGCGCCGAAGGCAGGCGGAAACCGTACTCCACCAGCGTCTCCTTGCGCGAGCGATCGCCCCGGTACATGCCGCCGAGCTGGCCGATCGTCACGTGGCTCTCGTCGATCACCATCAGCGCGTCTTCGGGAAGGTAGTCCACGAGCGTGGGGGGCGGTTCGCCGGGCGCGGCGCCCGAGAGGTGGCGCGTGTAGTTCTCGATGCCCTTGCAAAAGCCGAGCTCCTGCATCATTTCCATGTCGAAACGCGTGCGCTGCTCGAGGCGCTGCGCCTCCACCAGCTTGCCCGCCACGCGCAGCTGCTCGAGCCGCTCGCGCAACTCGACCTTGATCGTCTCGAGCGCGCGCAGGATCGTGGCGCGCGGCGTCACGTAGTGGGACGAGGGGTAGACGGTGAAGCGCGGCAGCTTCTGGCGCACGCGCCCGGTGAGCGGGTCGAACAGCTGGAGCGACTCGATCTCGTCGTCGAACAGCTCCACCCGCACAGCCAGCTCGGCGTGCTCGGCCGGGAAGATGTCGATGGTGTCGCCGCGCACGCGAAAGGTGCCACGCGCGAAGTCGGCGTCGTTGCGGGTGTACTGCATCGCCACCAGGCGCGCGAGCACGTCGCGCCTGGACATCCTGTCGCGCGCGCGCAGCACCAGGATCATCTGGTGGTAGTCGTTGGGGTTGCCGATGCCGTAGATGCACGACACGGTGGCC
Organism: Burkholderiaceae bacterium; assembly: GCA_036525975.1. Taxonomy (GTDB): domain Bacteria; phylum Pseudomonadota; class Gammaproteobacteria; order Burkholderiales; family Burkholderiaceae_E; genus Quisquiliibacterium. The sequence continues at coordinate 4,501 of DATCZK010000040.1, read as the reverse complement.
ACGATCACCACGTCGCGGCGCTCGAGCAGCGACTTGGTCGCCGACAGGCGCATCTGCTCGATGTGCTCGTTGATCGACGAGTCTTTCTCGATGTAGAGGTCGCGCTGCGGGACGTAGGCCTCGGGCTGGTAGTAGTCGTAGTACGAGACGAAGTACTCCACCGCGTTGTTCGGGAAGAACTCGCGCATCTCGGCGTACAGCTGCGCGGCCAGCGTCTTGTTGGGCGCGAGCACCAGCGTCGGGCGGCCGGTGCGCGCGATCACGTTGGCCATCGTGTACGTCTTGCCCGAACCGGTGACCCCGAGCAGGGTCTGGTAGGTGAGCCCGTCGTCGAGCCCTTCGAGCAGGCGCGCGATCGCCTCCGGCTGGTCACCCGCGGGCTCGAAGGGACGCTTGAGCTGGAACGGGCTGCCCGGATACGAGACGAAGGCCGAGTTGTCCTGAACGATGCCGGTCATCTGAGTCGAAATCACCACCGTTGGGGCGTGCTACCATTTTGCAGTTGCGCAACCGTTCCCGTTGCGCCGCCGCATCGCCGGAAACCGTCACTTCCCTCGCGCTCGATCAAAGACTGGACTGAGCGCTCGAGGCTAAACGACAATTATCCCCCATCCGCCTCCCAAAAAGCTAGTCGTCTGCACAAATATTGTGCAGAGAATCTTGCCGAGGATGAGCTGACCCTTTACGAATCAAGGACTTGAGGAAGATCATGCGCGATTCGATGTTCTCCAGCGTGGAACTGGCCCCTCGCGACCCGATCCTCGGGATGACAGAGGCGTTCAACGCCGATACGCGCCCGGCCAAAATCAACCTCGGCGTCGGGGTCTATTGCGACGAGAACGGCAAGATCCCCCTTCTTGCTGCGGTGCGTCAGGCCGAGCGCGCGCGCCTCGAGAGCGCGCCCACGCGCGGATACCTGCCGATCGAGGGCATCGCCGGCTACAACGCGGCCGTGCAGAAACTGCTGTTCAGGGAAGACTCCCCGGTGATCGCCGAGGGACGGGTGGCCACCTTCGAGTGCCTGGGAGGAACCGGCGCGCTCAAGGTGGGCGCCGATTTCCTCAAGCGCCTGAACCCGGAGGCCACGGTCTGGATCAGCGATCCGAGCTGGGAGAACCACCGCGCGCTGTTCGAGGCGGCCGGCTTCAAGGTCCAGTCGTACCCGTACTACGACGCCGCCACCCACGGGCTGAACTTCGAGGCGATGCTCGCCCGCCTGGGCGCGATCGCCAGCGGCTCGATCGTCGTGCTCCACGCCTGTTGCCACAACCCCACCGGGGTCGACCTGAACCCGCAGCAGTGGGCGCAGGTGGTGGAGCTGCTCCAGCGCCGCGGCCTCGTCCCGTTCCTCGACTGCGCCTACCAGGGCTTCGGCGACGGGATCGACGCCGACGCCGCGGCGGTGCGGATGTTCGCCGATTCGGGGGCGAGCTTCTTCGTTGCCAGCTCGTTCTCGAAGTCGTTCTCGCTGTACGGCGAGCGCGTGGGCGCGCTGTCGATCGTGACCGGCTCGCGCGAGGAAACCACGCGCGTGATCAGCCAGGTCAAGCGGGTCGTGCGCACCAATTACTCGAACCCGCCGACGCACGGCGCGGCCGTGGTCACCGCCATCCTCACGAACCCCGAGCTGCGCGCCGAATGGGAGCGCGAGCTCACCGGCATGCGCGAGCGCATCCGCGCGATGCGCGAAGGCCTGGTGGCCAGGCTCGCCGAACGCGGCGTGGCGCGCGACTTCTCGTTCGTGACCGCGCAGCGCGGCATGTTCTCGTACTCCGGCCTGAGCGCGGCGCAGGTCGATCGCCTGCGCGAGGAATTCGCGATCTACGCGATCAGCACCGGAAGGATCTGCATCGCCGCGCTCAACGCCCGAAACATCGACTACGTGGCCGACTCGATCGCGAAGGTGCTCGAGGGCTGAGCGTGCCCGTGCGCGCGGACGACCCCGAGGGCTGAGCGTGCTCGCGAGCCTGGACGAGCTCGCGGCGAGCGTGCCCGACGGCACGCGGCTCGCGATCGCGAAGGAGGACAGCGGCGCGGCCGTGGCGGCCGCCCTCGCGCTGGCGAGGCGCGGGGTGCGCGACCTGCACCTGGTGTGCGTGCCGGTGTCGGGCATCGAGGCGGACCTGCTGATCGGCGCGGGGTGCGTCGCGCGCATCGAGACCTCGGCCGTGTCGCTGGGCGAATTCGGGCCCGCGCCGCGCTTCGTGCAGGCGGTGCGCTCGGGGCAGGTGCAGATCGTGGACGCGACCTGCCCCGCGATCTACGCCGGCCTGCAGGCGGGCCAGAAGGGGATTCCGTTCATCCCGCTGCGCGGCATCGTCGGGAGCAGCCTGCTCGAGCACCGCAGCGACTGGCGCGTGATCGAAAACCCGTTCGCCGACGGCGACCGCATCGTCGCGATCTCCGCGATCGTTCCCGACGTTGCGCTGTTCCACGCGCCCGCGGCCGATCGCCACGGCAACGTGTTCCTGGGGCGCGACCGCGACGGCCTGCTGCTCGCGCACGCGTCGCGCCGCACGCTCGTCACGGTGGAGCACGTCGTGGAGGGCAACCTGCTGGAAGACGAGGCGCGCGCGGGCGCGGTGCTCCCCGCGCTGTACGTGCACCGCATCGCGCACGCGCCGCGCGGCGCCTGGCCCGCCGGCTTCCCCGGCCACTACGGCCCCGACGCCGCAGCGATGACGCGCTACGCCGGGCTCGCGCGCAGCGACGACGGTTTCGCGCGCGCGCTCCACGAGCTCCACGCCGGGCATGCCCGCGCCTGAGCCCGGCGCGCGAGGCGCAATGCAGCAGGCAACCGAGACCGAGCTGCTGATCTACACGGTGAGCCGCCTGTTGAGCGGCGTGGCGCACGTGGCGGTGGGCGCGTCTTCGCCCATCCCGGGGGCCGGCGCGCTGCTCGCCCGCGCGCTCGCCGCGCAGCGCGGCGCCGAGCCGGTGCGCGTGTCGATCCTCGGTTCGCGCCGCCACAACGCGTTCACCAACGGCGGGGTCGAGATCTTCGACCTGATCGCGCAGGGCCGGATCGGCGCGTTCTTCCTCGGCGGCGGCCAGATCGACGCGCAGGCCAACATCAACCTGGTGGGCGCGGGCGAGTATCCGAGAGTGAACGTGCGCTGGCCGGGCTCGTTCGGCTCGGCCTACCTCTACCACCTCGTGCCGCGGGTGATCCTGTTTCGCGAGGAACACACCCGCCAGGTGCTGGTGCCGAAGGTGGACTTCGTCTCGGCGCCCGGGCCGCGCGACGACGGCATCTACCGCCCCGGCGGCCCGTACGCCCTGCTCACGCGGCGGTGCCTGTTCATGTTCGACCGCGAGCGGCGCCGCTTCCGGCTCCACACCGTGCACCCGGGGCACAGCGTGGAAGAGGTGCGCGACCAGACGGGCTTCGAATTCGACTGCGACCCCGCGGTGCAGCCCACGCCCGGCCCCGACCGGCAAGCGCTCGGGCTCATTCGCGCGCGGGTGCGCGACGAGATCGCCGAAACCTATCCCAGGTTCGCCGATCAACTTGCGGCACCCGGTGCTTGACGCTAAAATCGTCGGCTTTCTTCCCCGATAGCTCAGTTGGTAGAGCGCCGGACTGTTAATCCGTAGGTCCCTGGTTCGAGCCCAGGTCGGGGAGCCAGAGAACACGAGGGCTTGGCTGCGCGAGCGGCCGAGCCCTTTTCCTTTGGTGCGCCGGCATGCAAGCGCGGGTGCAAGCAGATGTCCCGAATGCCGGGCATCCAAGTAGCCCGCAGCCATCCGCTCACTCGTCACCGCACTGGCTTGCGCCGTGTGCTTCCGACGCGAAGCCGACGTTGGCAGGGGGCTGGCGGCCAAGATCGTTGCGATGATCTTGAACTCGCCCGCGCCGCAGCCGTAGGGGCAGTCCGCGCGGACGCGTACAGGTTGCGGGCGAAGCGGATCGCGCAGCTTGCCGCGACGCACAGCAGCGGCCACAGCCACGCAGTCGCGCCGTCGGGCTTGAAGACCATGATCAGTAGCGTGCCGAAGTCCAGCCCGATCATGACATCGAGCGCGACGGCGGGCACCACCGCACGGCGCAGCGCATCGATCGCGGCCGGGATCTGCCCATCACCTGCCTGGGCAGCCGCGATGCCGAGCGACTGGTGACCCGGTACGACAAATCGCACGGCGAGCAGCAGGTTCGAGAACCAGGTTGCGACGGCAACCCAGAACCACATTGTCGACCACCAGCCTCCCTCGCCGAGGTAGGCGCCCGAAATCAGCAGGATCATTGCGAGCGGTGGATTGAAGCGCGTGGTGCTGTGCACGACGTCGAGCGAGCCGCGCAGCGTCGCGAGATTGGGCGCGCCGCGCAACGCGCCCTCGGCCAGGCGCGAGGCCAGGGTGCTGCCCATCAGCAGCACGGCGGAAGCAATGTGCAGGTACAAGACGAAGATGTCCAACATGACTTTCTCCAAGGGCTGAATCGGTGCGGGTCGGCGGGGCCGGAAGGCACGCGTCGATCGCTGGTGTGCAGATCTTGGGCCGC
>DATCZK010000039.1:0-3046 GCA_036525975.1 Burkholderiaceae bacterium | reverse complement strand
GCGTCGAACTCGGCGGCGTCGAGGTGGCAGTGCGTGTCGATCAGCATCGGGGCCGCGTGCTCAGGCGCGCGCCGCAACGAGCCTTCCGTCTTGCATCGACATCACGCGCTGCGCGTGCCCCGCGAGCTCGAGGTCGTGCGTCACGATCACGAAGCTCGTGCCCAGCTCGCGGTTGAGCGCATCGATCAGCTCGAACATCTGTCGCGCGGTGGCGCGATCGAGGTTGCCCGTGGGCTCGTCGGCGAGCACGCAGCGCGGGTTCGTGACCAGCGCGCGGGCGAGAGCCACCCTCTGGCGCTCGCCGCCCGAGAGCTCGCCCGGAAGGTGGTGCACCCGCTTGCCCAGCCCCACGCGCTCGAGCATCGCGCGAGCCTGGGCGTCGCACTGCGGGCCTTGCATGCGGCGGATGCGCAGCGGCATCGCAACGTTCTCCAGCGCGCTGAACTCGGCGAGCAGGTGGTGGAACTGGTAGACGAAGCCGAGCAGCCGGTTGCGCGTTGCGCCGCGCTCGGCCTCGCCCAGAGCGGCGCAGTCGGCGCCGAGCCAGCGCACCACGCCCGCGCTGGGGCGATCGAGGCCGCCGAGCAGATGCAGCAGCGTGCTCTTGCCCGAGCCCGACGCGCCCACGATCGCGATCCGCTCGCCCGCGCCCACGTCGAACTCCACTCCGGTGAGCACGCGCACGGCCAGCTCGCCCTCGCCGTAGGTCTTCTCCAGCCCCCGGCACGAGATCACCGCGGGTTCGTTCGGCACCGTGCTCATTCGTAGCGCAGCGCTTCGGCCGGGCGCACGCGAGACGCGCGCCAGCTGGGGTAGACGGTGGAGACGAACGCGAGCACGCACGACGTGAGCCCGATCACGGCCACGTCCTCGGCGTGCAGGTCGCTCGGCAGGTGCGAAATGAAGTAGATGCCCTTGGGCAGCACCTGGAACGCGAACAGCGACTCCACGGCCGACACGACGGTGTCCACGTTGAGCGCGAGCAGCACGCCGAGCAGCACCCCGAGCACCGTGCCGAGGAACCCCACGGCCGCTCCCTGCACGACGAAGATGCGCATCACGCTCGCCGGGGTGGCGCCGAGCGTGCGCAGGATCGCGATGTCGGAGCGCTTGTCGGTGACCGTCATCACCAGCATCGACACGAGATTGAACGCGGCCACCGCGATGATCAGCATCAGGATGATGAACATCATCCGCTTCTCGATCTGAACCGCGGCGAACCAGTTGCGGTTCTCGCGCGACCAGTCGCGCACGTAGAACTCGGAACCCAGGTGCAGCGAGAGCTGCTCGGCGATGCGCGGCGCCTCGGCCATGTCCGAGGTGCGCAGCCGCACGCCGCTCACGCCCTCGACGCGAAACAGCTTCGCCGCGTCCTCGATGTTCATCAGCAGCAGCGAGGAGTCGTATTCGTAGTGGCCGGACTCGAACACGCCAGCCACGGTGAGCTGGCGAAGGCGCGGAATCACGCCCGCTGGCGTGAGGGTGCCCTGGGGCGCGATCAGCGCGAAGCGATCGCCCGGCTCGAGCAGCAGCTGGCGCGACATCTCGCGCCCGATCAGCACGCCGAACTCGCCCGGGCGCAGCGCGGCCAGCGCGGCGGGCTTCACGTCGCGGATGAAGTCGGCCACGTCGCCCTCGCGCTGCGGGTCGATGCCGCGCACCAGCACGCCCCGCACCGACGCGTCGCGCGACAGCATCGCCTGTCCGGTCACGTACGGCGCACCGGCCAGCACCCGCGGCACCTCGCGCGCGCGCGCGATCAGCGCCGCCGGGTCGGAGACCGGCTCGCGCCCGGCGATCACCTCGATGTGCGAGAGCACCGACAGCATCCGGTCGCGCACCTCCTTCTGGAAGCCGTTCATCACCGAGAGCACCGTGATCAGCGCGGCGACGCCGAGCGCGATGCCCGCCACCGACAGCGCCGAGATGAACGAGATGAACCCGTTGCGCTGCCCGCTGCGGCGCCCGGCGCGCGTGTAGCGCAGGCCGATCTCGAGTTCGAAGGGAAGTGGCAAGCGAATTCCCGTGGGTGAGCTGGTGCAAGGCGCCCGATCCGGCGCACCGCCGCCGGCGCGACGCACGACGCCTGCGCCGCGCGTCCCCGGGGCCGGGCCGAGTTTGCCATAGAATCCCCCGGTGAAACCCGCCCCGCCCGAGACTCGTCGCGCGCGCCGCCGCCGTTGCCGATGGCCGAACTGATCCTGCTGTGCGAAGGCGCCGCGCCCGACCGCGATGACGGCGCCTCGCCCGACGCGTTCGACCTGGCCGCGAAGGAGATTCGCGGCGCGGTGGCGAGCGCGCGCCTGCGTGCGCTGCTTGGCGCGGGCAGGTCGCTGTGGGACCGCGCGCACGACGAACGCGCCGCGCGCGAGTCGCCCGCCGACGCGTGGCTTCGCGCGCGCCTCGCCGTGCCCGACGAGGACGCGGTGCAAGCCTATGCCGCCCACGCCATCGCCGGGCACGACCCCGGGCACGACCCCGGGCACGACCCCGGGCACGACCCCGGGCCCGACGCCGGGCACGACCCCGGGCACGACACCGGGCACGACGCTGGACGGGACGCCGGGCGCGGCCCCGGATCGCCGCGCTGGAGCCTCAGGCCCGCGCACGTGCAGGTGGGGTACGACCAGGTCCGGCTCGCCGATCCCGGAGACCTCGCGCTCGACGCGCGCGATGCGAACGAGCTCGCCGCGACGATCGCGCCGCTGTTCGCCGAGACCGGCTACACGCTCGAGCTGGCTTCGCCCGATCGCTGGTTCTTCACCGCCGAGCGATCGCCCGACGTGCGCGCGTGCCCGTGGACGATGGCCTGCGGGCGCAGCATCGACGCCTACCTGCCCGAGGGACCCGGGGCGCGGCAGTGGCGCCGCCTGCTCAACGAGGTGCAGATGCACTGGCACGAGCACCCGGCGAACGCCCGGCGGGAGGCTGCCGGTCGCGCGCCGGTGAACATGCTGTGGCTCGACGGACGCGCGAGCGGCGCCCTCGCCCGCTCCGTGGGCGCGGTGGCGACGGCCGACGCCGCGCTCGCCGGCCTCGCGCGCGC
>DATCZK010000038.1:0-10571 GCA_036525975.1 Burkholderiaceae bacterium | reverse complement strand
CCGCGAGAGGTCGACGATCGTCGACTCGAGCCCCACCTCGCAGGGACCGCCGTCGAGGATCAGCAGGCGCGCCTCGCCCAGGTCGGCGCGCACGTGCGCCGCCTCGGTCGGGCTCACCCGCCCGAATCGGTTCGCCGAGGGCGCGGCGATGCCGTGCCCTCCCAGCGCGGTGAAGGCCTCGAGCAGCGCGCGCGCGACCGGGTGCGCGGGGCTGCGCAGGCCGATCGTGGGCTCGTCGCCGCAGGCGAAGGCCGGCGCCCCCGGGCGCCTGGGCACGATCAGCGTGAGCGGACCCGGCCAGAACGCGTCGATCAGCCGCTTCGCGTCGCGGCCCAGTTCGGCCCACCAGCGCGCCTGCGCCTCGTCGAGCACGTGCACGATCAGCGGGTGCCCCGCCGGCCGCCCCTTGGTCCGGTAGACCTCCGCCACCGCCTGCGCGCTGGTCGCGTCGGCCCCGAGCCCGTAGACCGTCTCGGTGGGAAACGCCACGAGCCCGCCGGCGGCGAGCCGCTTCGCCGCATCGGCGATGCCGGCCGTCATCAGCCGATTCCGAGATCGTGGGCGATGTCGTCGGCCACGTGCATCGCGCGCTCCGCCGTCTCGTCGAGCACCGTCACGTGCCCCATCTTGCGGCCGCGCCGGGGCTCGGTCTTGCCGTAGAGGTGGAGCTTGGCGCGCGGGTGGCGCAGCACCAGCCGCCAGTCGGGCTCGCGCGCCTGCGCCGACGCGGCGTCGGCGTACCAGAGGTCGCCCAGCAGGTTGATCATGACCGCCGGCGCGAGCTGGTGCGCGTCGCCCAGCGGCAGCCGCGCCATGATCCGCGCCTGCTGCTCGAACTGGCTGGTGACGCAGGCGTCGATCGAGTAGTGGCCCGAGTTGTGCGGCCGCGGCGCCATTTCGTTCACCAGCAGCGAGCCGTCGGCGAGCACGAAGAACTCCACGCAGAGCACGCCCACGTAATCGAGCTCGGCCGCGATGCGCTGCGCGGCGTCGGCGGCGCGCCAGGCCACCTCCTGCGAGATGCGCGCGGGCACCGTGCTCGAGGCGAGGATGCCGTGGCGATGGAGGTTCTGCGCGATCGGGTAGACCACCGACTCGCCGTCGAAGCCGCGCGCCACCAGCGCCGACACCTCCACGTCGAGCGCGAGCATCTTCTCGAGCACGCAGGGCACCGCGCCCATGACCTCGAACGCGGCGAGCGCCTCGGCGCGGTTGGCCACGCGCGCCTGGCCTTTGCCGTCGTAACCGAGCCGTGCCGCCTTGAGGATCGCCGGATAGAGCGCCTCGTCCGAGGCCTCGAGGTCGGCCGGCGCGCGCACCTCGCAATAGGGCACGACCGCGAGCCCGCACCGGCGCGCGAAGGCCTTCTCGCGCATGCGGTCCTGCGCGATCTCCACGCTCGCCGCACGCGGGCTCACCGAAACGCTGCGCGCGAGCGCCTCCAGCGCGGCGGCCGGAACGTTCTCGAACTCGGTCGTGACCGCGCCGCACAGCGAAGCCAGCTCGGCGAGCGCCGCGGGGTCCTCGTAAGCGGCGCGGATCCAGCGGTCGGCGACCGCGCCCGCGGGGCTGTCCGCGCCGGGGTCGAGCACGCAGACGCGGTAGCCCATGCTCTGCGCCGCCATCGCGAACATGCGGCCGAGCTGGCCGCCGCCCAGCAGCCCCAGCCAGCTGCCCGGGGCGAGCGGCGCGGGTGCGCTCTCGGGCGAGTTCAACGGATCAGCTCCGGGGCAGCGTCATCGCGCGCGCCGCCTCGGTCTGCCGCGCGCGGAACTGCTCGAGCTTGTCGGCCAGCGCGGCGTCGGTGGTGGCGAGCGTGGCGATCGCGTGCAGCGCGGCGTTGGCCGCGCCCGCCTCGCCGATCGCGAACGTGGCCACCGGCACGCCGCGCGGCATCTGCACGATCGACGCGAGCGAATCCTCGCCGCGCAGGTATTTCGAGGGCACCGGCACGCCGAACACCGGCACGATCGTCTTGGCGGCGAGCATGCCGGGCAGGTGCGCCGCGCCGCCCGCGCCGGCGATGATCGCGCGCAAGCCCCGCGTGCGCGCGCCGGCGGCGTACTCGAACATGTCGTCGGGCATCCTGTGCGCCGAGACCACGCGCGCCTCGTGCGCCACGCCGAATTCGCGCAGCACCGCAACCGCGTGCTGCATCACTTCCCAGTCGCTGCTGCTGCCCATCAGCACGCCCACCTGCACCGGCCCGGTCTTTCTCTTCGCGCCCATCCGTTCCCCCGATCTCGCCTGCTGTCGATTGCCGTTGCCGCGCGCCGCTCAGTGGGCGAGCTCCGCGCCCGTGAGCCGCGCCAGCGCCTCGCGGTACTTGTTCGCCGTGCGCTCGATCACCTGCTCGGGCAGCGGCGGCGGCGGCGGGCGCTTGTCCCAGGCGAGCGTCTCGAGGTAGTCGCGCACGAACTGCTTGTCGAACGAAGGCGGCGACGTGCCGGTGCGGTACGAGTCGGCCGGCCAGAAGCGCGACGAGTCGGCGGTGAGGACTTCGTCCATCAGGTGCAGCGCGCCGGACGCGTCGAGGCCGAACTCGAACTTCGTGTCGGCGATGATGATGCCGCGGCTCGCCGCGTACTCGCTCGCGCGCCGGTACAGCGCGAGGCTCACTTCGCGGATGCGCGCCGCGAGCGGCTCGCCGATGCGCTGGCAAACCTCCTCGAAGCTGATGTTCTCGTCGTGCTCGCCGAGCTCGGCCTTCGCGGCCGGCGTGAAGATCGGCTGCGGCAGCCGGGCCGCCTGCTCGAGCCCGGCGGGCAGCGCGATGCCGCAGACCGCGCCGCTGGCGAGGTAGTCTTTCCAGCCCGAGCCGATCAGGTAGCCGCGCACGACCGCCTCGACCAGGATCGGGCGCAGGCGCTTGACCACCATCGCGCGGCCGCGCACCTGCGCGGCCTCGTCGGGCGCGACCACCGACTCGGGCGCGATGCCGGTGAGGTGGTTCGCAACCACGTCGCCCAGCCGCTCGAACCAGAACAGCGCCATCTGGTTGAGCACCCGGCCCTTGTCGGGAATGGGCTCGCTCATCACCACGTCGAAGGCCGAGAGCCTGTCGGTGGTCACGATCAGCAGCTTGTCCTCGCCCACCGCGTAGATGTCGCGCACCTTGCCGCGAGCCACCAGCGGCAGGGACCTGATGTTCGACTGGTAGACGGTGGGGCGTGCGCTGGCCGCCATCGGACGCTCCGAAAACCGCTATTTTGCCCGATGCGCCGCCCTCATCCACCCGAGCCCTTCGGAAGTCTTGCCGGCCGGGCGATACTCGCAGCCGATCCAGCCCTCGTAGCCGAGCTCGTCGATCAGCGCGAACAGGTACGGGTAGTTGACCTCGCCCGCGTCGGGTTCGTGGCGTCCGGGCACGCCGGCGATCTGGAAGTGGCCCACCCCGGCGATGTGCTTGCGGATCTTCATCGCCAGGTCGCCCTCCACGATCTGGCAGTGGTACAGGTCCATCTGCACCTTCAGGTTGGGCGCGCCGATGCGCTCCACGATCGCGTGCGCGTCGGCCTGCGTGTTGAGCAGGAACCCCGGGATGTCGCGCGTGTTGATCGGCTCGATCAGCGCGGTGAGACCCGCGTCGCCGAGCCGCGCCGCCGCCCACGCGAGGTTGCCCAGGTACACCTCGCGCTGCGCCGCGCGCGTGGCTTCGCTCGCCACCAGCCCCGCCATCACGTGCACGCGCGGGCAGTCGAGCACCTTCGCGTATTCGATCGCCATCTCGATGCCGTCGCGAAACTCGCTCTCGCGCCCGGGCAGGCTCGCGGTGCCGCGCTCGCCGGCGTCCCAGTTGCCGGGCGGCCCGTTGAACAGCACCTGCGCGAGGCCGTGGCGGTCGAGCTCGTCGCGAATCCGCTGCGCCGGCAGCGCGTAGGGGAACAGGAACTCCACCGCCTCGAATCCGTCGGCGGCGCAGGCGCCGAAGCGCTCGATGAAATCCACTTCGGTGTACATCATCGACAGGTTGGCTGCGAATCGCGGCATCTGGCTTCCCCGGTGCTGGCCAACCCCGGTTGAGGCAGCGGCGCTGCGCCCCGGCCCGGGTGGCGGCGGCCGGGGGCGGCGGTGGGTGCGCGGCTGCGCTACGATCACGCGAGCATACCCGCAAGGAGCCCCGATGCGCACAGCAGCCCGCGCGGCCGCGTCGTCAGCGGCCGCGTTTTCGATCGCAGCCGTCTTGCTTCACGCGACGGCCGCCGCGCAACCGCTTCCGATCTTCGACGCCCACGTGCACTACAGCCACGACGCGTGGGATGTCGTGCCCACGGCCGACGTGATCGCGCTGATGCGCAAGGCGGGCCTGAGGCACGCGCTGGTCTCGAGCTCGAACGACGAAGGCACGCAGAGGCTCTACGCCGCCGCGCCGGAGCTGGTGATCCCGAGCCTGCGCCCCTACCGCAGCCGGGGCGAGCTCTCCACCTGGGCGCGCGACGAGTCGGTCGCGCGGCACGTCGAGGAGCGGCTGGGCCGCCATCGCTACGCCGCGATCGGCGAGTTCCACCTCTACGGCGCCGACGCCGACCTGCCGGTGCCGCGGCGCATCGTGGAGCTCGCGAAGAGCCACCGCCTGATCCTGCACGCGCACTCCGACGCCGACGCGATCGAGCGCATCTTCCGCCAGGACCCGGGCGCGCGCGTGCTGTGGGCGCACGCGGGCTTCGACCGCCCCCAGGCGGTGCGCGAGATGCTGCGCCGCCACCCCGGGCTGCGCGCCGATCTCGCCTATCGCAGCGACATGGGCTCGTCGTCGGGCGTGGACCCCGACTGGCTGGAGGCGTTTCGCGAGTTCCCCGACCGCTTCATGGTGGGCACCGACACCTTCACGCCCGAGCGGCTGCACTACATCCCGGTGCACGCCGAGTACTCGCGCGGGTGGCTCGCGGCGCTTCCCCCCGCGCTCGCCGAGGGCATCGCCTGGCGCAACGCCGAGGCCTTCGTCGTGCCGGTCTGGGCGGCGAGCCGCGCGCGCGCGCCGGCCGGGGGCGCGAGCGCCGGGTGCGCGGCGATCGCCGGCCTGGGGGAGAAGGCCGAGCGGGTGGAGTCGGCGGGCGTGCTGCTCGCGTATCGGGCCCGCCCGGCGCCTGTCGCGGTGGGGCAGCCGTTCTCGATCGACATCGCGGCCTGCGCGCGCGATGCCGCGGGCGCCGTCTCGTCGATCGCCCTCGACGCGGTGATGCCCGAGCATCGCCACGGCATGAACTACGCCCCGAGGATCAGCGCGACCGAGGGCGGTCGCGCAACGGCCGACGGCGTCGTGCTGCACATGCCCGGCCGCTGGCAGCTGGTGTTCGACGTGCGCGTGGGATCGCGCACCGAGCGGCTGACGCACGACACGACGCTTCGCTGAATGCGGCCGCGGGTGAAGCGGGTGGCGCCCCGCCGATCGCTGGCCCGCCTGCGCGCCGGCGCCCTCGCGCCCGTGCGCCCCTTCGCCCTGCACTTCGTTCGCCCCTTCGCCCTCGACTTCGTGCGCCCCTTCGCCCTCGCCCTCGCCTTCGCCCTCGTGCTCGCGCTGCCGTGCGCCCGCGCGAGCGCCGTCGAGTTCGGCGCCGACGAGATCGCGCGCATCGCCCGCCACGGGCCGTGGCCGGCCGAGCCGCCGCGCGACCCGAGCAACGCGGTCTCGGGCGACGCGCGCGCGATCGCGCTCGGGCGGCGGCTGTTCGCCGACGCGCGCCTGTCCGCGAGCGGCACGATCTCCTGCGCGAGCTGCCACGACCCGGCCAGGGGCTTCACCGACGGGCGCGCCCGCGCGCGCGGCCTGGGCGAGCACGATCGCAACGCGCAGGCGCTGTTCAACCTCGCCTGGCAGCGCTGGTTCGGCTGGGACGGCGGCGCCGACAGCCTGTGGTCGGCGTCGATCAGGCCGATGCTCGCGAGCCGCGAAATGGGCGCCTCGACCGCGCGCCTCGCCGCGCTGGTGCGGTCCGACCGCGCGCTGGCCCGCGAGCACGCCGCGCTGTTCGGGCCGCTCGACGCCGACGACGACCGCATCGCGGCGGGGCTGGCGAAGGCGATCGCCGCGTTCCTCGAGACGCTGGTCTCGCCGCGCACGCGTTTCGACGACTTTCGCGACGCGCTCGTCGCGGGCGATGGCAACGGCGTTGCCGCCTATCCCGAGGCCGCGAAGCGCGGGCTGAAGATCTTCCTGGGTCGCGGCAACTGCGGCCTTTGCCACGTGGGCCCGCGCTTCACGAACGGCGAGTTCCACGACGTGGGCATCCCGTTCATCGTCGCGCCGGGGCGGGTGGACCCCGGCCGGCACGCCGGGATCGAGCGCGTGCGCTCCGACCGATTCAACCTGCTCTCGCGGCTGAACGACGAGCCCGCGGGCGCGCCGCTGCCCGCGTCGCTTCGAACGCGCACCGTCGTGCTGCAGCACCGCAACTGGGGCGAGTGGAAGACGCCGGGCCTGCGCCACCTGCGCTCGAGCGCGCCGTACATGCACGACGGCAGCAAGCCGGACCTGCGCGCCGTCGTGCGCCACTACTCGGAGCTCGACCCCGACCGCCTGCACGCCGACGGCGAGGCGATCCTCAGGCCGCTGCGCCTGAGCGAGGCCGAGATCGACGACCTGGTCGCTTTCCTCGAGACGCTCAGCCCCTGACGCGCGCGGGCGCGACCACGCCGCGCGCGGCCAGCACCGCAGCCGCCCCGTGCAGCGCGGCGCCCACGAAGAAGCTCGTGCTCAGCCTCAGGTCGTCGGCCGGCAGGTGCGCCACCTGCGCGAACAGCGCGGTGCCCAGCAGCGGCGAGAACACCAGCATCACGCCGTTGATCGACGCGAGCGAACCCATCACGAGCCCCTGGCGCGAGGCGTCGAATTCGCGCGAGATCAGCGCCTGCAGCGACGGCACCGCGGCGAAGCCCACGATGTTGGCCAGGATCACCAGGTACATCATCCACCCCTGCGGCAGCGTCGCGTAGGCGACGTAGGCGATCGTGCCCGACCACATGCCCATCACCGCGAGCCGCTTCTCGCCGAATCGCGCGATCAGCGGCCCGATCAGAAAGCCCTGCATCAGCGCCGCCACCACGCCCACCACGAACAGCGACAGCCCCGCCTCGCGCGGCCCCCACCCGAATCGCGCGGTCGTGACCAGCACCCAGGTGGCGTGCAGCACGAACTGCGCGCAGGCGAGCAGCGCGAACACCAGCACGGGCCGGCCCACGCCGGGCGTGCCCGCGAGCGCGCGCAGCGCCGAGAACGGGTTCGCGCGCGCGAGCGAGAACGAAGTGCGCGATCCCGCCGGCAGCGATTCGGGCAGGATCGCCCAGCCGTAGGCGACGTTCAACAGCGCCAGCGCGGCGGCCGCGTAGAACGGCCAGCGCAGGTCGATCGCGCCGAGCAGTCCGCCCGCGATCGGCCCGAAGATGAAACCGAGCCCGAACATCGCGCCCACCTTGCCGAAGCCCGCGCCGCGCAGGTGCTCGGGCACGACGTCGGCCACGTACGAGTTCGCCACCGGGATCGTTCCGGCGGCCGCGCCGCCGAGCACGCGCGCGGCGAGCATCACCGCGAGCGTGGGCGCGAGCGCGATCGCGAGGAAGTGCACGGCGAGCGCGAACAGCGAGGCCAGCAGCACGGGCCTGCGACCCACCCGGTCGGACAGCGCGCCGAGCACCGGCCCGGCGAGGAACTGCGCGAGGCCGAAGCCGGCGACGAGCGCGCCGTACCAGTACGACTGCAGGTCCGGGCGCGGCGCGAACTCGCCCACCAGCGCCGGCAGCACCGGAATGATCAGCCCGACGCCGAGGACGTCGAGGAATACCGTGACGAGAACGAACGGAACGGCGGCGGGGCGCCCGCGCGCGATCACCCCAGCACGATGTCGAAGCGCCCGGCGAGCCCGCGTTGGGCACGTTCGAGGCGCAGCGTGAGCCGGCTGCGCGCCTCCGGCGGGAGCCAGCGGTACAGCATGTCGCCGGCGTTGCCCGGGTCGCCCTCCACGAACACCTGGGTCACGAGCGCGCGGCGGCCGTTGTGGTGGACGGCCACGTGGATGTGCGGCGTGCGGCCCGCGTACGGCACCGGCCGGATCGTGTCGAAGGCGTAGCGACCCTCGCCGTCGGCGAGCATCCAGCCGTGCCCGGCGAAGCGCGGATCGCGCTGCTCGGGCCGGCTGTCGCGCGAGTGGTGGTAGTGCCCGTCGGGGTCGCACTGCCAGATCTCCACGCGCGCGCCCGCGGCCGGCCGGCCGTCGGCGCCGGTCACGCTGCCGGCGAGCCGCAACAGCGCCTCGGGCTCGATCGCGCCGAGCACGAGGTTCGGGCGCGGCTGCGCCGAAAAGCGCTCCGGATAGAACGGCCCTTCGGCCAGCGGCGGCGTGGCGCGCACCGCGGCCCAGGGGCGCAGCGGCAGAAGCAGCGTTCCGAGCGCCGCGAACGCGGAGAGCGCGCGGCGGCGCGTGGCCGCGCGCGGCGGCGAGTGGGCGGATTTCGACACCATCGACTTGGCTCCTCGAGTCTTTCAAGATACCACCGATGCCGCGCTCGGCTAAGATGTGCGGGCAACGGAGACCTCATGATCCACCCGCAGACACGCGCGCTGCTCGACCTGTTCGTCGCGAAAGCGATCCCCCCGGTGCACACGCTCAGCCCGCAGGAGGCCCGGCGCGGCTACCACGCGCGCGCCGCGCTCACCCAGCCCGAGGCGCCGCCGGTGGCCGAGGTGCGCGAGCTGAGCGCCGACGGCCCGCACGGGCCGATTGCGATGCGGCTCGTGCGCCCGCTCGGCGCGCAGGCGGGCGCGACCCTGCCGGTGCTGCTGTACTTCCACGGCGGCGGATGGACGATCGGCGATCTCGACACCCACGACACGCTGTGCCGCGGGCTGGCCAACGGCGCCGGTTGCGCGGTGATCTCGGTGGACTATCGCCTCGGCCCCGAGCACAGGTTCCCGGCCGCCGTGAACGACTGCATCGCCGCCACGCGCTGGGTTCACGCGCACGCCGCGCAACTGCGGCTCGACGCTGCGCGCGTCGCGGTGGGCGGCGACAGCGCCGGCGGAAACCTGGCGGCGGTGGTTGCGATCGCGGCCCGCGACGCGGGCGACCTGCCGATCGCGTTCCAGCTGCTGATCTACCCCGCCACCGACCAGCGCCGCACCGCGCCCTCGCACGCGACCAACGGCGCGGGTTACCTGCTCACCCGCGAGTCGATCGCCTACTACCACGAGAACTACCTCGGCGGCGACGCGCACGACCACGACTGGCGCGCATCGCCGCTGCTGGTGCAGGACATCTCGCGGCTGCCGCCCGCGCTCGTGCTCACCGCCGGGTTCGACCCGCTGCGCGACGAAGGGCTGCAGTACGCGCAGCGCCTGTCGCAAGCCGGCAACCGGGCCACGCAGCTGTGCTTCGAGCGCCAGATCCACGGCTTCGTGCCGATGGGCAAGGTGATCGACGAGGCCAACGTCGCCGTCGCGCTGTGCGCGGCGGCGCTGCGCGACGCGTTGGCGGGCTGATTCGGCGATGCCTGCCGCCAAAGCTTCCCCCAGGCGCGCGGCCGCGCCGCCGGCCCCGGGCGCGCCCGACTGGCGCGACCAGGTGTTCGAGGCGCTCGAGCGCGGCGGCATCGCGCAGCTGTGCTACGTGCCCGACGCCGGGCACAGCCACCTGATCCGGCGCGCGCACGCGAGCGAAGCGATCGACGCCTACCCGCTCACCACCGAAGAGGAGGGCGTCGCGGCGGCCTGCGGCGCCTGGCTCGGGGGCCAGCGATCGGTCTTGCTGATGCAGTCGAGCGGCGTGGGCAACTGCGTGAACATGCTCAGCCTGGTCGCCACCTGCCGCTTCCCGCTGGTGGCGCTGGTCACGATGCGCGGCGAGTGGGCCGAGTTCAACCCCTGGCAGGTGCCGATGGGTCGCGCGACGCCGGCGGCGCTGGCCTCGATGGGGCTGGCGGTGCGCAGGGTGGACGAGACCGCGCGCGCGGCCGACGAAGTGGCCGCGGCGATCGAAGACGCGTTCGTCGGCGACCAGGCCGTGGCCGTGCTGTTCTCGCAGCGCATGCTGGGCCGCAAGTCGTGGGTGAAATGACGATGGGCGCCCTGCTCTCGCGGCGCGACGCGGTGCGCGCGCTGCTCGCGCAGCGCGAAGACCTGCTGGTGGTGAGCGGGCTGGGCTCGCCCACCTGGGACGTGGCCGCCGCCGGCGATCACGCGCTGAACTTCACGCTGTGGGGCGCGATGGGCGGCGCGGCGATGATCGGGCTGGGGCTTGCGCTCGCGCAGCCCGCGCGCCCCGTGCTGGTGATCACCGGCGACGGAGAGCAGCTGATGGGCGCGGGCGCGCTGGCAACGATCGGCGCGCGCCGCCCGCCCAACCTCACCGTGGCGGTGCTCGACAACCGGATGTACGGCGAGACCGGCATGCAGCCCAGCCACACCGCGCTCGGCGTGGACCTCGCCGCGATCGCGCGCGCCTGCAACTTCGCCTGGACCGAGACGGTCGACACGCCGGCCGCGCTCGAGGCGCTGCGCGCGCGCGTGCACCGCCGCGAGGGCAGCGGTTTCGCCACGGTGCGCATCGCCGCCGACGACCCGCCGCGCGTGATGCCCACGC